>DVJD01000045.1 GCA_018710785.1 Candidatus Fimimorpha excrementavium
CAAATAAAAGAAGATTTAGAATATGACCAGATGACATTAGTAGAGTATATCGACCCGTTTACGGGTGAGCCGGTGAAGAAAAACAAGAAATAAACCACTTGGAGTGGTAGTAGGAAGTCAAAGCAAACCAGAAAGCCCTCAAAGGGGCTGAGCCGGAATAAGGAAGCACTGAATAGGCCCCTTTAGGGGCAGCTGTGGATGTGGTGCAGTTGGCAGACCGTCAGTGCGCCTTCCGGGCGCAAGCAGGTAAAAGCCCCTTATAGGGGCAGTGCAAGCCACCGGCTAAGCCGGTGGTCTTGACTATGCGATCAGGCCGAAAGCGGCTGTTGGGCTTGTATGAGGGGATATTTGCCGGTCAACAGACGGTGGGGTTTATAAATTTATTATAAAAAAGGTACTTCCATAAAAAAACTGTGTAAGATACAATAAGGATAGAACGGATTCCGGCTCTTGCCGGGAGCAGGCAGCGAAGCGGACTGTGAATATGGGATTCGAAAAGAGAGAGGGAGGTGATACCCATGTACAATCCCCAGTTGGAGACGTTTGTATGTGTGGTGGAAGCTGGAAGTTTTAATAAGGCGGCGGAACGGCTGTATATTTCTCCGTCGGCGGTTATCAAGCAGATCAATTTGCTGGAGGAAAATTTGGACTTGCAGCTGTTTATCCGCACGCATCGGGGGCTGGTGCTGACCAATGCAGGAAAATCGCTGTATCAGGATGCAAAATATATTATCCAATACTGCAAAGATTCCGTGGTGCGGGCAAAGAATACCATGCTGAAAAATGACAGCCTCATCCGGATCGGTTCATCTCCCATGACGCCGGCCCAGGTTTTGGTGGATTTGTGGCCCAAGGTACAGCAGTATTGTCCGGATGTGAAATTTCAGATTATTCCGTTTGAAAATACACCGGAAAATGCCAGGGAAATCCTGGGAAATCTGGGACAAAACATCGATGTGGTGGCGGGAATCTTTGATGAGACCATGCTGAATCTGCGAAAATGCGCGGGGCTGGAAATCTCACGGGAACCCATCTGCTGCGCGGTTTCCATCCATCATCGGCTGGCACATAAGGAAAAGCTGACCATTCAGGATTTGTACGGAGAGAATTTGATGCTGATGCGCCGGGAGTGGAGTCATTATGTGGATTTGCTGCGGGATGATCTGTGGAAAAATCATCCCCAGGTTCATATCGTGGACTTTGATTTTTACGATGTGGAGGCATTCAACCAATGTGAAAACAATAATTGTGTGCTGATGGCAGTGGAAAACTGGCGTTATGTGCATCCGCTGCTGAAAATTCTGCCGGTGGACTGGAATTATACCATTCCGTTCGGCCTGCTGCACGCCCCCGATCCATCGCCCATGGTGAAAACATTTTTGAAGGCGGTGGAGAAGGTGACCGCGTCAAACTAAACTGTTAACCTGCCGGTAACTACCGCATAACGAATCGAGACTTCTGCTGAGGTCTCGATTTTTTTATAATAAGAATAACAAAAGATGGGAAAGAAAGGCAGGTGAAAGGATATGAGAAGGATGGCTTTGATTACCGCTCTTTTTTGCCTGGCATGCTGTCTTGCCGGATGCGGAAATGAACGTACTGTCAGTACAGAATCCGGTTTGGAATCCGCATCGGGTTCCAAACCAGCCGCGCATGTCACAGAACGTTCGGGAGATGAGGAGACCATGGAGACAGAGACAGATACAGAAATCGAATACGGCGGTGCCTATACGGTGGATACAGCGATCACAGGTGTGACGGAGGATCCGGTATTCGGAGAATACGGCAGGCTGATTTTCCCGGTGGACAGCGGCTATTACAGCGGAGATACCCTGGGAGATCTGCATCTGACCTGGTACAGCAATATCGATCCCAATGAAACCGTTGCCATAGCCAACTATCTGAGGGAACATGCAGCAGCCGGGGATACGGTATTCTATGATATCTACAGTGAGGAAGAAAAGGCCGCGGATCCGGAAAAAGAAGATACAGGATTGTTTTTCTTTAAGGGAACGCCCGGTGAAAAGTTTGCTGTATGCAATGCGGGAGGCGGATTCGCTTATGTGGGCGCCATACAGGACAGTTTTCCCCATGCACTGGAATTGTCAAAGAGGGGCTATAATGCCTTTGCCCTGATTTACCGCCCCGGCGCCAGGACGGCCTGTGAAGATTTGGCCCGGGCCATAAGCTTTATTTTCGAACATGCGGAAGAACTGGAAGTGGATACGGATGGGTATTCTCTCTGGGGCGGCTCGGCAGGCGGCCGAATGGCGGCGTGGCTTGGCTCCTATGGGACAGCGGCATTCGGCGAAGAGGAGCTTCCCCGGGCAGGCACAGCGGCGGAAGGCTGGATTGATGAGGCAGTGTCTTTTTGGGAGGCACAGACATGAGAACGGAAAGGAAGATCCGATATGAATAATTTCATTTTTGAAAATGCCACGAAGGTATATTTTGAAAGAGGCTGCGTCAGAGAATATCTGAGATGCAAAATGAACCCGTATTCCACCGTGATGCTGGCTTACGGCGGCGGTTCCATCAAGGCCAACGGGATTTATGGGGAAGTCATGGAAATCCTGCGGTCTGGCAGTTCTCCATCCGGTTTACTACCGGCATATCTATCGGGAATGTTTTCATGGAAGGAGAGGATCGAATTGAGAAAAAAGGCGGCAGCGGCGGAATCAGAGGAAGGAACATCCGCAGAAGATAGCGGTTCGAATGTACTCATTGCCTATTTTACCATGCCGGAGGATGTGGATACCACCGGTGTCGACGCCATCGCTGGGGCCAGTATTGTGGTGAATGGCGATGCGGTTATGGGCAATGTGGAATACATGGCACATGTGATCCGGGAAACGGTGGGAGGCGATCTGTTCCGGATTGAAACGGTGCAGCAGTATCCGCTGGTGGATCAGGCGGCAGCGGATTTTCCCGGACCGAAGAAACCATGCTTACGACAGCGGCGCTCATTTTATTTGTCGTGGAACTTCAGATTCCAAATCCCATTCCCATTCCCGGAGTGAAGCTGGGACTGGCCAATATCATCACGGTCTACGCAGTATATCATTACCGGGCCGGGGAAGTGGCCATGATGGTCGTCGTCCGCATTTTGCTGGGGTGTATCTTTGGGGGAAATATGGCGGCGCTGATGTACAGCCTGGCCGGAGGTTTCTTATGTCTCGTGGGAATGCTGGGATTTAAGCGTATTCTTCCGGAATCCTATATTTGGGTCTGCAGTGTGCTGGGCGCAGTGCTTCACAACATTGGGCAGATAGTCGTCGCCTATCTGATAGCCGGTTGGGGCCTGCTGGTGTATCTGCCTTTTTTGCTGACAGCCGGATGTGCGGCCGGAGCATTTACAGGCATATGTGCCCAATTGGTGATCCGCCGGAAGAGAAAAGAAAAATGGAATATAGAATAAAAATACAGAATATTGTGCTGGTTTCATTTTCGAATGGTGTGGTATACTGAAAAGAGAGTGGGGTTATATAGGAAAGGAGAAGGTAAGAAAATGAAACAGAAGACAATTCGTACCACAGTAAAGGGAATCATAAAGAAAGACGGCCTTTTGTTTAAGGATTTGTACGGTGATGGGGAGCTGAAGCCGTATGAGGACTGGAGGCTGTCGCCGGAAGAACGGGCAAAGGATCTGGTTTCCAGGATGACCGACGAGGAAAAGGCCGGTATGTTTGTGATCGTGGATCAGAAGATGGGTATTTCCTGTAAGGACGGACAGCCCACCAGCCGCTGCGGTGTGCTCAGTGAATATGAGGGGCCGGGCCTTCGGGGAAGTATGGCCTATCCGACCACCTATCAGCTGACGGCCCGCCATATCCGCCATTTGATCGTGCGGGAAAATGCCAAGCCCCATGAGCTGGCAAAATGGATGAATACGCTGCAGGAAGTGTGTGAGGGTACGCGGCTGGGCATCCCATGCATCGTGGCGGCGAACAGCAAAAATGAGAGCGCGGACATCCGTTACAATGCCGAGGAAGAGGACAATCCGTTTACCACATATCCGGGAACCCTTGGAATCGCCGCTTCCCGAAATATGGATACAGTCAAGGCATTTGCCGAGACGGGCCACAGGGAGTTTCTGGCGTGCGGACTTCGGAAGGGATATATGTATATGGCCGACTGCGCCACGGATCCCAGATGGTTCAGGACCTTTGGTACCTTTGGTGAAAACCCTGATCTGATCAGCGAGATCATTCCGGAATTGGTGACCGCCTATCAGGGGGAAGCATTGAATGAGAACAGCGTGGCCATGACCATCAAGCATTTCCCGGGAGGAGGAGCCAGAGAAAACGGATTTGACCCCCACTATGCGGAGGGCAAATATAATGTCTATGCTACGCCGGGAAGTCTGGAAAAATACCACCTTCCGCCGTTTGCTGCAGCCATAAAGGCGCATCCGTCTTCCATTATGCCGTATTACGCCATTCCGAGCAATGAAAAGTCCAGTGTGCCGCAGGCACCGTTTGACCGTCCGTTTGATGAGGAGATCGCATTTGCTTACAATAAGCAGTTTATCACGGAACTTTTGCGCGATACCTTAGGATTTGACGGGTATGTCAACAGCGATACCGGCGTGCTCAGCGGCATGGCATGGGGCGCGGAAGAGATGACAAAACCGCAGCGGGCAGCCAAGGTTTTGATGGCCGGTACCGATATGGTTTCCGGAGAGGCAGATCCCAAGCCGTTCCTGGATGCCATCAAAGAAAAACTGGTGGATCAGGAAACCGTGGACCGCGCGCTGGTGCGCCTCCTGAAAGAACTGTTCGCCCTGGGACTGTTTGAAAATCCCTATGTGGATGAGGAAGCTGCCGATGCCCAGGTGAATACGGAAGAGAGCAGAAAACAGGCCTATCTTGCCCATCAGGAATCCGTAGTGGTATTGAAAAATCAAAAGGGTCTGCTTCCGCTGGATGAGGCAGCCATGAAAGAGAAGAAGGTCTATGTGGAGCTGTTTTGCAAAGATGATTACACGGAGAAGGAGCTGGAAGTCATGGCCCTTTCCGGAAGCCGTGTGGATCCGAAAAAGACCATTGCCGAGTTTGCGCAGTCGGTGAAAAAGGACCATCCGGAGTGGAACTTTGTGGAAGACTATCATCAGGCAGATGTGGCGATCCTCGTATTGAATCCCACCAGCGGAAGCTATTTTGAGGCGACGCCCAGCTACCTGGAACTGAATATCATGGAGGAAACCGGCATTCATCTGGACCGGATCAAAGAAATCCGTGCCGCGGTGCCGAATGTGGTCATGCATGTGAACCTGAATCTGCCGTTTTTGATGACGAATGTGGAGCCCATGGCAGATGCTCTGTCGGTGGGATTCTGTTCCTTTGGACAGGCCGTCATGGATGTCCTGAGCGGACGGGCAAAACCGGTGGGCAAGCTTCCGATTACGCTGCCTGGATCCGACGCGGCCATCGCGGTGGATGAAAACGGCGTCTGCGCCAGCCCCAACGATGTGCCGGGCTATGACAAGGCCAAATATATGAAAGACGGATTGACGTATGCCTATAAAGATGCCGATGGAAATGAATATTTGTATGATTTCGGACTGACCTGGTAGGGAAAATAAAAAAACGCAGGCCGAATAGGAGGGCTTCATGTGTTTGTCCCGGAAGCGGAAAACTTTGGTTGTCAATGGGCAGAGTCTTTTGTATAATGGGGAAAAGGCTGCCTCCATAAATGGGCAGAAAATAAAAAGATGGGAGAGCGTTATGGGACTTACACTACAGGAATCGGTGTCGGCGCTGACAGTGTTTCTGCAGGGGATTTTGAGCTTTTTTTCACCCTGTGTGCTGCCGCTTGTGCCTTTGTATATCGGATATCTTTCCGGGGGAGCAAAAACAGTGGCGGAGGATGGAAGCATTCACTATAAGAAGAGAAAGGTCTTTCTGCACACCGTATGTTTTATCATCGGAATCAGCTTTGCCTTTTTTCTTCTGGGTCTGGGATTTACGTCCTTTGGCCAGTTTTTCCGTGAAAACCGGCGGATCGTTTCCGTCATCGGAGGCATCCTGGTCGTGGGGTTCGGAATCTATCAGCTGGGGATTTGGAAGAACCGCTGGTTTGCCAGGGAGCATCGCCTGCATCTGAAGATCAATCCGTCCGGGATGAATCCGCTGATGGCGCTGGTGTTTGGATTTACCTTCAGTTTTGCCTGGACGCCCTGCGTCGGTCCGGCACTGGCCAGTGTGCTTTTGATGGCATCGTCGTCGGAATCCGCTGCCATGGGATTTGTGCTGATCGGCGTGTATACGCTGGGATTTGTGATTCCGTTTTTGGCGGTGGGGCTGTTTACCAGTACCCTTCTGGATTTATTCCGGCGGCATCAGAAGGTGGTCAGTTATACGGTGAAAATCGGCGGTGTGCTGATGATTTTCATGGGGATCATGATGATTACCGGATGGATGAATACCGTCAGCGGATATCTCTCCAGCCTCGGAAACGGCATTGGAAATGGAAATGCCGTCGTACAGGAGACGGCTGCCGGGGAAAGCGAAGGAGCTGCCGGGGATGAAACGGAAAGCGTGACTGCGGCGGAGCAGGAGACTACAGGCGGGGCAGAAGAGGGAGAAACCGGCGAAGCGGAAACCGGAGCGGCTGCGGATACGATTCCGGCGCCGGATTTTTCTTACGCGGACCAGTATGGAAATGCACAGAACCTGTCGGATTACCAGGGGAAGGTGATTTTTCTGAATTTCTGGGCGACCTGGTGCGGATACTGTGTGGAAGAAATGGGGAATATCCAGGAATTGTATGAGGAATACGGAAGAAACGAAGGGGACGTGGTGATCTTGGGAGCGGCCTCTCCGGCCACACTGGAAAATCCCAACACTTCGGAACAGTCGGAAGAAGCGGTAATACAGTTTTTGGAGGAAAACGGCTACACGTATCCGGTGATCATGGATACCGACGGCCAGATGTTTTGGAATTATGGGATCAGTTCCCTGCCCAGTACGTTTATGATTCTGCCGGACGGCAATGTATACGGGTGGGTGCCGGGAGCGCTGTCCAAGGAAGATATGAAGAGCATCATTGAACAGACGCTGGATGCGGCCGGAATGAACGGGTAGTTTGGCCGGTATGACGGCTGACTTTCGTCAGCCGTTTCGGATGACCACCGTTCCCGTGCATTCCATGACCGGATCGTCGTGGATGATTTCTCCCACGCTGTCTGCGGTGATGGTGCCGGATTTGGGATTTTTGACGGAGAGGATGGATCCCCGGATATCGGCTTTTACGTCGGAATATTCAAAGGACAGGTCTGTATCCTCCATGGTGCAGTTGATGAGGGTTAAGTTTTTGCAGTAGCAAAGGGGCTGGGTGCCGATGATTTTGCAGTTGATTAAGGTCAGTCCGTCGGAAAACCAGGCTAGATATTCGCCTTTTACGACGGAGTTTTCCACGGTGACATTTTTGCTGTGCCAGAAGGCATCCTTGGTGTCCAGGTTGGAGTCTTTGATTGTCACGTTTTCCGTATACTGGAAGGAATATTTTCCTTTCATCTGCAGATGGCGGATGGTCAGATCTTTGGAATCCAGAAAAATGTATTCAGATTCGATCTGGGAGTCATCGACGGTGATTCCCTGACATTTCCAGCCGAATTCCGGGGATACGATCTGACAGCCCGAGACGCGGATGTCTTCGCACTCCCGCAGACATTTGATTCCGCGGATGTCGGAATCGGTGATGGTGCCGTGGTTGGCATACCAGATGGAAGCCCTCGTCAGTTCATCCATGGAAGAGCGGGTGAGGGAAAAGGTTTTGGCGTGCCAGAGAGGATAGCGGAGGGAAAAACTGCAGTCCTCCACGAAAATATTACGGCATTCTTTTAACACCGATTCCCCGTCTGCCGGTCCGGCAAAGGTACATCCCTTCACCGTCGTATCCACCAGGTGATACAGGGCGCGTTCTTCGTCGTACGTTTTATTTTCAATGAGATTCATGATAAAAACATCCTTTCTTTTCAATATCATTTGATCTGGGCAGATTGCCCTGCGGATCAGCGGGCATTCAGAGCCGTCCGGTGAGACGCTTTTCCTCCACCATCAGTCCCTGTTCATAGCGGCTGATTTTGTCATTCAGACGGGCCAGGGATTCCTGCATGTCGGCGATCCGGTCCTGAAGCTGATCCCGCTGTTCAATCAAGATGGCCTTTCTGGCGTCTATGGTCGCATCGCCTTTCTGAAACAGTTCCACGTATTCGATCAACGCCTCGATTTGAACGCCGGCTTTTCTCATGCATTTCATCAGTTCAATCCACCCGCAGGAGGTCTCGTCATAGTTTCGTATGCCGCTTTTTGTCCTGGGAACGGGGGGAATCAATCCAATGCGTTCATAATAGCGGAGCGTATCCGCTGAAATATCATACTTTTTGCTGACTTCTGCTATGGTCATGGAAACTCCTTTCTTCCTGTGCGCCTGCAGTCAAGCGAATACATACAATCCGCTTTTCTGCATGAATCAATGGTTGATTTTGATATCAGATATATTGTAACACTTGGAGTCGGCTCAAAGTCAAGCTTTTTCTATTGTATCGCTTTTGTTTTTTTCTGCGATACCTACTTGCAGTAATCCCGCAAAATAGTTATAATGGTTCAGATGACAGAGGTGCCAGAACAGATGAGATGCTGTGATCGGCGCCTTTTCTGTGTGCAGTTTATGTCTCGTTTGGGAAAGAATAGGCCGATAGGTCGGAATGTGAGGAAGAATGAGAAAATTAGCGTTAAGTGATGAAATATTGTTGACGATTGAAAAACCGGCACGTTACATCGGAAATGAAGTGAACGCGGCGATGAAGGATATGGACGCCGTGGATGTGACCTTTGCCATGTGTTTTCCGGACGTATATGAGATTGGCATGTCCCATCTGGGAATCCAGATTCTCTATGATATGTTTAATCGCAGGGAGGATGTCTACTGCGACCGGGTGTACTCTCCGTGGACTGATCTGGATAAGATTATGCGAGAAAAGGATATCCCCCTTTTCGCCGTGGAGTCCCAGGCACCGGTGAAAAACTTTGATTTTTTGGGCATTACCATCCAGTATGAGATGTGCTATACGAATATTTTGCAGATCCTGGATCTGAGCAAGATTCCCCTCCTGGCCAAAGACCGGACCGAAGACGACCCCATCGTCATCGGCGGCGGCCCGTGTACGTACAATCCGGAGCCCATTGCCGATTTCTTTGATCTGTTTTACATCGGAGAGGGGGAGACCCAGTACTATCCTCTGATCGATTTGTACAAAGAGCATAAAAAAAGCGGAGGCAGCCGGATTGAATTTCTGGAAAAGGCGGCAGAGCTTCCGGGGATGTATGTGCCTTCTTTTTATGAGACGGAATACAACGAGGACGGCACCATCAAACGGTTTTACAAGACCAATCCCCACGCCAAGGATCGGATCGTAAAAGAACTGGTGATGGATATGGATGACACGTATTATCCGGAAAAACCGGTGGTTCCCTTCATTAAGGCGACTCAGGACCGGGTGGTTCTGGAGATCCAGAGAGGGTGTATCCGGGGATGCCGCTTTTGCCAGGCCGGGATGATCTACCGCCCGGTGAGGGAGAGAAGCCTGGAATTTTTAAAAGAGCGTGCCAGAACCATGCTGAAAAATACGGGGCATGAAGAGATTTCGCTGAGTTCGCTCAGTTCCAGCGACTACAGCGAGCTGAAGGAGCTGGTGACCTTTCTGATCGAGGAGTTCAAGGACCAGAAGATCAACATCAGCCTTCCGTCCCTGCGCATCGACGCCTTTTCCCTGGACGTCATGGGAAAAGTGCAGGATATCCGCAAGAGCAGTCTGACCTTCGCTCCGGAGGCAGGCTCCCAGAGGCTTCGGGATGTCATCAATAAGGGACTGACGGAGGAAGTGATCCTGGAAGGAGCCGGTATGGCCTTTGAGGGGGGCTGGAACCGTGTCAAACTCTATTTTATGCTGGGGCTTCCCACGGAGACAGAAGAAGATATGAGGGGGATCGCCGAGCTTTCCGATAAGATTGCCAGAAGGTATTATGAGATCCCAAAGGATCAGCGAAATGGGAAGGTACAGATTGTGGCCAGTTCGTCCTTTTTTGTTCCAAAGCCGTTTACCCCGTTTCAGTGGGCGAAGATGTGCACCAAAGAAGAATATCTGGACCGCGCCCGGATCGTCAACCATGCCTGCAGAGAGCAGCTGAATCATAAGAGCATCAAGTATAACTGGCATGAGGCCGATGTCACCGTGCTGGAAGGCGTGCTGGCCAGGGGGGACAGACGG
Source organism: Candidatus Fimimorpha excrementavium (assembly GCA_018710785.1). Taxonomy (GTDB): domain Bacteria; phylum Bacillota; class Clostridia; order Lachnospirales; family Lachnospiraceae; genus Fimimorpha; species Fimimorpha excrementavium. The sequence continues at coordinate 10,274 of DVJD01000045.1, forward strand.
ATCGCGCCGGTCATTTTAAAAGCCTACGAAAAGGGCTGTCTGTATGACGCCTGGTCCGAGACCTTCCGCAATGATCTGTGGATGGAAGCCTTTGAAGAGTGCGGCGTCAGCATCGCGTTTTATAACAACCGGGAGCGGGATGTGGATGAGATCCTGCCCTGGGACTTTATCGATACCGGGGTGACCAAGGAATTTCTAAAGAGAGAGTGGAAGAACGCCCGGGAAGGAAAGGTGACTCCCAACTGCCGTCAGAGATGTTCCGGCTGCGGGGTGATGCGTTTTGAAGGAGGTATCTGCATTGAAAGTAAGAATTAAATTCCGAAAATATGGTGTCATGAAATTCATCGGCCATCTGGATGTCATGCGGTACTTCCAGAAAGCCCTTCGAAGGGCAGAGGTGGATATCAGTTTTACCGGCGGCTTCAGTCCCCATCCCATCATGTCTTTTGCCGCGCCCCTGGGAGTGGGGCTGACCAGCGACGGGGAATACCTGGATATAGAAGTCAATTCCACCGATTCCTCGGAAGTGATGGTAAAGCGCCTGAATGATGTCATGGTGGAGGGAATGGAAATTGTGAGCTACCGGCAGCTTCCCGATAAGATGAAGAGCGCCATGAGCCAGGTGGCGGCGGCCGATTATCAGCTTTTTTTCCGGGAAGGATATGAACCGGCCGATTGGTCGGCGTGGGAGAATGCGTGGAATGCATTTCTGGCCCAGCCGTCCCTGGTGGTCTGGAAGAAAACGAAGAAAAGTGAACAGGAAGTGGACATTCGTCCCATGGTTTACCGGATCGGACTGGAAAACCATGTGATTACCATGCGGATCGCCACGGGAAGCGTACACAATCTGAAGCCGGAATTTCTCATGGAAGCCTTTTACCGGTATGCAGGAATGGAGTGGAAGCCCTTTATTTTCCAGGTACACCGTGTCGATACGTATATGGAAGAAGAGGGAGCATTTGTATCCATGGAGACAGCCGAGACGTTCATCGAAAACTGACAGCGGATTGCCAAAATCTGCTTGACAATCACCGGGATGCCGTTTGCGCGGCGGATTGAGAGGAAAAATGAAAAAACGAATCGTGCTTCGGCGGGAATTTGGCATTGTCAGCGCCCTTTGGATGGATGGAAACGTGGAACAGCTGGATGTGGATGCCCCGCCGGGAGAAAATGGTATGATTGGAAGCATCCATGTGGGAAGGGTGCGAAATATTGTAAAAAATATCAAAGCGGCTTTTGTGGAAGTGGCCGGAGGTCAGATGTGTTATTATTCGCTGGAGCAAAATCCGCTTCCCATTTTTGTAAAAGCGGCCAATGGAAAACAGGTCTGCCAGGATGACGAAATTGTGGTGCAGATCACCAAGGCAGGGGTTAAGACGAAGGAACCCGTGGCGGAATCGGAACTTTCGCTGAACGGAAGATACATTGTCCTGATCCGCGGGAAAAAAGGAATCTCTTTTTCTAAAAAAATTGAAGATGAGACATGGAAGGAGGGGGCGCGGGAGGCATTGCAGCCGCATTTGCAAAAGGATGCCGGGATTATCGTGAGAACAAACGCCTATGACGCGCCGTTTTCCGTATTGGAACAGGAGCTGCGGATTCTGTATGAGGCATATGGCAGTATTCTGAAAAAGGCCTGCTACCGAAGCGGAAAAACACTGCTCTATGCTCCGGAACCGGATTATCTTCGTACGCTTCGGGACACGGTACAGAGCGGACTGGATGAGATTGTAACAGACGATGCAGTTCTCTACGGACAGATCACAGACTACTGGAAGCAGTATGAGGCAGAATCCCAGGTGAAGATCACACTTTATGATTCCGCATCAAATGCTGTTTCACTGAGCCAGGTCTATGGTGTGGATCGCAGAATGCAGGAGGCATTAGCGGAACGGGTCTGGCTGAAATCAGGGGCTTATCTGGTCATCCAGCCGACGGAGGCCCTCACTGTGGTCGATGTCAACTCAGGGAAAGCCATCGCGGGAAAATCATTCAAAACGTCCATTGATGAGACTTTTTATAAACTAAATCTGGAAGCTGCCAGAGAAACCATGCATCAGATCCGCCTTCGGAATCTGTCGGGGATCATTTTGATCGATTTCATCAATATGCGGGGACGGGAATGGAAGGACCGGCTGATGGAGGAACTGAAGTCCCTGGCCTGGAAGGACCCGGTCAGGACCGTGGTGGTGGATATGACGAAACTGAATCTGGTGGAGATGACAAGAAAGAAAATCAAACAGCCGCTGCATGAGTGGGTAAGGGAGAGCCAAAATGCAGCAAAGAGGTGAAGTGTCATGGATGAGCGGATTGTAAGTCAGCTTCGTAAGCCGACAAAGGAAGAGGAAGAAATCCTAAATGGAAAAACCATCCAAAAGGGACGATATACCAGCCAGGCGGATTTTACCATTGACAGCAGAAAAATGCTGGAGAGGGGGAAATTGATTGATATCCGTCCCCATACCCGCTTTGCCGAGTTTCCAAGACATAAGCATAATTATATTGAGATTTTATATATGGTCAGCGGGCAGACGGTACATATTATAGATGATCGGGTGAAAATTGTACTGGAAGCCGGAGATTTGCTGTTTTTGAACCAATATACGTATCACAAAGTACTGCCTGCAGGAAAGGGGGATATTGGGATTAATTTTATCATTCTTCCGGAATTTTTTGATGTGGCTTTTTCCATGGTGGAGGAAGAAAATGAACTGAAAAATTTTTTGGTGGATACGCTTCGAAAGGATAACAGCCGCGGTAATTATCTTCATTTTCATGTATCTGGGATCCTTCCCATCCAAAATTTGATTGAGAATATGACGTGGTCCATTTTGAATCATGAGACCAATCGGCACAAAATCAATCAGACCACCATGGGACTGCTGTTTTTGCAGCTGATGAATTATACGGATACGTTGGAAGACCATGATAAAGAGCAGTTCGGTAATCGGCTGACCATGAATGCTCTTCGCTATATTGAAGAAAATTATAGAGATGCAACCTTGGAAGAACTGGCCAAAATGGAAGAGAAGAGTATCTACCAGGTGAGCCGATTAATCCGAACACATACCGGATATACGTTTAAAGAACTGCTGCAGATTAAGCGGATGAATAAAGCGGTGGAACTGCTGACCCAGACGACACTGTCCATCGCAGATATTATCGCAGCGGTGGGATATGATAACACCAGCTATTTTTTTCGGATTTTTCGCGAAAAATTCAAGATGAGCCCAAGAAAATATCGGGAGAAATTTAAGAAAATCGGTGAGGATTCCCTTTCCATGGGCGGCGGGATGAATCGGGAAAAATAAAAAGGGAATGGGGTAAAATTCACACGGTACAAGAATTTTGCCCCATTTTCTTTTTGTATACAGAGTTTATGAATCAGGCTTCATTTTTTCGTATGTTTGTATATTCACTTCGCAGGGAGTTGTAGACTGCGATTCCATGCTTTTGTCCGAAATAAGCGGTCATCTTGCGGTAAAAATCCTGTTTGCCGCTGGAACGGATCAAATGAGATGCGGCAATTTGTGCCTGCTTTTCACTGCAGAGCTCTCCGGTCAGAGAAATGGCTTTCTGAACTGCAGCAGAGGAAAAGGGAAGGAGAAGATCGTCGGGTAATTCTCCGAGATTTGGCTTTTTTGCTTTTGAAGGCGTTTTGCTGTTTTCCTTTTTATCCGCATTTTCCGACGATTTTCTGGAACGTGTCTGGCGGCGGGGCGCAGAAACATCTTGTTTGACGGGTTTGGCATCGGAGTCTGATTTTACGGATTCGATCGGATCCGCAGAACTGGTATCTTCCGGTTTTTTTTCGGTCTTTGCCGTTCTTCTTGCAGGCGCATTCGGCCGTTTGGAAGGTGTTCTTACGGTTGGACTTTGGATCTGTTCGGAGGAGGAACTGTCTTCCGAGATTACAGCCGAAGGTTCCGGCCCGGGGATTTCTTCCGCAGGCATTTTTTTCATGGACGGTTCGGTACAGACAGCGGCCTCCTGAATGATGACAGCTGCCATGGGTACCTGACTGTGTGAGGTAAGCGGAGCTTCATGCATTTCCATGTCTGAAAGGGTCGGCACATCTGCTGCCGCTTGGCCGAACGGTTCATTGGGCTGGGGGTCAGATTCGGCGGCAGAGTCTGTCAATTCCAAATCTTCCGCTTCCATGACGGATTCGTTTGATGCAAAATCCGGCTGATCGGGCGAGTCCAAAGCGGATGCGTGAACGAAATCCAGCGGGGGGGTGTCCGGTTCGTCTGGTCCACTTTCCGGGGGCTGCTCCTGAAAGTCCGGCTCTGGGGAAAATGCATCCTCTTCCAAAACATCTGTTTCCAGCTCTTCCTGGTTCATTTCCTCAATAATTGCTTCCTTCTCAGCCTGTGAGTAGGAGTCGAAGCGCTTCTGCTTGCTGTAGGCTTCTGCGATGGATGGGCAGCAGAATACATATCCTTCATAGCGATAGGTGCGTTTCCAGAAGTCGATGACATAGTGAAATCCATTATCTCTGCTGATGATATAGAAATAAGGATTTTCGTTTTCATGGATTAGAAATCCGAGATATGTGGCAAGCTGAAAATCCAGGGCGTTTTTCCCTCCACGGGCAATTTTAAATTTTCGGATTGCGGCATTGCTGTTTAAAATCAGATCCATGGCTTCAAATGTGAGGGTATCCGCATTATTGCTGTAAAAGATAACTACAGTGTCATTTTCCGAGAGCCAGTTTATCCCTCTTAAACCATCGGAACGTACATTTTCAAAATCGATTAAATAAGTTGCCAAATTATATTCCACACGTTACACATCGGAAACGCATGATTCCTCCTTCCGTAATATCTTACTCATAATTTCAATTCTTCTGAAAAAGAACGGTATAATAAAAATATCATAGCATATTTTAAAAATAGTGTCAAAGAGAAGAAAAGAGAAGAAAAGCGGGCGATTTGCAAATAAGGACGTTTTTTTTACAAGTATAGACCTTGTTTTTTCCTGTTCCATGTACTACAATAAATAAAAGTATTGCATACGGGTATGAATTGTGCCTGCATTTTTCGAAGAAAAATACTTGTTAGAATATTAGCAAAGGGGTTATTGCCATGAAATACTATTTAGCTGTGGATATCGGCGCTTCCAGCGGACGCCATATTTTGGCACATATGGAAGAAGGCAAAATCGTACTGGAAGAAATGTATCGTTTTGTCAATGGGAATGTAACAAAGAATGGTCATCTGTGCTGGGAGCTGGACCGCCTTTTTGATGAGATTGTAAATGGCTTGAAGGCATGCAGGGATGCCGGAAAAGAACCGGTCAGCATGGGCATCGATACGTGGGGGGTTGATTTCGTCCTTTTGGATGAAAATGATAAGGTTCTGGGCGATACCATCGCATACCGTGACAGCCGTACAGAAGGTGTGGACAAGCTGGTTTATGATGTGATTTCAGAAGATGAATTGTATGCCAGAACTGGGATTCAAAAGCAGCTGTTTAATACTATCTATCAGTTGTATGCGGTGAAGAAAGATCACCCGGAATATCTGGCAGCAGCAAAATCCTATCTGATGGTACCGGAATATTTTAATTTCCTTCTGACAGGCGTCAAAATGAATGAATATACCAATGCTACCACAGGACAGCTGGTAAATGCAAAGACAAAGGATTGGGATTTTGAACTGATGGAAAAATTGGGAATCCCCACTGGAATTTTCGGACCATTACATATGCCGAAGACAGTAGTCGGCAATCTGAAAAAAGAGATCCGGGACCGTGTGGGGTTTGATCTGGAAGTGGTTCTTCCGGCCACCCATGACACGGGCTCCGCTGTTTTGGCTGTTCCGGCCAACGACGATGATTTCGTATATTTAAGCTCCGGCACTTGGTCTCTCATGGGAATCGAGCGTAAGGAAGCGGATTGTTCTATGCAGAGCAAGGCATACAATTTTACAAACGAAGGCGGTTATGAATACCGTTTCCGTTATTTGAAAAATATTATGGGACTTTGGATGCTGCAGAGTGTGAGAAAAGAACTGAACCAGGGTGAGCATCAGTACAGCTTCCCGGAGTTGATTCAGATGGCAGAGGAAGCGGATGGATTCCCGTCCATGGTGGATGTCAATGACAATTGCTTCCTTGCTCCGTCCAGTATGATTCAGGCGGTAAAAGATTACTGTCAGTCCCATGGCCAGAAAGTACCGGAAACGACAGGAGAACTTCTGGTGGTTATTTACAACAGTTTGGCACAGAGCTATGCCGATACCATTAAGCAGATCGAAGAAATGACAGGAAGAACATTCAGCAGATTGCATATCGTGGGCGGCGGATGCCAGGATAATTATCTGAATCAGAAGACAAAAGCATATACGGGAAAAGAAGTATATGCAGGACCGATTGAGGGAACCGCGCTCGGCAATCTGATGGTTCAGATGCTGAAGGACGGAACGTTTCAGACGTTGGAAGAAGCCAGAACATGTGTGGCACATTCCTTTGATGTAAAGGCTGTCTGACAGTAAACGAAATCAAAAAATTGAAAATCGACAGGAGGATGTAACATGTTAGTTGAAACAAAAGCAAAAGTAGGTGTATTTTCCATCGCTTTAGGCGCGTATTTGCCGCAGTTTCCATCACTGGTGCCTGAATTTGAAGCACAGTACGCGGCATTTAAGAAAAGTCTTCCGGAAACCGTGGAGATCATTGACGGAGGAATCGTAACGACAAAAGAGCAGTCACAGGCTGCCGGTGATTTATTCCGTGCCGCAGATGTGGATCTTGTGCTTCTTCAGCTGCTGACGTATGCCACATCTTATAATATGCTTCCGGCAGTGAAGGATTTGGATGTTCCGGTGGTACTTGTCAATGTTCAGAAGCTGAAAGCCCTGGATTATGACCATACGGACATTGCTTCCTGGCTGGGCGAAGGCTATGCCTGCGGTGCAGTCGGCGAGATGGTGGCTGACCTGGAACGTTTCGGAAAGAGACACGCAGTGATCACAGGTGTTGTCGAGGGAGGAGACCCGGGCGTTCAGAAGGAAATCGAAGAGTGGTGCCGCGCTGCTCAGGTGAGAAGAAGATTCCGCGATACCAACATCGCCCAGATCGGCAGACCGTATCCGGGTATGATGGATCTGTATATTGATGAGTCCAATCTCTACAGAAGGATGCATCTGTATACCAAGCAGTTTGACTGGGAGAAGATGTGGGCCATCGCTGACGACATTACCGATGAAGAGGCTATCCGCGCCAAGGCACAGGATATCCTTGACACATTTGATATTGAAGGCGGCGGAAGCATTGAAGAAGTATGGGAGATGGCAAAATATGTTGTCGCTTTTGAGCAGTGGGTGAAAGATGAAAAGCTGGGCCTGATCGCTTCCCATTATGACGGATTTGCACAGGGCAAGGCCGGTGTCCTTGACAGTATGCTGATCCCGGCTTTCTCCATGCTGATTAAGCAGGGAACCGCCTGCGCGGTGGAAGGCGATATGAAGGTTGCCATGGCCATGAGCATTTTAAAGACCATTTCCGGTACCGGTCAGCTGGCTGAAATGTATTCCATCGATTTCAATGATGATATTGCCATAATCGGACACAGCGGTTCCGGTGATGCCGATATCTCTGATAAGAAGCCAACCATGAAGATTGTGAAAGTATTCCATGGAAAGACCGGCGGCGGTTATCTGACTCAGTTCTATCCGTATACAGGACCGGTTACTTACCTTGCCATCACACAGGATGGAGACGGTCACTTCAAGTTCGTTGTGGCAGAAGGTGTGAACGAGGAAGGCAAGATTCTTTCCTTCGGCGATACCAATATGAGAACACGCTTCACATGCGGAGCGAGAGAGTTTGTCAACCGCTGGAGTGAATGCGGACCGACGCATCATTTCGCAGCAGCAACAGGCAGACACATTGATACCATTTTGAAGGTTGCAAAGATTTTCAACGTGCCGGTTGATATTGTAACCAGATAATTGAGACGTTTATAAATAACAGCTGTTCCATGGGGCGCGGGTAAGGTGAATGTATCTTCGGATGCATTCACCTTATTGGTATTGAGGAAGTAGTTTGCGTAATAGGAGGAAACGATGTGAAGAACGGAAGTAAAGAAGAGTTATTTGAACAGTATCCCATACCAAAAGCCGTAGCTACGCTGGCGGTTCCAACTGTTTTAAGTTCCCTGGTTATGGTGCTGTATAACCTGGCCGACACCTATTTTGTCGGGATGCTGAATAATCCGGTGCAGAATGCAGCGGTGGCTTTGGCAGCGCCGGTGCTTTTGGCGTTCAATGCTGTCAATAACTTATTTGGTGTGGGCAGTTCCAGTATGATGAGTCGGGCTTTGGGACGAAAAGAATATGAGGTGGTATCCCAAAGTTCGGCTTTCGGCTTTTACAGCGCGGTGTTTTTCGGCGCTCTGCTGGCTATTTTTTGTACAGTGTTTAAGGATCCTCTTCTGGTCCTTCTGGGAGCGGATGAACAGACGTCCCAGGCGACGATGGAATATATGTTCTGGACCGTTACCTGCGGTGCGGTTCCGGCCATTTTGAATGTGGTGCTGGCCTATCTGGTGCGGTCGGAGGGATCTGCCCTGCATGCAAGCATCGGAACCATGAGCGGATGTTTGCTGAATATTATATTGGATCCCATTTTTGTACTTCCATGGGGGTTCAACATGGGAGCGGAGGGAGCTGGACTGGCCACATTTCTCTCCAACTGTGTGGCTTGCATTTATTTCTTTATTCTCTTGTTTGTGAAGAGGGGAAATACGTATGTCTGCGTTTCGCCGAAAAAGTTTACGCTTAAGAAGACCATTGTGCTGGGGGTATGTACGGTAGGTATTCCGGCATCTATTCAGAATCTTCTGAATGTGACTGGATCCACGATCCTGAATAATTTTACCTCCTCCTTTGGCGCCGATGCGGTGGCGGCCATGGGAATCAGCCAAAAGGTATATATGGTTCCCATGCAGATCAGCATGGGACTTTCCCAGGGAATCATGCCGCTGCTCAGTTATACGTATGCCAGCGGAAATATCAAAAGGATGAAGCATACGCTGAAGTTTTCCGTCAAAGTGGCCCTGATCTTTATTCTGGCCATCTCAGCATTCTTCTTCTTTGCATCCGGATTTGTGACAAGCCTGTTTATGGATAACGAGGTGATCATCGGATACGGAAAGTATCTGCTCCGCGGATTTTCCATAGGTCTGCCGTTCTTGTGTCTGGATTTCATGGCAGTCGGCGTGTTCCAGTCGGTTGGTATGGGAAGAGAGGCCCTGATTTTTGCGATTCTGAGAAAAATTGTATTTGAAATTCCGGGTCTGTTTATTTTAAATGCTTTGTTCCCGCTGTATGGTCTTCCCTATGCACAGGTTGTTGCAGAAGTGGTACTGGCAGTGACAGGTATGATTGTACTAAAACGGTTCTTTCGAAAGACGGAAAAACAGTTTGTCTCCAAATTGGATTAGCTGAAACCGGAGGTTAACTGCCATAAATGCAATTGATAGGCTGCTGCAAAGCCTGCGGTACAAAAGGAGATTTTTGTATGTCGGGTTTTGCGGCAGCCTTTTTGCCAATCTGTTCGTGCGGGTGTTTGTCCTGGTTTTGCAGTAAATATTGATTTACAAATGGAAGAAAATGTGGTATATATAACATAAAGAATGCTTTATAACAAAAAAAATGATATAAAGGAGGCCGGATTTGGGAAAAAGAAAAGAGTTGGATCTGGATGATGGTGAGAAGCTGGTGCGGTTGGGAAAGGCACTTTCTTCAGATGTGCGGATTCAGATGCTTCGGCTTTTAACCAGACAGGAATTGAATGTCAATGAGATCTCCGAGATTCTTTCTATACCGCAGTCATCGGCGGCTGCCAATGTGAAGGTTCTGGAAGAAGCGGGGCTGCTTCGTTCCAAACTTCAGACGGCCACCAGAGGGCAGATGAAGGTCTGCAAGGCCGCAGTGGATGAAGTTTCTGTATGCTTGCGCACGGCAAGGGATCAGCCGGAAAGGACGGAATATATTTCCATGCCCATCGGCCATTTCGTGGATTATCAGGTGAAGCCCACCTGTGGGATTGTCACGGAAAAGGGGCGTGTGGGGGAGGAAGATGAACCCCGCTGCTTTTTTGAGCCGGAGCGGGTAAAAGCCCAGCTGATCTGGCTGGGGGCAGGCTATCTGGAATACCGGTTTCCCAATCAGTTTTTGGAAAAGGGGAAACTGAGAGAAATGGAGATTTCCGCAGAGGTCTGCTCAGAGGGTCACGATTACAACATGGAGTATCCGTCGGATATCACCCTTTGGGTCAATGGGAAAGAGGCAGGGACATGGACCTGTCCATCGGACTTCGGAGGGCGCAGGGGCATTCTGAATCCGGACTGGTGGCCGGATAAAAATACCCAGTACGGCGTCCTGAAGAAATGGCAGATTCGAACGGATGGCACCTATCTGGATGATGGGAAGGTCAGCGGAGAACCCCTGCGGTCATATGAACTGGGACGTGACCCATATATCACGGTTCGCATCGGCGTGAAGCAGGATGCCGTCCATCCGGGAGGCCTGAACCTCTTTGGAGAGGGATTTGGGGACTATAAACAGAATATTGTGATGAAAGTATCCTACGAATAGGAAATTTCCTATGGAAGTTTCCTATGGAGACAGGATGATTTAAAGGAGGAAGTCATGAGAGAAAAATTATTCCAGAAATTTGAAGAAGTGTTTGGGGACAGCAAAGATGCTGCTCTGTATTTTGCGCCGGGCCGCGTGAATCTGATCGGCGAACATACCGATTATAACGGCGGCCATGTATTTCCATGCGCCCTGAACATCGGTACCTACGCAGTGGCAAGAAAAAACAAGGAAAATAAGATGAATCTGTATTCCATGAACTTTGCCTCCATGGGAGTGGTTTCCGTTCCGGCATCCGATTTTGTGTATAAGAAAGAAGACAATTGGTGCAATTATCCCAAGGGAGTCATGTGGGCCTTCCAGGAGGAGGGATATCCGGTGACCAGCGGATTGGACATTCTGTACTTTGGGAACATTCCCAACGGATCCGGTCTGTCTTCTTCGGCTTCCATCGAGGTGGTGACGGCCGTGATCTTGAAGGATCTCTTCGGTTTCGATGCGGACATGGTGAAAGTCAGCCTGATCGCCCAGAAGGCCGAAAACCAGTTCAACGGCGTCAACTGCGGCATCATGGATCAGTTCGCCATCGCCATGGGAAAGAAGGATCATGCCATTTTCCTGGATACGGCTGACCTTTCCTATACCTACGCGCCGATCCGCCTGGACCATGCCAAGATCGTCATCGCATGCAGCAATAAAAAGCGCGGATTGGCTGATTCCAAGTACAATGAGAGACGGAGCCAGTGCGAGACGGCCCTGGCCGAGATTCAGAAGGTGAAGGATATTAAAAATCTGGGCGAGCTGACAGAGGAAGAATTTGAGGAAGTGAAAGGCGCCATCAGCGATCCGGTCAATGTCAGACGAGCCAGACATGCAGTGTATGAAAATCAGAGAACCATCCGCGCTGTAAAAGCGCTGCAGGCAGGGGATATTGCATTGTTCGGCAAATTGATGAATGAGTCCCATGTCTCTTTGCGGGATGACTATGAGGTGACGGGGAAGGAACTGGATACCCTGGTGGAGGCAGCCTGGGAGCAGAAGGGCGTGATCGGTTCCCGCATGACCGGCGCCGGATTCGGCGGCTGTACGGTCAGCATTGTGGAAGATGACAGCATCGATGCGTTTATCGAACAGGTGGGAAAGAAATACCTGGCAACCATCGGATACGCGGCTGATTTCTATGTGGTGGAAATCGGGGACGGCGCCCACAAAGTGGAAGAGTAATGATGGCGGCTATTCGCCGGATCATAAATGAGGAGTGAAGAGATGGAAATTAATACGAGTATTGCAAAGTTGGTAAAATATGGATTGGATACCGGGCTGCTGCCGGAAGAGGAAAAAATTTATGCGACCAACCAGATTTTGGAAGTGCTGCATCTGGAGGAGTATGAGGAACCGGCCAAACTGGAAGGAGAAATCTCCCTGGAAGAGACGCTGGACGAGCTGCTGGACTATGCCTGGCAGCAGGGCCTGATGGCGGAAAACAGCGTGGTATACCGGGATTTGTTTGATACGAAGCTGATGAATTGCCTGATGCCCCGTCCCTCCCAGGTGATCGGCGAATTCTGGAAGAGATATGAATATTCTCCCAGGGAAGCCACCGAGTATTATTACAAACTGAGTCAGGATTCCAACTATATCAGACGTTATCGTGTCTGCCGCGACAGAAAATGGGTGACAAAGACAGAATATGGCGATCTGGACATTACCATCAATCTGTCCAAGCCGGAAAAAGATCCCAAGGCCATCGCCGCCGCCAAGAAAATGAAGCAGAGCGGATATCCGAAGTGCCTGCTCTGTAAGGAAAATGAGGGATATGCAGGCAGAGTGAATCACCCGGCCAGACAGAATCATCGTATTATCCCCCTCACGATCAATGATGCTTCCTGGGGATTTCAGTATTCCCCCTATGTTTACTACAATGAACACTGTATTGTATTCTGCGGGGAACACGTTCCCATGAAGATCGACCGCACCACATTCCGCAAACTGTTTGACTTCGTGAAACAGTTCCCCCACTATTTCCTGGGTTCCAACGCTGACCTTCCCATCGTCGGCGGTTCCATCCTGACCCATGACCATTATCAGGGCGGAAATTATGAGTTCGCCATGGCGAAGGCTCCGGTAGAGACAACGTATGTGATACCGGGCTATGAAGATGTGGAAGCGGGAATGGTCAAATGGCCCATGTCAGTGCTGCGTATCCGCCACGCTGATGAAAACCGTCTGATTGATCTGGGAGAGCACATTTTGAATGTATGGAGAGGATACACGGACGCCGATGCGCAGATTTTCGCCGAGACCGATGGAGAGCCCCACAACACGGTGACGCCCATTGCCAGAATGCGGGACGGCCTGTATGAGCTGGATCTGGTGCTCAGAAATAATATCACCACCAAGGAGCATCCGCTGGGGCTGTATCATCCCCACGCCGAGCTTCACCATATTAAGAAAGAAAATATCGGACTCATCGAAGTCATGGGACTGGCCGTGCTCCCTGCCCGTCTGAAAGAAGAGATGGAGTGTCTGGAGCGCTGTCTGGTTTCCGGAGAAGACATCCGCAGCAATGAAATGATTGAAAAGCATGCGGATTGGGCGGAGGAAATCAAGAAGAAATACACCTCCATCACAGAAGAAAATGTATCCGGCATCCTTCAGGATGAAATCGGCCTGGTATTTGCCAAGGTTCTGGAACATGCCGGTGTCTATAAGCGGACAGAGGAAGGGAAGAAGGCATTCGAGCGCTTTATCCATTCTCTGTAAAACCTCATCATCAAGGATAACTTCCAAATAAAGAATCCCGGTTTTCTGACAGACAGAGGCCGGGATTTTCTTTTCCCATCCATTTATGCGTTTGTCCGGATTGTCGTTCGTTTAACCTTGAAAGGTGCCGCGGGTCATGATATGATAATAGACAGTTCTGAAACGGATGAAAAGAACGGGAGAATCCCGTTTGCGGCATGGAGGAAACATGAGAAAAGGATTTTGGATTGGCGCACTTTTGTGCGGGATAGCGATGGGGATGGCGGCGGGCTGTGTGAACTCGGCCGGGCAGAGCAACCGGCAGGGAATGGAGAAGTACCGGGCCGGGGAATATATGGAAGCCAGCCGTTTGTTTGGGCAGGCCATCTCCCAGGACAATGATGAGGCGGAATACTATGTCAATCAGGGGATGGCAGACATACAGCTGCATCAGTGCAAAGAAGCGAAGGAGAGCTTCCGGAAAGCATTGGATCTGGAGAACGATTATGTGCTGGCATACCGGGGAATGGGTCTTGCCTGTATGGGATTGGGGGAATATGAGGATGCGGTCGGGTATTTTAATCAGGCGATTGCCAATGCCGACCGGACCATTGGAGACTTGGACTATGATCTGATCGGATACCGGGCGGAAGCGGAGACAAAGGCCGGACAGTATGAAGACGCCATTGCCTCCTACACGCAGCTGATTGATCTGGATGTGGACCGCACCGGGCATTATATGAAACGGGGAATCGCACGCGTCAAAAATAACCAGATGGATCTGGCCCTGGCTGATTTTCAGTCGGCCGTTTCGGAAGATTCCGATCATTATGCGCTGTATCTGGAGATTTATCAAAGCCTTAAAAACATGGGGTATCCGGATGAGGGGCTGACATTTCTGAATCAGGCTTTGGAGATTGAGGCAAAGACCGACGAAGAACGGACGATGCGCGGTCAGGTGCTGGTGCTTCTGGATCGCCGGGAAGAGGCGGTGGAGGTATTGGAGCAGGCGGCGGAAAGCGGCTGTGAGGAGGCCAATTTTATGCTGGCCAGATGCTACGAGGATATGGAGCGATACAGCGATGCGGAGATGATTTATCAAAGGCTGCTGGCCGGGGAGAATGACAGCGCGATGGTGTATAATCAGCTTGCCATCTGCAAGATGAAGCAGGGAGATTACGAGAAAGCGCTGACCATGATCGCGCAGGGGATCAGTATGGAAGATACCAATGCGCTTTCGAATTTGTACTGGAATGAGGCGATGGTTTACGAGGCGGAGGGAGACTATATTCAGGCATATGAAAAAATCAAGGAATATGGAGAACAGTTCTCCTATGAAGAGGACGCGAAAAAAGAGATGACATTTTTGAAAACGCGGTGAATAAATATTCCAGAGAAGTATCTGGAAAAAGAAAGCGAAAGGAAAAACGATGATTGAAATCATGGAAGAACAGGAGCGGGTGATTTTATTCGGTGTCTCCGGAAGTTACGGCAATTTTGGCGGGGAAGAGCGGATGAAGGAATCCCTGGATGAATTGGAAGAATTGGTGGCGACGGCGGGGGGAGTGACCCTGGCAAAAGTAATCCAGAATCTGGAAAATCCCAATCCCGGGACGTATCTTGGAAAGGGGAAAATAGAAGAAATCCGGGAAATGGCAGGAGAACTTCAGGCGACGGGAGTGGTCTGCGACGATGAGCTTTCTCCGGTTCAGCTGCGGAACCTGGAACAGGCACTGGAGATGAAGGTGATGGATCGGACTTTGATTATTCTGGACATCTTTGCGTCCAGGGCCACGTCCAGTGAAGGGAAAATTCAGGTGGAACTGGCTCAGCTGAAGTATCGGGCCGCCAGGCTGGTGGGACTTCGAAATTCTCTTTCCCGTCTGGGAGGCGGGATCGGCACAAGGGGGCCGGGAGAAAGCAAACTGGAGATGGACCGAAGACAGATTCATGCCAGAATCAGTCAGCTGAAATCGGATCTGGAGCATGTGAAGCGGCATCGGGAGACGAACCGAAAGCAGAGAAGCCAGAACCATATTCCGGTTTTGGCCATTGTGGGCTATACGAATGCCGGAAAATCGACGCTTTTGAATACACTGACAGGCGCCGGAATTTTGGCTGAGGATAAATTGTTCGCCACCTTGGATCCGACCACCCGGATGTATGAGCTGGAACGGGGAGAACGGGTGCTTTTGACGGATACGGTGGGATTTATCAATAAACTTCCCCATCATTTGATTGAAGCATTTAAGAGTACCCTGGAAGAAGCGGTGTACGCAGATATGATCCTCCATGTTGTGGACAGTTCCAATCCGGCGTTTACGACACAGATGCATGTGGTCTATGATACGCTCCGGGATCTTGGGGTGGAAAATAAACCGGTGATTACTCTGTTCAACAAAATGGACAAAAGGGAGAAAAAGACATTCCTGAGGGACTTTAAAGCAGATTATACTCTGGAAATATCAGCAAAGACCGGAGCAGGGCTGGATGAGTTAAAAGAACTGCTGACAAACATTCTCCGGGAAAGAAAAGTTTATCTGGAACATGTGTTTCCCTACAAAGAGGCAGGAAAAATTCAGATCATAAGAAATCATGGGCAGCTTTTGGAAGAAGAATACAGAGAAGACGGAATTTTCATCAGAGGCTATGTGCCAAAGGAACTGTTTGGAAAGCTGGAAGTCAGACAGAAGGCAAGCGGATAAGGCAAAAGCAAACAGGTCAGGATTCTGATAGAATTTATCGGTATTATGGGGGAATGTTGGAAAATTGTGTGGTATGATGAAAAAAACAAAAAGTGTCCGACATGGAGGCAGATTGCATTGGAATTATGCTAAAACAGACTGCATGTTGCACTGCCGACCGTTGGCGTAGAGTGACAGGAGGAAGTATGTATTTTAAGGTAGAAGGCAATCATTTACTGGGGCGGGAAGGCTACGAGCTTTTGCGGGTAGAGCCGTGGGGAACGAATGCAGTGCGTGTTCGTGTGACGCAGAATACGAAAATTCAGGAAGAAGCCTATGCATTGACGGAGCCCGTGAAAAAAAATGGTACAGCGGTGATTCGGGAAGGGGAAACCGGGGTTGTGGAAAACGGCAGAATCCGGGTGGAAGTGAATAAACAGGGAATTCTCCGTGTTTTCCGCGATGGAAAACCGGTGCTGGAAGAATATGACCAGTCGTGGGCAGGGGCATTTCCCCACAGCGGGTGCCTCAAAAGAAAAGCCAGAGAGATGAAACCTCTTCCGGGAGGAAGTTTTAAACTGGCGGCCCGCTTTCAGTCCAGAGACGAAGAGAAAATCTTTGGTATGGGGCAGTATCAGCAGCCTCAGCTGAACCTGAAGGGATGCGTGCTGGAACTGGCGCAGCGAAATTCTCAGATCACCATTCCCTTTGCCGTGTCCAGTCTGGGATATGGATTTTTCTGGAATAATCCGGCGGTGGGCACAGTGATGTTCGGAAACAATTATACCGAGTGGACAGCCAGGATGAGCGATCAGCTTGACTACTGGGTGACGGTGGGGGAAAATCCGAGGGAGATTCTTGCAAATTTCACAGAAGCGGTGGGACGTGCGCCGATGATGCCGGAAGACATCATGGGACTTTGGCAGTGCAAACTGCGCTACCGCACCCAGGAAGAAGTGCTGGAAGTGGTGAGAGAATATCACAGAAGACAGATTCCGCTGGATGTGATTATCATCGATTATTTCCACTGGATTCATCAGGGGGACTGGGCCTTTGATCCCGAGTATTGGCCGGACCCGAAAGCCATGGTAAAAGAGTGCGCGTCCATGGGAACCAAAGTCATGGTTTCTGTGTGGCCCACCGTGGACATCAACAGCGTCAACATGCAGTATATGAAGGAACATGGCCTGCTGATCCGTACGGCCAGAGGTTCTGAGCAGTCCTATAATTTCCTCGGGGATACAAGAATCTGTGATATGACCAATCCGGAGGCCGGTACTTTCTTTTGGGAGACGCTGAAAAAGAATTATTATGATCAGGGCATCTCTCTGTTCTGGCTGGATGCCGCAGAACCGGAACTGCTCAATTCGGATTTTGATCATTATATTTATTATAAGGGGAGCTGTGAGAAAGTGGGAGCCATGTTCCCGAAGGAATATGCGAGACATGTCTACGAGGGTCAGAAAGCCGACGGAGAGGAACATCCGGTCAATTTGCTGCGTTCCGCATGGGCGGGAAGTCAGAAATATGGTACGGTTGTGTGGTCGGGAGACATTTTCTCCCATTTTCAGGCCCTCAGAGATCAGCTGGCAGCAGGGCTGAATATCGGGCTGGCCGGGATTCCATGGTGGGTGTCTGACACAGGCGGCTTCCATGGCAGCATCGAGGCGCCGTATTTTAAGGAACTTTTGGTGCGGTGGTTCCAGTTTGGAACCTTTGGGGCCATACTTCGGATGCACGGCGACCGGGGTCCCCACAATATCCCGAAACTGTCTGACGATACGAAGGGCGGGGGCTTCTGTCCCACCGGGCAGCCCAATGAGCTTTGGAGCTATGGCGAGGACGTGTATGAAATCCTGAAATCCTATACCATGCTTCGGATTCGTATGAAACCCTATATCAAGCGGGTAATGGAAGAGGCCCATGTCTGCGGGGCACCGGCCATCCGGACCATGTTTTTTGAATTTCCGCAGGAAAGCATCTGCTGGAACCTGGAAGACCAGTATATGTTTGGCAGTGATGTCCTGGTGGCTCCGGTGCTGTACGAGGGGATGACATCCCGAAACGTTTATCTTCCTTCCGGAGCCAAATGGACGGATCTTCACACAGGAGAGACCTATGAAGGCGGACAAACCATAGAAAAGAAAACGCCTTTGTCTGTCATACCTGTGTATGTCAGGGGAGAGGACAGGGAGATTATTTTTTCCTGAAGACCTGGTAATGAGAGCGGTTATGACCGGTATGTTCTTGGAGACATACCGGTCCTTTTTTTGAAATAACCGGAAAAATAGTGCTCATCCGAGAATCCGCACCGCTCGGCGATTTCACGGACGGGCAGGCTGGTATTTTTCAGCATGATTCTGGCAGATTCCAGCCGTCTGCTTTCCACATATTCCAGGGGAGTGATGCCGAAGGAGGCGCGGAACAGTCGGATGACCTGGGAGTGGGAGAGATAGACCAGACGGGTCAGGTCGTCAATGCGGACTTTTTCCTGAAAGTGATTGTCCAGATACTGCTTCATGGAAGCGGCCGCTTCCGGGATCGGATGGACGCTGGCCAGCTGGTTTCTCTGATGGATAAACTGCAGAAGTTCATGGAAAATAATGCAGATTTGGTCCGCTGCCCGACTGTCCGTCTGCGTTTTTGCCACATCCAAAATTCTGCGGAAATAAGGTTCTGTGGGAGTGGCGGGCAGATAGGATGTATGGAGCAGCCCATAGGAGGACAGAAGGCCGGACACCAGACTGCCGTAACAGTTTAACCAGATTTTGGTCCATGGATTTTTTTTATCAGAATAATAGTTATGATCTTCTCCCTGATGGAGCAGATACGTGTCTCCGGCAGATGGATGAAAGGTACCGTTCGGCGTTTCGATGGTTCCCGTGCCGGAGATGACATATTCCATGCAGAGAATGGAAGAATGGTTTCGGGTAATATGGTACGTACCGTCACAATAGGAAATCCCCGCCAGCTCCACTTCAAAGGGGCGGGGAGAATATTCCGACGGAACCAATTGGTATAATTCTTCTTTCATGCGTATATTCCTCACTTTTTTGCCTGTAAAATCCATATTCATCGGATGTTGATACCATTATAATACAAGATAGAAAGAGTTTCCAGTCAAGAAACACAAATCGGCGGTTATGGGCAGGATCTGTTCAACTTGAGAGAGAGCGGGGACTCTGGAATGCGGAAAAATAGGAGGAAGAAAAATGGCGATACCGAGAAGCGAGCATCCGCAGCCGCAGATGGAGCGGAACGAATGGATGAATTTAAACGGAGAGTGGGAATTTGAGGAAGATCCCGGCTGCAGCGGGAAAGAAAGAAAAATCTATGAGCGGACTCTGGGACAGACCATACGGGTTCCGTTTTGTCCGGAGAGTGAATTATCCGGAATCGGGAAAAAGGATTTCATGAATTGTGTGTGGTACAGAAAATGCGTGAAAGCGCCGGAAGACTGGAAGGGCGGCCGCCTGCTGCTTCATTTCGGCGCAGTGGACTATCAGGCAGATGTTTATATCAATGGGAGCCATGTGGGGACACATCGGGGCGGATACAGTTCGTTCTGCATGGATGTGACTGATTACTGGAAGCGCGGGGAGGAAAATGTGATTGCGGTCTGCGCAGAGGATCATGTTCGATCCGGCTCTCAGCCAAGGGGAAAACAGAGTGCTCTTTTTTTCTCCCATGAATGCGACTATACCAGGACGACGGGGATCTGGCAGACGGTTTGGCTGGAGCATGTGCCCAAGCAGTATATTCGGTCTGTGAAGTATTATCCGGATGCCCAGAATGGCCAGCTTGTCATACAGGCGGTTTTGGAAGGGGAAGGAACCCTGGAAGCGGAAGCGTTTTACCAGGGAAAGCCCATGGGAAAATGCACCGTCATCTGCCGGAAAAACACGGCGTCGCTGACCATACCGCTTAAGGAGAAGCATCTGTGGGATCTGGGGGACGGAAAATTATATGATCTGATTCTTACATTTGGAACGGATGAAGTGAAAAGTTACTTTGGACTGCGCGATATTGCCATTTGCGGCATGCACTTCAAGCTGAATGGCAGGATTGTGTTCCAGAGGCTGGTGCTGGATCAGGGATTTTATCCGGATGGAATTTACACAGCTCCGGATGAGGAGGCTCTGATTCGTGATATTCAGCTGTCCATGGATGCAGGATTCAATGGAGCCCGGCTCCACCAGAAAATTTTTGAACCACGATTTTTGTATCACTGTGACAGAATGGGATATCTGGTATGGGGCGAACATGCCAGCTGGGGATTGGACCTGTCGGATGCAAAAGCGCTGGGAATTTTTCTGCCGGAATGGGTGGAAGCAGTGGAGCGGGATTTCAATCATCCTGCCATCGTAGGCTGGTGTCCCTTCAATGAAACCTGGGATTACGAAGGAAGAAAACAGATGGATATCATTCTGGAGACCGTGTACCGTGTAACCAAAGCCCTGGATCCGACACGGCCCTGCATTGATACCAGCGGAAGTTTTCACGTCAGGACGGATATTTTTGATGTCCATGACTATGAACAGGATCCGGCTGTTTGGAGGGAGCGCTATGACAAATTCAAAGACGGCGTCCTCGTGGATCGCTTCCAGGATCGTCAGACGTACAGAGGAGAACCCTCTTTTGTCAGCGAATACGGCGGCATCAAATGGGATGTGGATCAGACCATAGCCAGCTGGGGATATGGCAACGCGCCGAAGACGGAGGAAGAGTATATGGCACGCTATGAAGGGCTGACGACAGCTCTGATGGAAAACGAGCGGTTCCTGGGATTTTGTTATACGCAGCTGTATGACGTGGAGCAGGAAAAGAACGGAATTTACACCTATGACAGAAACAAGAAATTTGATCTGACGAAAATCAGAGAAGTCAATCAAAGGAAGGCAGCCTGTGAAAGAGAAGAGGGAACAGAAGACAGCATAAAATAAGAATAGACCGTCGGCAAGTTGAAAACCTGTCGGCGGTCTATCATTTCACTGAATCAGAGAAATCCCCTGCCCGTTGTTCCGCATAATTGGAAAAACGAGGCCGGGGATTTCGGACAGTCAGATCCCAGCTTACTGCCGGATCTGCTGCAAATTCTTACATACAGAATGCTGAATCGGTGTCCACTGAACTTTCTTAAAGAGAGCGCAGATGGCAATTGGAATGTATGTAAACATGAAGATCGGGAATGTAAACAAATACATAATCTTTTTATACCAAACGGAATGGATCTGTTTCCATTCGGTGATGGTGGTGATAGTACCAAATAAAAACAGGGAACAGTATACACTGAAGATGGTATTGCACACCTGGTAAGTGGACATCTCCAGAACCGCTTCATTGCCGGTCAGCAGGCCGGATAACAGGAATCCGCCGTTGACGAATACCGTAAGCAGGGTAAGAAGGGTGGCAGGAGCGATTGTCATCAGCATGTCATAACACTGAAAACGACGGCCGGTAAAACAACCCTTGATCAGATTTTTTCCATAGTTGGCAAATACCTGATAAAATCCCTTTGCCCATCTGAGACGCTGATTCCATGCTTCTTTAAAACGAATGGGCTGTTCATCGTACAGAATAGCCTTTTCGCAGTATCCGATGACTTCCCCATGGACAATGCTGTCGACGGAAAATTCAATATCTTCTGTCAGAAGATGGTGCTTCCATCCATGATTTTTCTGGATAATTTTGCTGGAAACCAGGAAACCGGTTCCGGAGATGGCACAGCTGGAATGGCAAATCATTCTGGCGCCGTTCAGATATTTGGATTCGCGCAGGAACCAAAGCGCATATCCGGCAGAAATCCAGTTGGAATCGTAATTCTTTGAATTTCTGTAACTGGTGAGTACATTATAACCTTCGTCAAAGACGTTATTCATCTCAGCGACAAAGTTTTCATCCAGAATATTGTCAGCGTCAAATACAAAATAACCTTCATAATGGTCGATGCCCACGCTTTTCTCAATCTGGGAAAACGCATAATCAAGTGCGTATCCTTTTCCGACCTGATTATGGTTAAAACGTTCATATACAGTGGCCCCGTGCTGTCTGGCAATGTCTGCCGTGTTGTCGGTACAGTTATCAGCCACCACGATGATGTCCAGCAATTCTTTCGGATAATGCTGCGCATGAATGCTTTCCAAAAGATTGGCGATGACAGAACTCTCATTTCGAGCGGAAATCAGTACAGCAAATTTGTGCTGCTTCTTGGCTGTGTGTTTTTTGTCTTTTACGAAGAAACGTATTAAGACGAATACGAGCTGGTATGCGTAACAGGCAAAAAACAAACACAAGATCAGCAAATTGAAATACATGATAAATGTGACCATTGTGAATCCTCCCATTCATAATTTGTTTAAAATTTAGAATGATTTCCATTGCTTGATAACTGGCATAAGTATAATACAAAATTTGTGTCCAATGTGTGAAAAGATTATTAAGAAAAGCAGTCAATGGTCAAAAAAACGTAAGAAATTAAGGGAAAGAGCCGATGGCGGCAGCGAAAAACAGCAGGGAAAATCCGGGAAAAATCGGCGGTTCTTCATAGGTATATTTTGAACTTGATGTTAAAATATGAATGAAATATGAATAAAATAAAAAATAAATATGAAAGGATGAGAATATATGATAAAAATGAAAGAAAAAATTTCAAAAACATGGATAAAATAGTCAAAAACAGATAAAAAAGGTCTCAGAACCAACGGACGGAATGAAAAACGGTATTCTGCTGAAAAAAGAAAATGTAAGATATCTGAAAGAATGATCCATTCCAGGTGCTTAAGAAATGGATCATTTTTCCGTATCTTACATGAATGACTGGTTTAGAAAACATGCAGATAAGACTGCAGAAGGTCCGGATGATTATTTGCGATAAGTTCATCGGGAAAATGAAGCTGAGCCAGTAATTTTTCGGCATAGACCGAATCTCCGATGTGGGCTTTCCCATGGCTGTCACTTCCGATAAGAATGGGAACCTGAAATTGGACGCAGAGGGGAAGGAGCGCGCGGTAACAGGAGACCGCATCTTTGCGATAACTGGCTGGAGACAGAGAACTTTCGTTTACTTCCAAGAGAACATGGCTGGTCTTGGCCGCCCGCACAATTGCCTCATAGTCAAGCGGGTAGCGGGCGTCGTCCGGGTGCCCAATGATGGTTACATGGGGATTTTTCATGGCATTGATATAGCTTTTGGTATTCTCATCCTTTGATCCCGGCTTCAGGCATGGGGGATGCAGACTTGCGATTCCGTAGTCCAGGCAGGAAAGGGTCTCTTCATCCAGATCCAAGTCTCCTTCATAAGAAATAATATTGATCTCAGCGCCAAACAAAAGAGAAACGTGAAACCGTCTGCGCGGGGCATGTTTTAAACTTCGAAAATAAGATGCCCTGGCGGCGCCGGTGATGGCAGGGGCATGGTCGCTGATGCCGAGAAGATGAAGACGGCGCAGAGAAGCTTCTTTGGCCATATCGTTGATGGTATCGGTGCTGCCATGTCCGCTGGCAATGGTATGGGTATGTAAATCAATCAGCATAACGTACTCCAATCCTTCAGAAAATCATTAAATATAGTATGGTTGGTATTTTCAAAAAAGTCAAGACCCAAATGAAAACAAACATAAAAACGTCTAAAAAACCACAAAAACGCAGAAATAAACGGGGGACAGGCATTGAAATTGTGTTGGTTTTCGTTGACATGCCGCAGCGGCGGTGATATAATGAAAATTACAATCATGTATAGTCTGTCAAAGCGTAAAACAGCATGAAGACGCAATCCTGAAAAGGGCACTTTGGTGCAGAACAGACGGAAAGGAGAAAGGTTGGAACGATACTACAGTGGGAAGATTGAAAAATCTCCAAGAATTCCCAAATTGGTGGAAGCCTTATATGCAAAGATGCCGGAAATTGAACCGGCCAGGGCTGTCTTGCTTACTGAGTCCTATCGTCAGACAGAAGGGGAACCGATCTACAGCAGACGCAGCAAAGCATTCGAGCATATTTTAAAGAACATTCCGATTATCATCCGCGACAATGAATTGATCGTCGGAAGTACAACATTGGCGCCGAGAGGATGCCAGACATATCCGGAATATTCTTATGAATGGCTGGAGGCAGAATTTGACACAGTGGCAACGAGAACGGCGGACCCGTTTTACATATCGGAGGAAACCAAGAAGGCGCTGAGGGAAGTGCATCCTTATTGGAAGGGAAAGACGACCAGCGAACTGGCGACTTCCTACATGGCTCCTGAGACGATCAAAGCCATGGAGCACAATATCTTTACGACAGGAAACTATTTCTACAATGGAATCGGTCATGTATGTGTTCACTATGATGAAGTGCTGAAAATCGGTTATGAAGGAATCATTGCCAAAGTTCAGGAGGCGTGGGATAAATGTCAGGTTTCTGACGCGGATTACGCGAGAAGATCCTGCCTGTATGAGGCCATGATCCGCAGCTGCCAGGCAGCGATTGATTATGCGGGAAGATACGCCGTGCTGGCCAAACAGATGGCATCCGAGTGCAGCGATCCGGTGCGCAGGGCAGAACTGCTCCAGATTGCAGAAAATTGTATGCGCGTTCCCGCCAAGGGAGCCAGAAGCTTCTACGAAGCATGTCAGTCCTTCTGGTTTGTTCAGCAGCTGATTCAGATTGAATCCAGCGGCCATTCCATCTCCCCGGGCCGTTTTGATCAGTATATGTATCCTTATTATAAAGCGGATTTGGATGCCGGGAAGATTACGAGGGAGCAGGCACAGGAGCTGATCGACTGTATCTGGGTAAAATTAAACGATTTGAACAAATGCCGTGACGCAGCATCGGCGGAAGGATTCGCAGGATACAGCCTGTTCCAGAATCTGATTGTCGGCGGACAGGATGAGGGCGGCAATGATGTGACCAATGATCTTTCTTTCATGTGCATCAACGCGTCCATGCATGTATTCCTTCCGGCGCCGTCCCTTTCCATCCGCATCTGGAACGGTACGCCGCATGATCTGATGATCCATGCGGCCGAACTGACCAGAACCGGTATCGGTCTGCCGGCATATTACAATGACGAAGTCATGATACCGGCGCTTCTGAACCGGGGCCTGACTTTAAAAGATGCCAGAAATTACTGCATCATCGGCTGTGTGGAGCCCCAGGCACCAGGAAAGACCGATGGATGGCATGATGCTGCGTTCTTCAATATGTGCCGCCCGGTGGAATTGGTATTCTCCAGCGGTATGGATAAAGGCGAGCTGATCGGCGTGCCGACCAAGCCGGTGGAAGAGATGACCACGTTTGATGAATTTTATGATGCGTATAAGACACAGATGAATTATATGATTCAGCTGCTGGTCAATTCGGATAACTCCATCGATTATGCGCATATGGAACGCTGCCCGCTTCCGTTTTTGTCCTGTATGCTGGAAGACTGTATCGGAAGAGGAAAGACGGCGCAGGAAGGCGGATGTATTTATAACTTTACCGGACCGCAGGGATTTGGTATCGCCAATATGGCAGACGGACTGTACGCCATCAAAAAACTGGTATTCGAAGAGAAGAAGTTTACACTGGCAGAATTAAAAGAAGCTCTGGCGCATAATTATGGCCAGGAAGACGGAGTCGGCGCAGATCCGGCTGTGATTGCGACAGTGGCAGCCAATGTGGCGAAGGAACTGGCTGAGGCAGGAAGAACTGTGGGAGAAGACGAGATTGCACAGATCGTCGCATCCATCGTCGGAAGTCAGCCGTCTGATGCCAAGAAAGCACGGTATGCACAGATCAAAGAACTGATTGATGAGGCACCGAAGTTTGGAAATGACGATCCGGAAGTGGATATGTTTGCAAGGGATGTGGCCTATACGTATACACGCCCGATGGAACAGTACAGAAATCCGAGAGGCGGCATGTACCAGGCGGGTCTTTATCCGGTATCTGCCAATGTGCCTTTGGGCGGACAGACGGGGGCGACTCCGGATGGACGGCTGTCTCATATGCCTGTGGCAGACGGCGTTTCACCGTCGGCCGGCAAGGATACGCTGGGACCGACAGCGGCAGCCAACTCGGTGGCAAAACTGGACCACCTGATCGCTTCCAATGGTACGCTGTTTAATCAGAAGTTCCATCCGTCTGCGCTGAGCGGTACAAGCGGGCTGGAAAATTTCACCTCTCTGATCCGTGCGTTCTTCGATCAGAAGGGAATGCATATGCAGTTCAATGTTGTGAGCCGCGAGACGCTTCTGGATGCGCAGAAACATCCGGAAAATTACAAGCACCTTGTGGTCCGCGTGGCCGGATACAGTGCTCTTTTTACAACCCTGTCCAAATCTCTTCAGGATGATATTATCAGACGTACAGAGCAGGGATTATAAACCGGAGGTCAAAAATTGAGCGATAGAGACATTAAAGGCAGAATTTTTGATATCCAGAGGTATTCGGTCCATGACGGCCGGGGGATCCGTACCATTGTGTTTTTAAAGGGATGTATTCTTCGCTGCCGCTGGTGCTGCAATCCCGAATCACAGCGCTTCGACATTGAAACCATGATGGTGGAGGGAAAACCCAAGGTGATGGGAAGAGATGTCACGGTGGGAGAAGTGATGGAGGTTGTGGAAAAGGACAGGCCGTATTATAAAAGGAGCGGCGGCGGTCTGACGCTGTCAGGAGGCGAAAGCTTATGTCAGCCGGATTTTGCAAGGGCGCTTTTGAAAACCAGCAAAGAAATGGGGATCAATACGGCGTTGGAGAGCACAGCCTGTGCCAAATACGAAGTGATTGAACGTATCCTTCCGTATTTGGATACCTATCTGATGGATATCAAACATGTAAATACCGAAAAACATAAAAAGTTTACAGGCCAGTCCAATCAGCTGATTATGGAAAATGCAAGAAAGGTGGCGGAATCCGGACAGACGGAACTAATCATCCGTGTACCTGTGATTCCGACATTCAATGCGACGCCGGAAGAGATTAAGGCTATTGCATCCTTTGCCGCCACCCTTCCGGGGGTGCGCAGGCTGCACTTGCTTCCATACCATCGGCTGGGCCAGGATAAATACGACCGTCTGGGAAGAGAGTATACCATGCGGGACATTGTTCCCATGGAACAGGAGTATGTGGAAATGCTTCTGGATACTGCAGTAAAAGCTTCCGGACTGGAGTGCCAGATCGGCGGCTGACAACATGGAAATGGGGAAGACAATGGATATCAAAAATATGCTGGAAGGACAGGATGATAAGCTGCGTATTGTGCAGGAACTGGTTCCGGGGCGGCAGGTTACACTGGCACATATCATTGCGGCACCGGATGAAGTACTTTATCAGAAACTGGGGCTGAATCCGGATATTGATTATTCTAAATCGGCTATAGGAATTGTCACCATGAGTCCGGCCGAGACGGCGATTATAGCCGCTGATCTTGCAACAAAGTCGGCGGGAGTGGAGTTGGGATTTGTGGACCGGTTCAGTGGAACGCTGATCATTACAGGCAGCGTTTCAGAGGTGGAGGCGGCCATGCATGCGCTGATGAATTATGTCAGTGATACGCTTCACTTCACGGTTTGCCAGATTACAAGAACGTAATCAAGCCCTGCATTGATGCAGGAGATCAGGCGGATGTTTATGAAAAAAATAGTATTAATCGGCCGCAGCGAAAGCGGAAAAACGACGCTGACGCAGGCTCTTAAAGGAGAAAAGATCTCCTATCATAAAACGCAGTATGTCAATTACTTCGATGTTATCATTGATACACCGGGGGAATACGCAGAGACGAAATCTCTGGGAGCCGCTCTGGCGCTTTATACATATGAGGCGGATATTGTGGGGCTGCTGATAGCGGCGACAGAGCCATATTCCTTGTTTCCGCCCTGTGTCACATGTATGGCTAATCGTGAGGTGATCGGAATTATTACCAAGGTGGATCATCCGAAGGCTGATGCGGCACAGGCGGAGAGGTGGCTTCGCCTCTCCGGATGTCAAAAGATTTTCCGCGTTAACTCCAAAAACGGGGAAGGCGTATCGGATATTTTGGAATATCTGAGGGAGGACGGCGACGTCATGCCGTGGGAAAAAGAAAAAATATCTTAAAAAAGTGATAAAACCACAGGTTGGTCATGAAATGCATAAAAAAACAACAAAAAACCACATAAAATACCGAAAAAAGAAAATGAGTTGTGCATAAAACAACAAAGAGTATTGACTTGTTATGTGGGTTGTATTATAATGCAGACATGGTACCAAAATCAAAAAAATAGAGTAACATCCGACAGCTGTGGTGCATGATAACATGTCGGATGAGCCCTGTCGCATAGGGAAGATTGGAGGAAAAATGGTTAACGAGTACGAAATCAAAAAAGAGATTTGTGACATTGGTAAGAGAATCTGGCAGAG
This sequence comes from Candidatus Fimimorpha excrementavium, assembly GCA_018710785.1. Taxonomy (GTDB): domain Bacteria; phylum Bacillota; class Clostridia; order Lachnospirales; family Lachnospiraceae; genus Fimimorpha; species Fimimorpha excrementavium. The sequence goes on from DVJD01000045.1 coordinate 38,676, forward strand.
AGGCATGGTTGCGGCAAACGACGGTAATATTTCTGTAAAACTGAATGACAATGAGTTTTTATGTACACCGACAGGTGTGTCCAAGGGCTTTATGACACCGGAATTTATCTGTAAAGTTGACCGTGACGGAAATGTGATTCAGGCAAATGCTGGCTTCAAGCCTTCTTCTGAGATTAAAATGCATATGAGAGTATATCAGAAGAGACCAGATGTCAATGCGGTGGTACATGCACATCCTCTGTATGCAACATCCTTCGCCATCGCTGGTATTCCGCTGACACAGCCGATTATGCCGGAAGCAGTTATCGCTCTGGGATGTGTTCCGCTGGCAAAATACGGAAGACCTTCCACAAATGAGATTCCGGATTCTATCGAAGAGTATCTGCCATATTTTGATTCTGTTCTGCTGGCTAACCACGGAGCACTGACATTCTCTGATTCTCTGCTGAATGCATACCATAAGATGGAATCTACAGAATTCTACGCACAGCTGCTGTATCAGTCCAAGATGCTGGGCGGACCAAAGGAATTCACACCGGAGCAGGTTGAAGATTTGTATGAGATTCGCCGTAAATTCGGCCTTCCCGGAAAGCATCCGGCAAATGTATGTGTAGCAGCCAAGGAAGGCAAGAAGGGTTGCCATGCTTGTGACGGAACCTGCAAGAGCAGTACAGCAAATGCTTCTGATGCAGAACTGGTAGCTGCTATCACAAAGAAAGTTATGGAAGCTTTGAATAAATAAAGATTGGAAAACGGAAAAGAAAGCAGGTAGATTCATGGCAGTAAATGAACAGATGGTTCAGGACATTGTAAAAGAAGTCATGGCTAAGATGCAGCTTCAAAAGGATGAACCGACTGGAAAACAGCTGGGGATTTTCGATAATATGAACGAGGCCATTGCCGCAGCGAAGGAAGCCCAGAAGGTCATCCGCAATATGTCTATGGATCAGAGAGAACAGATTATTACCAATATCCGCAGAAAAACAAAGGAAAATGCGGAGATGCTGGCTCGTATGGCTGTGGAAGAAACGGGTATGGGGAATGTCCCGCATAAGATTCTGAAGCACCAGCTCCTGGCTGAAAAGACACCGGGTACGGAAGATATCGTAACAGAGGCCTGGTCCGGAGACAGAGGCCTGACATTGATTGAAATGGGACCGTTTGGTGTGATTGGAGCGATTACACCGACCACCAATCCGAGTGAAACCATTCTGTGTAATGCGATCGGGATGATTGCAGCAGGAAATACGGTTGTGTTCAATGCTCACCCGAGAGCAATCAAAACTTCTAATTTTGCAGTGAATCTGATTAATGAGGCTTCTCTGGAAGCGGGCGGACCGGAAAATGTGGCTTGCTCCCTGAAACATCCGACGATGGAGTCCAGTGACATTATGATGAGCCATAAGGATATTCAGCTGATTGCTGCCACAGGCGGTCCGGGTGTGGTGACCGCGGTTCTTTCTTCCGGAAGAAGAGGAATCGGAGCAGGAGCTGGAAATCCTCCGGCATTGGTGGATGAGACTGCTGATATCAGAAAAGCGGCTCAGGATATTGTAAACGGATGTACTTTTGACAATAACCTGCCGTGCATCGCGGAAAAGGAAGTGGTTGCTGTTTCCTCCGTTGTGGATGAATTGATGGACTACATGGTTAAGGAACAGGGATGCTACCTGGCTTCCAAAGAAGAACAGGACAAGCTGATCGCCACAGTTCTGACACCAAAGGGCGCGCTGAACCGTGACTGTGTCGGCCGTGATGCCAAGACGCTTCTCGGTATGATCGGCGTGACGGTTCCGGATAATATTCGCTGCATCATCTTTGAGGGAGAAAAAGAAAATCCGCTGATTTCCAAAGAACTTATGATGCCGATTCTGGGTATTGTGAGAGCGAAGGATTTTGATGATGCGCTGGAACAGGCAGTATGGCTGGAACACGGAAACAGACATTCCGCCCATATTCATTCAAAAAATATAGATAATATCACACGTTATGCGAAAGCGATCGACACAGCGATTTTGGTTAAAAATGCGCCGTCCTATGCGGCACTGGGCTTTGGCGGAGAGGGCTTCTGTACCTTTACCATTGCAAGCCGTACCGGGGAAGGCCTGACAAGCGCCAGAACATTTACAAAGAAGAGACGCTGTGTTATGGCCGACAGCTTATGCATTCGTTAATTAGGAGGATGGCATATCATGGATACGAATTTAAATATTGAAGAGATTGTAAAACAGGTGTTGGCCGGAATGAGCGGACAGGCAGAAAAAGCGGCTCCAAAGGCTCCGGCAGCCTCCGCCGCAGCGATTCCGAAGACAGCGAGAGTGGCGATGCTGACATCTCTAGAGCACTATGACATCAAAGAATATCCGATCCCGGAAGTAGGGGATGATGATATTCTCGTGAAAGTAGAAGGATGCGGTATCTGCGGTACCGATGCCCATGAATTCAAGAGAGATCCATTCGGTCTGATTCCGGTTGTTCTGGGACATGAAGGTACCGGCGAGATCGTAAAGATGGGCAAGAACGTGAAGAAGGACAGCGCAGGCAAGGATCTTCACCTGGGAGATAAGGTTGTTACCTGTATGATTTTCAAGGATGATCCGGAAATCACCATGTTTGACCTGAATAAGCAGAATGTGGGCGGAGCTGATGTATACGGTCTGCTCCCGGATGATGACATTCATTTCAATGGATGGTTTTCCGATTACCTTCTGATCCGCGGCGGATCCACCGTATTTAACGTAAGCGATCTGGATTTGAACTCCAGAATTCTGATTGAGCCTTGTGCAGTACTGGTTCACGCTGTGGAGAGAGCAAAGACAACAGGAATCTTAAGATTCAACAGCCGTGTGGCTGTACAGGGATGCGGCCCGATCGGTCTAATTTGTATCGCTGTTCTGCGCACAATGGGTGTGGAAAACATCGTGGCGATAGACGGAGAAGAGAAGAGATTGGAATTCGCCAAGAGAATGGGTGCAGGAAATACGGTCAATTTCAAGGATTACAAGGGTATCGAAAACCTGGTCGGCGCTGTTAAGGAGGCGTTCGGCGGCCATCTGGCTGACTTCGCGTTCCAGTGTACCGGATCTCCGGTGGCTCACTCCAATATCTACAAATTTATCCGCAACGGCGGCGGTCTCTGTGAATTGGGCTTTTTCATCAATGGCGGAGATGCCACGATTAATCCTCACTTCGACATCTGCTCCAAGGAAATCACAACAGTAGGTTCCTGGGTATATACACTGAGAGACTACGCGACGACATTTGATTTCCTTAAGAGAGCCAAGGGAATCGGCCTTCCGATGGACGAGCTGATTACACACAGGTTCCCGCTGGATCAGATCAATGAGGCGCATCAGACGAATCTGAGGATGGAAGGTCTGAAGATTGCCATCATCAACGAATAACGTACGGGAGTAAAGGAGAAGTTCTATGGCTCAGGCAGTAGGAATGTTGGAAGTGTTCGGGTTGGTCGCAGCGTTTGCAGCCGGTGATGCAGGATGCAAGGCAGCCAATGTTGTGATGGAGCCCTTTGATAAAAACAAGCCGGCCAATGCAGACTCTCTTCCAGTACCGTTGATCGTGATGGTAAAGTTTCGCGGCAGTGTGGAAGATGTGAGAGCTGCTGTGGAAGCTGGTGCAGAAGCGGCGAATCGGGTTTCTGGTGTGGTGACCCAATATGTCATTGCCAGACCGGAGCCGGATACAGAGAAGATGCTTCATTTGAAAGCATTTGATAAAGATTAAAAAATATGATAGGATAAATGAAGACGAAACAGTTGATCCGTCATACATAAATAGAAGGATGGCAGGACGCCAATACAGGAGGAAAGAACAATGACAATGCAGTCTTTAGGAATGGTAGAAACAAGAGGCCTTACAGCAGCAATCGAGGCAGCAGATGCAATGGTTAAGGCAGCTGAGGTGACACTGGTAGGCACAGAAAAGATCGGTTCCGGTCTTGTGACAGTAATGGTTCGCGGCGATGTAGGCGCTGTAAAGGCAGCCACAGAAGCAGGCAGCAGCGCAGCATCCAGACTGGGCGAGCTGGTAGCTGTACACGTGATTCCAAGACCACACAATGATGTAGAGAAGATTCTTCCGGTAATCAAATAATTCGTTTCTGAAAAAATAGCAGCGGAAGGAAACAGATATGGGTAAAGCATACGGTTTTGTGGAAATTTCCGGTGTGACAGGGACCATCGACGCGTTGGATCTGATGCTGAAGACCGCCGATGTGGAGTTCGTGACATGGGAACGGAAGTTGGGCGGCAGACTGGTGACAGTAATTATCCAGGGGGATGTTTCGGCGGTGACACAAGCTGTCGAAACAGCAGTTGCCCGTGGTAAAATTAAGCCGGTGGCCCATCTGGTAATAGCGAGCCCCCATGAGGAGACGGTGAAAATGGTGGAAATGAGCCGTGACCGTCTGAGAAAACAGGGGCGTATCTGATAACGTGCAGGTTTGCAAATGAAATATGTATATATAGGAGGATCATACAATGGCACAGGAAGCATTAGGAATGGTGGAAACAAGAGGACTGGTTGCATCAATTGAAGCAGCAGATGCTATGTTAAAGGCAGCCAATGTTGCATTGGTAGGTACAGAAAAGATCGGTTCCGGTCTTGTAACTGTAATGGTTCGCGGCGATGTAGGTGCCGTTAAGGCTTCTGTAGAAGCTGGTTCGGAAAGCGCATCCAGACTGGGCGAACTGGTAGCTACACATGTAATCCCAAGACCGCACAATGATGTGGAAAAGATTCTGCCGCAGATTAAATAATAGGCGCAGAGCATAAGGACGAATCGGACGGAGGCGGAAATTTCTGTCTCCGCCCTGAGGCGTCAGGCACAGGTGAAATGATAGAGGAAAAGTAGGTGTATCCTTTGAATAATATTGAAGAAATTACAAGATTAGTGGTGGAAGCGCTGGAAGAAAGAAAGCATTCTGCCCATGGATTTGTAGTACCGATCGGTGTATCCGCAAGACACATTCACCTGACGCAGGAACATGTGGAAGTGCTGTTTGGAAAAGGCTATCAGCTGACAAAGAAAAAGGATCTTATGGGTGGTCAGTTTGCATCCAACGAATGTGTGACAATCGTCGGGCTGAAGCTGCGTGCGATTGAGAATGTCCGTGTGCTGGGACCGGTGCGCAAGCAGTCCCAGGTGGAGATTTCCGCTACCGATGCGATCAAATTGGGAATTAAGGCACCGGTTCGCGAGTCCGGCAATCTGGCTGGTTCCGCACCGATTGCGGTGGTGGGCCCCAAGGGTGTCCTTTACCTGGAAGAGGGATGCATCATCGCCAAGAGACATATTCATATGTCCCCGGCGGATGCAGCGGCAGCTGGTGTGCATGACGGAGATATCGTATCCGTGAAAGCAGACAATGAACGAGGAACCATCTTTAATGAAGTTCTGATTCGCGTAAATGACAGCTATACACTGGAAATGCATATTGATACAGATGAGGCCAATGCGGCAAAGATTGCAACCGGTCAGACGGTTATGATTATGCCACAGTGACTGTCTGGACCGATAGGCAGATGACGAGGCGTCAGGAAAATTTGATCAACAAAAAGATTTGGCGGAGGGGAAAATCATGATAATTGGCAAAGTGGTTGGAAGCGTGGTTTCTACAAGAAAACTGGATAATTTGGTAGGAAGCAAATTTATGATTGTAGAGCCGATCCAGAGCCTGAATCCGGATAACCGAATTGTAGCGATTGATCAAATTGGTGCAGGCATTGGAGAATTTGTGCTGGTGGCCCAGGGAAGCGCTGCCCGTATCGGATGCGATATGGAAAACGCTCCTGTGGATGCAGCGATTGTTGGAATAATTGATGACGGAACAGGACTGGAGTAGCATTATGGATATAAAAGAATTGAGCAGTATATTACAGCAAAACGGTGTGGTTGGCGCCGGCGGCGCCGGTTTCCCGACCTATGCCAAGCTGGATCAGCGTGCAGATACCATTATCCTTAACTGCGCGGAATGCGAGCCGTTATTACGATTACATAGACAGTTGTTAGAAAAGTATGCATTTGAGATTATGGATACATTCCATAAGGTGGGAGAGGCCGTTGGTGCCAAAGAAGTGATCATTGGCATCAAGAAGGCATACAAAAAGACCATTGAGGCTTTGGAGGCCCATATCGGTTCTTTTGATAACATGCGTCTTGGACTGTTGGATGAAGTATATCCGGCAGGAGATGAAGTCGTATTAATATACGAAGTTACGAAAAAGGTCGTAAGACCAGGCGGACTTCCGATTGAAAGCGGCGTTGCGGTATTTAATGTAGAAACGATTTATAATCTGTATCGGGCTATGAATCAGCAGACACCGGTGGTGGATAAACTGGTATCTGTGGTTGCTGAGGTCAATCACCCTGTTACAGTTCGTGTGCCGATCGGTGTGACGGTGGAAGAAGTCGTTGCATTGGCAGGTGGCGCAAAAATCCCGAATCCGGTTTACTTCATGGGCGGACCGATGATGGGTAATATTGTCAGCGGGCAGGCTGTCATTACAAAGACAAGCAATGCCATCCTGGTTCTTCCGGAGGATCATCTGATTATCCAGAGAAAGAACCAGAAAGCAAAGATTAATATGGCAAGGGCGGCAGCCAGCTGCTGTCAGTGTGAAATGTGTACAGACCTCTGTCCAAGACATGCTCTGGGACATCCGATTAACCCAAGTCTGTTTATGAGGGCTGCTACATGTAAGGATGTACAGAATCCGAATATATTCATTAACACATTTTTCTGCAGTTCCTGCGGGCTGTGCGAAATGTACTCCTGTATGCAGGGCTTGTCACCGAGAAGTCTCATGGCAGAATATAAGATGGGACTGAGGGCGGCAGGCGTGCCGGTTCCGAAGGACATCGTTCCGGAACCTGTCAAACCCAGCAGAGAGATGCGTAAGATTCCAATGGAACGGTTAATGTCCAGACTAGGATTAACCAAATATAATGTAGATGCTCCACTGCAGGATGAAGTGGTTCCGATGAAGCGTGTGAAGATTATGCTTCGCCAGCATATCGGAGCTCCCGCACAGTTGGCTGTCAAGACAGGCGATGTTGTGACGCGCGGTCAGGTGATCGCGAATCCGGCAAATGGACTGAGTGTAGCAATTCATGCTTCGATTGACGGAAGAGTCATTGAGGCCAATGAGAATTACGTTATGATTGATAATAACTAGAAAGGACGTGCCGTATGAGTAAAGCGATTGGAATGGTGGAATATAAAACAGTATCTACCGGAATTTTAGCTGCGGACTCCATGGTTAAAACATCTGAGGTGGATATTATTGAGGCACAGACCGTATGTCCGGGAAAATACATTGTGATTATTACCGGAGATTTGAGTGCCGTAAATGCCGCTGTGGAAAATGCGAAGATTACCTATCCGGATCAGCTGATTGACAGCTTTGTTCTGGGTAATCCGCATGAATCAATCTTCCCGGCCATCTATGGAGCTGCGCAGATTGAGGAAGTAAATGCACTCGGCGTATTGGAAACATACGATGCTGCAGCGATTATTGTTGCAGCCGATGAGGCAGCAAAGACTGCTGAGGTAAATCTGATTGAACTGCGTTTGGCCAGAGGTATGTGCGGAAAGTCCTATATGTTCCTGACAGGGGATGTGGCGGCAGTGGAAGCAGCCATTGACCGTGCAAAATCATCCGTCGGACCAAAGGGAATGTATTTGGATTCTTCTGTTATTCCGAGACCGGACAAGCGCATTCGGGATCATATATTATAAGATCGGTTTCCAGACCGGTTGACAGAGCCGAAGATGTCATGTGAGAAAAATACATGACGCTTCGGCTAACTGTGTATCTTGATTAGGAGGCTGGCTTGATGCTTGCAATAGAAAGAAGAAATCTGATATTAGAAAAATTACAGGAAGACAAAAAGGTTGTAGTGAGTGAATTGAGCCAGGCGTATGAGGTCTCGGAAGAGACCATCAGAAGAGACTTGGAAAAGTTGGAAAAAGATGGATATGCCATAAAGACATACGGCGGAGCAGTGATCAATGAAAACAATAATATGGATCTTCCGTTTGTGGTACGCAAGAACACCAATGTTCCCGGTAAGCAGAAGATCGCGGAGCTGATCGCGGATACCATAAAAGATGGAGACCAGATTATGCTGGATGCCAGTTCTACAGCTGTGTTTGTGGCAAAGAATATAAAAAACAAAAAAAACATCACTGTTATTACCAATTCAATTGAGATTCTGATTGAACTGTCCGATGTGGCAGGGTGGAAAATATTATCCACCGGTGGTACGATGAAAGAGGGATCGCTGGCGCTTGTGGGCCATCAGGCACAAAAGATGCTGGCAACCTTCCATGTGGATAAGGCTATTGTTTCCTGTAAAGGAATTGACATGATAAAGGGGTTTTCCGATTCCAGTGAGAGTTTCGCGGAATTGAAGAAAACCATGCTGCGCTGTGCATTCCAGAAGATTCTGGCCATTGACAGCTCCAAATTCGACAAAATCGCGTTTATTCAGATTGGGGAGCTGCAGGATATTTCCATGGTGGTGACGGATAAAAAGCCGGATGACAAATGGATGCAGGTGCTGTCCGGGGCAGGGGTCACCTGTCTGTATCCGGAAAGTTGAAACCGGTTGCGGAGGGATGCGAACGATGAAAAACAAGACAACGGTGATTTGTTTTGCGAATAACAAAGGCGGAAGCGGAAAGTCGACCACCTGTTCCAATGTGGGATACGGGCTTTCTTTAAAAGGAAGACGGGTACTGATGCTGGATGCGGATATGCAGGCCAACCTGTCTCTGGCTTTTCTGCCTGAAGAGAGGGTTCTGGAAATCGCTGAGGGAGAGAAAAACCTGTATTATGCCGTGAAAAAAGAAGAAGACCTTTCTGATTACCGTGTATCCGCCGGATATGAGGGATTGGATCTGATACCGGCATCTCCTCTCATGAGTTCTCTGGAATATGATTTGTATCCAAAAGAAGACAGAGAATTCGTACTCAGGAAATGTCTGGAACGGGTGAGAATGTCAGGCGAGTATGATTATATCCTGATGGATGCACCGCCCACCCTGGGAGGCTGGGCCATGAATCTGCTGGCCGCGTCCGATTATCTGGTGATACCGGTGGAGGCCAGTCCATGGGGATTGTTCGGATTGGCCAATATGTTTGATTTTTACCGGAAGGCCTGTGAGAAAAATCCGCAGTTATCCCTCATGGGAATTGTGGTGACGAAGGTGGATATCCGAAAAAATTATTTCAGACAGACCATGGAGACATTGCAGGAACTGAGGGATGTACATGTATTTGACACTTGCATCCGGATGGACAGCAATATTGAGTGGTCTCAGGATAACAGCAAACCGGTGATGGCTTATAAAAAGAGCAGCCGGAGCGCGGGAGAGTACATGAGTCTTACAGAGGAGGTAGAAAAAATTGCCAGTGGGAAAAAGCAGCATTAAGAGAATGAATGCATCGCAGGAGACAGAAGAAAAGAGAGAGGCAGAAGCGCGCGTGGAACATATCCCCGTGGAAAATGTCCACGTGGAAAAGACAGCAGAACCGGAAAAGAAGGAGACAGCAGCACAAAAGAAGGAAACCGCGCCAAAGAAGGCATCTGCCGCAAGAAAACCAAGGACAGCGGCCAAAAAGACGGCAGCGCCAAAGAAGCAGGATAACCATGCGCAGGAGCCGGAGCGCATTGGCGAAGGGGAGGAAAAAGAAAGCGGAGTAATATCCAACATCACATGTGAACTTCCCATCTATCTGATGTAGCAGTCCGGAGTACTGCGGCAGCTTCATCGGATTGACTGTGTGATGAAAAGATAAGTAATGCAGCCGCAAGGTTCAGGAGCAGGCTGCTGGAATCGAGGTAGACATGAAAAGTTTTGATATCAGGACAAAAATATATTTCGGTCCAAATTCTCTGGAGCATCTGTGTGATATTCCATACAGAAAAGTGATGATTATCACGGACCCGTTTGTGGTGCAGAGTGGGATGATTAAACTGATCACCTATCGTCTGGAGGCGGGAAATATCCAGTATCAGGTGTTCAGTGAGGTCGTACCGGATCCGCCGGTGGATAAAGTGGCTGTGGGGATTAAAGCATTGATTGAATATCAGCCGGAAGCTGTGATCGCCGTGGGAGGCGGTTCCGCGCTGGATTCGGCCAAAGCCATCCGTGAATTTGCACACAAGATGGGGCGGATAGGAGAGATCGCGCTGATCGCCATTCCGACGACCAGCGGTACAGGGTCGGAAGTGACTTCTTTTTCCGTCATTTCAGATCCGGTAAATCATATCAAATATCCGCTGGTGAATGACAGTCTTCTGCCGACGGAGGCGATTCTGGATGTGGAATTGGTAAAGAGTGTACCGCCCAATGTGACGGCGGATACCGGAATGGATGTTTTCACCCATGCTCTGGAGGCTTATGTCAGCACAGGATACAATGAATTCTCAGCGGCGCTGGCAGAAAAAGCCATTGAAATCTGCGGGACATTTTTGCTCCGTTCTTTCTATGACAACAATGATACCCATGCCAGACAGAAGATGCATGTGGCATCCTGCCTGGCCGGTCTGGCATTTAATTCTTCCTCTCTGGGGCTGAACCATGGGATGGCACACCAGCTGGGGGCAAACTTCCATATTCCCCACGGACGGGCCAATGCCATCCTGCTGCCATACATTATTGAATACAACAGTGAGATTGATAAGCACAGCAAGAGCCAGAAAGAGTACAAACCAGTGGTGCGCCGCTATGAAAATGTGGCAAAACTTTTGGGTCTTACCAATTTCAATACGATCACCACAGTGCGCGCCCTTGTGAACTGGGTTCAGTTTATGTTAAAGGAAATGGATATTCCTCTGTCGGTTTCTCAGATGGGAAAATGTACGGAAGAAGAGTATATGAGCCGGGTCAGCGACATGGCCGATGCGGCGCTGGCAGACAGCTGTACAGCGACAAATCCGAGAGTTCCAACCAAACAGGAAGTGATTGAAATTTATCGGAAACTCTGGTAAAAATAAAGATAGCGGTGAAAAGGGCTGCGGCATGAAGGTGCACAGCCCTTTTCTAGTGAAAAGCGGATACACTGTAGCTTGGATGATATCGACTCATCCGTGGAGGGATTCAGCTCTTGGAAAACGGCAGCAGCCAAAAGTAAGACGGGAGGGCAATACTCATGAAAAAAATGTTGTTTATTTTTAATCCCCATGCCGGGAAAGCAAAGATTAAAACCAGTCTGGCAGGCATCATAGATACCTTTAACAAAGGAGGTTATGAGGTGGTGACGTATGCTTCCCAGTATCCAATGCATGCAAAAGAGCTGACTTTGCAGGCAGAAGACAAGTATGATGCAATTGTATGCTGCGGCGGGGACGGCACCCTGAATGAAACGGTCACCGGTATCATGGAACTGAATCACAAGCCATACCTGGGATACATTCCGGCGGGATCCACCAATGATTTTGCAGCCAGTATCGGACTTCCCAAGGATATGATCCGCTGTGCGAAAAAAATCCTTTCGGGAAAAGCGTTTGACTGTGATATCGGTAAATTCAATGATCGCTATTTTACGTATGTGGCAGCATTCGGCGCATTTACGGAGGTGCCTTACATCACTTCTCAGCAGTCGAAGAATGTATTTGGCCATCAGGCGTACGTGCTGGAAGCAGTAAAACAGATGAACAATATCAAGTCTTCTCACATGGTTTTTCGGTATGAGGACAAAGTGATAGAGGATGACTTCCTTTTTGGAATGATTTCCAACGCCACCAGCATCGGCGGTTTTAAGGGGCTGCCTGGAAAAAATGTGGAACTGAATGACGGAAGATTTGAAGTGATGCTTGTCCGGGATACCAAAAATCCACTGGATTTTCCGGCTATTCTGACTTCCATTTTCCTGAGGAATCCGGATCCCAAATATATCCATACATTTAAGACGTCCAGAGTAGAGATCGTAAGCAGTGAACCGGTCAACTGGGTGCTGGACGGAGAATTTGGCGGAAACTGCAGTAAAGTGGAAATCGAAATCTGCCACAAGGCAATCAGTATTTTATTGTAGGAAAAAGCGGGAAAATTTTTGTAAGAAAGAAGAAAATTGGATGGAGTGCTGAAAATACATGAATCACGAAATTTTGTATTTACAGCAGTAAAAATTTGCTCTATAATATAGATCTGTATAGGTGTGCCCATTTTTAGATGCCTGAGAAGTGGAGAATCAGGAGATGGATAAAGATCCGCAGGGAAATACGTCTGTACAGTACGTAAAGATGTCTGATGCAGAAAGGACAATGCTCAATGGAAAAAGAGATTTTGACGGAACGGTTGGATAAACTTGCCAAAATAGGCGAAACAAAAAACAGGACGTTAGACTTGAATGATATCAATGATTTCTTCGCGGGAGAGACATTGACTCCGGATGAATGGGAGTATGTTTACAGTTATCTGGAAGGAAAGAAAATTGATGTTCTTCAGGTTTTAAATGATGATCTGCTTCCGGATGATGATCTTTTGTTAGAGAAGGATCTGGATTTTATCGAGGAGGAAGAAGAGGATATTGATTTGGACGCCATTGATCTTCTGGAAGGAATCGGAACAGAAGACCCGGTGCGCATGTATCTGAAGGAGATCGGAACAGTACCTCTTTTATCCGCTGAGGAAGAACTGAAGCTGGCGATCCGAAAATCCGAAGGGGATATGGCCGCAAAGGACCGCCTGATTGAGGCCAATCTTCGTCTGGTGGTGAGTATTGCGAAAAGATATACTGGCCGCGGCATGAGCTTCCTGGATCTGGTTCAGGAAGGAAACCTCGGATTGATTAAAGGTGTTGAGAAGTTTGACTATACAAAAGGATACAAACTGAGTACATATGCGACTTGGTGGATTCGCCAGTCTGTCACGAGGGCGCTGGCGGATCAGGCCAGAACGATCCGTGTTCCTGTACATATGGTGGAGACCATCAATAAAATGTCCAAAATGCAGCGAAAGCTGACGCTGGATCTGGGCTATGAACCATCGGTGACAGAATTGGCAAAGGCACTGGATATGTCAGAGGACAAAGTCATGGAGATCATGCAGATTGCCAGAGAGCCAGCTTCCCTGGAAACGCCCATCGGTGAGGAAGATGATTCCAACCTGGGAGATTTTGTGGCAGACAGCAATGCAGTGACACCGGAGGGAAATGTGGAATCGGTGATGCTGCGTGAGCATATCGACACACTTTTGGCAGATCTGAAAGAGAGAGAGCGTCAGGTCATCGTGCTTCGCTTTGGTCTGGAAGACGGACATCCCAGAACCCTGGAAGAAGTGGGCAAAGAATTCAATGTCACGAGGGAGCGTATTCGTCAGATTGAGGCGAAGGCGCTTCGCAAGCTGCGCAATCCGGTGAGAAGCAAGAGAATCAGAGATTTCCTGTAAAAGAGATAACAAACAGTTAATATCCCAAAGCTGTACACGGTATCAGAATCGCCGGATGTTTTATTCTGCGAAGGTCTGATGTCAGATGCAGCTTTGGGATTTTTCATTGATTGGAGGCTATATGCAGAAAATAAATTATCAGAAAGAACTGGACCGGCTGCTGCTGTCTTTGGAAAAAGAAGAGCGTATTCCCTCGCTTTTGCTGCACAGCTGCTGTGCGCCGTGCAGCAGTTATGTGCTGGAATACCTTTCCCGGTATTTTTCCATTACGGTGTTTTATTACAACCCCAATATTTCCCCGAAGGAGGAGTACGTGAAGCGGCTGGAAGAGCAGAAACGTCTGATCGCATCTATGGAATGTTCCCATCCGGTTCATATCTTAGACGCAGAATATGATCCGGAACGTTTTTTTGCCATGGCCAGGGGGATGGAGACGCTGCCGGAAGGAGGGGCGCGCTGCCATGCCTGCTATGAAATGCGTCTTCGCGAGGCAGCCCAGGCCGCAAAAGCGGGCGGATTCGATTATTTCACAACCACGCTGACCATCAGCCCATTGAAAAAGTCAGAAACGCTTAACGCAATCGGGGCGAAGCTGGAACAGGAATATGGAGTATCCTATCTATATTCTGATTTTAAGAAGAAGAATGGGTATAAACGTTCCACGGAATTGTCCAGAGAATATGGACTTTACCGTCAAAATTACTGTGGATGCGTGTTTTCAAAGCGGGAGGCAGAACGGAGGGAAAAGACCAAAGAACAGCAGTAAATTCTTAAAAAATTCGAAATATATAAAGTTTTTCGAAACCGCTTGCAGGAAGGAATGAAATCAAGGTAAGATAGAACTATAGATGAAGAGCAGGTAAGGGGGAATGACTTTTGTGGAAATTCAGCGTTAGAAAACCATATACAGTCATTGTGGCTGTCGCGATGGTGCTTGTCCTGGGATTTGTTTCCTGGGGGAAAATGACGACGGACCTGCTTCCGGATATCAATCTGCCATACTTGGTTGTTATGACAAGTTATACCGGAGGAAGCCCGGAAGAGGTGGAAACCATGGTGACAAAGCCGGTGGAACAGGCCATGGCAACCCTGGAGAATATTTCCAATATTACATCCGTATCCAGCCAGGATCAGTCGGTGGTGATTCTGGAGTTTGAGGATGATGTCAATATGGACAGCATCACCGTGGATACCAGGGAAAAGCTGGATATGCTGACGCCGTATTGGAATGATTCGGTGGGCAAGCCCATGATTACCAAGATCAGTCCGGATATGCTTCCCATCGTGATGACAGCGGTGGACAGTGATGAAATGAGCCGCGAGGAACTGACCAGGAAGGTGAACGAAGAGATTCTTCCTAAAATCGAGGGAGTCAGCGGCGTGGCCAGTGTGACGCTGAGCGGCGGACTGGAAAAAGAAGTAAGTGTGGCCCTCAGGGAAGATAAGATAGAAGACATCAATGATCAGATCCGTGAAGAAGTGGAGGCACAGCTGGATGAAGCAGAGCAGAAACTGCTGGACGCCAAAGCACAGCTGGATGAAGGAAAAGCGAACCTGGAAGAACAGATGAATGCTTTTTCTGAGGGGATGACGGAGACTGACCAGGGCGTGCTGAGCGGAAAATTGGAGCTGCTGAAAGCGGAGATACAGCTTTCCCAGTCGAGCAGCGATTTAAATTCCAAGGAAATGGAAATACAGATGCTGGAATCTGTGGTAAACAGTATGAACCAGTCTCTGAGTAAGATGCGTCAGAGAGTCAGCGAACAGGAACAATCCGTTGCGGCAAGGGAAGCGGAGGTTGCGCAGAAGGAAACGGACATTCAGACACGGGAGCAGGAGCTGGCAGCCCAAAGGGCCTCTCTGGAACAGCAGATCGAGGAATTGACTGCTCAGGGAACCAGAGCCATCGGGATGGAACTGAAAGAGAGTCATGCGGTCATGGCGCCCAGCCAGTCATCCGGTCAGGAGAGCGGAAATCAGAACAGTCTCAGCGAGAATCCGACAGAGCCCTCGCAGTCGGCAGCAGCTGCGGATACCCAGCCGGAGTCTGCTGCTCCATCACAGCCGGAAACTTCTAAGAGTCCGACGGAGCCCTCCGAAACAGAACCTTCCAGTCCGACGGAACCTTCCGAAACCAATCCTTCTGATCCGACGCAGCCTTCCGGGACAGAACCGGTGAATCCGACGGATCCCGTACAGCCATCCGATGACGGGACGGCCGATGAGCTGGCGGATCTCCAGAGAAAATTGGCAGAGGTAAGTGCTGAGGAACAGAAACTGGCCTTGGAGAAGGCTGCCTGCCAGATTGAGAAGGCGACTGTGGAGGGAGAACGCTCAGCGTTCAATGCCGCTTCGGATGAACTCGCCCGCTTCGAATCTCAGGCAGCAGCCACCACAGCGCAGCTGGCGGATGCAAAGGCCGCCCTTGCCGCTGCAAAAGCACAGATTGCGTCGGGCCAGGGGACGATCGACGGAAACCAGGAGATGGCGGATGAGCAAGAGAGGGAGCTCATCAAACAAAGAGAGGAAGCAGAGAAAAAACTGGAGGAGGCGCAGGAACAGGCAAAGAGCGGAGAAGAAGAACTGGAAGAGCAGATTGCCAATTTTCCCCAGACCAGGGAGGAAACCCTGGCGGCTGCCACCATCGACGGAAAAGTGACAAAAGAGATGATACAGACGCTGCTGCAGGCCCAGAATTTTGATATGCCTGCGGGATATGTCACCCAGGATGATACCCAGTATCTGGTGCGGGTGGGAGATGCGATCACAGATCCGGAAGAATTGAAGAACCTGATTTTATTCGATCCGCAGATAGAGGGGATGGATGTGGTGGCGCTTCAGGATGTGGCTGACATTGAAGTGACGGACAATGGAGAAGAAACCTATGCTAAGATCAATGGAAATGATGGCCTGATTCTCTCCATTCAGAAGCAGAATACGTATTCCACCTCTGAGGTGTCGGATGCAGTCAATGAAGCATTGGATTCCATCATGGAAACCGATTCCGATATTCACTTTACTGCGCTGATGGACCAGGGAGAGTACATACATATTGTCATTCGGTCTGTTTTGGAAAATCTTCTGATGGGCGGTATTCTGGCTGTTTTGATTCTGTTTTTATTCTTAAAGGATATTAAGCCCACGTTCATCATCGCATGCTCCATCCCCATCAGCGTCATTTTTGCCATTGTGCTGATGTATTTTTCCGGAGTTACCTTAAATATTATCTCGCTGTCCGGTCTGGCTGTTGGAGTGGGCATGCTGGTGGATAACTCGATTGTGGTCATTGAAAATATTTACCGGCTGAGGAACAAGGGGTACTCAGTCATGAAAGCGGCCGTATCCGGTGCGGCTCAGGTGGCCGGAGCGATTACCTCGTCTACTTTGACGACGGTCTGCGTATTTCTTCCCATAGTGTTTGTGGAAGGTCTGACCAGACAGCTGTTTGTGGATATGGCGCTGACGATTACCTATTCTCTGATGGCCAGCCTTGTGATTGCGCTGACTCTGGTGCCCATGATGGCATCCGGTATTCTTAAGAAGACAAAGGAGAAGAAACACAGGCTGCTGCCATGGCTGATTCGCTGCTATGACAGGCTGATCCGCGGCGCACTGCACAGAAGGTGGCTGGTAATCGTGGTTTCCGTGGTGATCCTGGCGGTGAGCGTCGTGGCATCCCTAAGCCGCGGCACGGCATTTATGCCGGAAGCGGACAGCAACCAGCTCCGTGTCACCATGGAAATGACGGATGAAGATGCCGATGAAGCACAGATTCGGAATATGGCAGATCAGGTCATGGAACGGATTCAGTCAGTGGACCATGTGGAGACAGTCGGCACGATCATAGGGGACAGTGAAAGTCTTATGACTGGGATGGGAGACAGCGATCGTTCCGCTGTCAGCATCTATGTGGTTCTGGATGAAGAGAAAGGAAACAGCAGAGATGCGGAAAAAGAAATCGAAGAAGCATGTGCCGATCTGGAAGGCTGTGAGGTGACAGCCGATGGTTCATCCGTGGATATGAGCGCCCTGGGAGGTTCCGGTATTTCCGTACAGATATCCGGGCAGGAGATTGATCAGCTGTCTGCCATCGCAGAGGATGTGGCAGCCATTGTGGAAGGAACGGAGGGGACAGCCGAAGTCACAGACGGAATCACCGATCCGACGCCGGAGCTTTGTATCCGTCTGGACAAGGAGAAAGCCATGAAAGAGGGACTGACCGTCGCCCAGGTATATCAGGAATTGAGGGAAAAACTGGCGCCAAGCGGCAGTGCCACAACCATCACTTCCGATGACGGAGAGGAATACAGCACGTTTGTGATGAATGAAACGGAGCAGATGACACCGGATGACATCAGAAATTATGTGTTTACGGTCAATGCTGCCGATGGTTCAGAGAAAGAAGTAAATCTGTCGGATATCGCCACAGTGGAGGAAACGCAGACACTGTCAGAGATCAGCAGAGACGGACAAAAGCGCGTGCTCACTGTGACGGCGCAGATCGCCGAGGGATATAACATCGGGCTTGTCAGCCGGGATCTGGAAGAACGGCTGCGCGATTATCAGGTTCCGGAGGGATATGCAGTGACCATGGAAGGGGAAAATGAGATGATCAATGAGGCTTTGGACCAGCTGATATTGATGGGAGTCCTGGGCATTGTGCTGATTTACTGCATTATGGTGGCCCAATTCCAGTCCTTCCGCTCCCCGTTTATTGTGATGTTCACGATTCCGCTGGCGTTTACAGGAGGCTTTCTGGCACTGTTTTTGACGGGACAGGAAGTCAGTGTGGTGGCCATGGTGGGATTTATCATGCTGGCCGGTGTCGTCGTAAACAATGGAATCGTGCTGGTGGATTATATCAATCAGCTTCGTCTGGAGGGAATGGATAAGAGAGAAGCCATCATCGAGGCCGGAAAGACGCGTATGCGCCCGATTCTGATGACCGCGATCACGACGATCCTCGGTTTGTTTACCATGGCCCTTGGGATCGGAACAGGTTCCAGCATGATGCAGCCGGTGGCCATTGTCACCATAGGCGGGCTGACCTATGCCACCATCATGACTCTGTTTGTGGTTCCGGTTATGTATGATTTATTCGCTAAGAAGCACATGAAAGCAGTGGATGAAAACGAATTGGAAATTGTGGATGATTAAATCGAAAAAGAAGGAAAGTTTTTCGGCAGTTTTCATAGGATTTCGCCTAAAAGTGTGATATAATAAAGAGGATGCTGTAAAAGAGTAATCATTTTGCCGCATCCTCTTTCCATTCGGAAGCTGTTTCGGGAGGGGAAACAGGACGGGTTCAAGTTTCGGCCCGATTTATGATTGATGCCAGTCCTGCCCCGATCGGTCTTGGAAAGCGGATGGAAATGGAGTCAGGGAGGAATGATAATAAGATGAGAGATGAGAAGTATTTGAAACTGTTGGCGAAGGAGTATCCGACGATACAGGCCGCCAGCAGCGAGATTGTGAATCTGACGGCGATCTGCCAGCTGCCCAAGGGGACGGAATATTTTTTCAGTGATATCCATGGGGAGTACGAGGCATTTGTCCATCTGCTTCGGAGTGCGTCCGGGATTATCCGTATGAAGATTGCGGATTTGTTTGACAGCACCCTTACGGAGGCGGAGCAAAATATGCTCGCCAATCTGATTTATGAGCCGGAGAAGGTGACGGGATGCCTTCAGGAATTTGGAAAAGATACCAACGACTGGAAAAAGCTGACGATTTACCGTTTGGTTCAGGTCTGCAAGGAAGTGGGATCCAAATACACCCGATCCAAGGTGAGAAAAAAGATGCCGCCGGAGTATGCATATATTCTGGATGAGCTTCTGCATGTCAATCACGATGGAAATAAAAAAGTATATTACAATGAGATTATCCACTCCATACTGGAAATGGGAGTGGGAGATAATTTTATCATAGCGCTCTGCCATCTGATTCAGAATCTGAGCGTGGACAGCCTTCATATTATCGGTGATATTTTTGACAGAGGACCGCGTCCCGATATCATTATGAATGAGCTGATGGCATTTCATGATGTGGATATACAGTGGGGCAACCATGATATTTCCTGGATGGGCGCTGCCTGCGGAAACAGGACTCTGATGGCCAATGTGGTCCGGATGGGAATCAGCTACAACAATTTTGACGCTTTGGAGGATGGATACGGGATTAATCTAAGAGCATTGTCTATTTTCGCCTCCCAGGCATACAAGGATGATCCATGCACCTACTTTTATCCCAAGATGCTGGATGAGAATGAATACGACCGGGTGGACAGCGTATTGGCGGCAAAAATGCATAAGGCCATCGCCATCATTCAGTTTAAGCTGGCGGGACAGCTGATCAAGCGCCATCCGGAATACGGGATGGATGACAGAAATCTGCTGGAAAAGGTGGATTATGAAAAAGGGTGCCTGCTTTACGGGGGAAAGGAATATCCGCTGCTGGATACGTTCTTCCCAACCATCGACCCCAAAAATCCTCTCCGGCTTACCAGGGAAGAGGAAGAGATGATGAACGCGCTGGAGGCGTCCTTCCGCCACAGCGAAGTGCTTCACAGACATATTCGCTTCCTGTATACGAATGGGAGCATGTATAAATGTGCCAACTCTAATCTTTTGTTCCACGGGTGTATTCCCATGACAAAAGAAGGCGAATTTGAAACGTATGTATCGGCCGACGGAAAAGGATACAAAGGAAAAGCCCTGCTGGATTATCTGAATACCCAGGTGCAGAATGCCTACCTGCTTCCGGAAGATGCCGAGGGAAAACAGAAGGCTGTGGATTTCATGTGGTATCTGTGGTGCGGGGCCAAATCACCGGTATTCGGCAAGAGCAAACTTTCCGCGTTTGAACATTATTTTGTGGCGGATAAGGTCATGCAGAAAGAGAGCATGAATCCGTATTATAAGCTCAGTGAGCAGGAAGAGATCTGCGATAAAATTTTCCATGAATTTGGCCTGGATCCGGAGACATCCCATATCATAAACGGACATGTACCGGTCAAGATCAAAGACGGGGAAAAGCCGGTGAAAGCCGGCGGCAAACTATACGTCATCGACGGAGGGATTTCCAAGGCATACCAGTCCAAGACCGGAATCGCCGGATATACGCTGATTTTCAATTCCCACTGCCTGGCCTTGGCAGAGCACCGCAATTATATGAAAATGGAAGGAAATCCCACCAGCTATGCGCCGGAGGTCCATGTGACAGAACGCCTGCCGGAGAGGATGAAGGTGGTGGATACGGATATCGGCGTGCAGCTGAAGGAACAAATCGATGATCTGAAGGAACTGGTCAATGCGTACCGGGAAGGTGTGATTAAGGAGAAATCAGGGAGGTAATCGGGGAGAAGGTTCATGAAAGGTTGCCCTAAAACAACCCGATTTGTTTCGGAAAGTTGTTGACAAGTATTTCCTGTTATGCTATGATACAGAAGTATGCCGCTCAATGAGGTTTGTAAGTTCCGCATATGCGGGCACCGAAGTTGGCGAGTAATGATAATAGGAGGTGCCATATGTACGCAATTATTGCAACAGGTGGTAAACAGTACAAAGTAGCCGAAGGCGATATCATTAGAGTTGAAAAGCTTGGTGTAGAAGAAGGAGCAACCTATACCTTCGATCAGGTATTAGCTGTTAATAACGGCGAATTAGTAGTGGGAGACCCGGTTGTTAAGGGTGCTACTGTATCCGCAACAGTTATGGGCGACGGCCGTGCTAAGAAGGTTATTGTTTACAAGTATAAGCCAAAGACAGGATATCATAAGAAGAATGGTCACAGACAGGCTTATACACAGGTTAAGATCGAAAAGATCAATGCTTAATCCATGATTCAAGCAGTCATTATAAAAGACAGTTTGGGAGAGTATAAAGAAATCCGGATAGATGGCCATGCCGGATATGCAGAATCCGGGCAGGATATCATCTGTGCTGCGGTTTCTGTGCTGGCACAGAATGCGGTGAACTCCATTGAGACATTTACCGATGATCCGTTTCAGGCAGAGGTAAACGAAGAAGATGGCGCGCTTGCGGTCCGGTTTCAGGACTCTGTCAGTGAAAAGACAAAATTGCTGTTGGATTCCATGGTTCTGGGTCTAGAATCCATCGAAGAATCCTATGGCAGCCAATACATTAGGATCCGATTTGAGGAGGTGTAATTCATGTTTAAGATGAATCTTCAGTTGTTCGCTCATAAAAAGGGAGTTGGTTCTACAAAGAACGGTAGAGATTCCGAATCCAAGAGATTGGGCGCAAAGAGAGCAGACGGTCAGTTTGTTAAGGCTGGCAACATCCTGTACAGACAGCGCGGAACAAAGATTCACCCAGGTGTAAATGTTGGACGCGGCGGTGATGACACATTATTCGCTCTGACAGACGGTGTTGTTCGCTTTGAAAGAAAGGGTAGAGATAAGAAGCAGGTTTCTATCTATCCAGTAGCTGAGTAATCGGATACTTCGCGGTTAGCAACGAGGTATTTGGAATGGGGCTGCCTGTCCGATTGATATCGGACAGACAGCCTTCTTTTTGCAGTAGTTCAGCCAATGGTTTGAGTCAATAAGGAGGAGTGTGACCCCCATGTTTGCCGATAGTGCAAGAATATTTATTAAATCCGGTAAAGGCGGAGACGGCCATGTCAGTTTCCGGCGCGAATTGTACGTGCCCAACGGCGGTCCGGACGGCGGAGACGGCGGAGACGGCGGAGATATTATTTTTGAAGTCGATGAAGGCCTGAATACGCTGAATGACTACCGCCACAACAGAAAATTCATAGCCACCCCCGGAGAAGAGGGCGGAAAGAAGCGGTGCCACGGCGCCAATGGAAAAGATTTGGTTTTGAAAGTTCCGGAGGGAACCGTAATCCGTGACGATGAGACAGGAAAAGTCATCGCCGATATGTCAGGTGATAACAGACGCCAGGTAATCTTAAAAGGCGGAAAAGGCGGTCTTGGAAATATGCATTTTGCCACAGCAACCATGCAGGTGCCGAAGTTTGCAAGACCGGGAAAACCGGCTCAGGAGCTTTGGGTGCGCCTGGAACTGAAGGTAATCGCGGATGTCGGTTTGGTAGGCTTTCCGAATGTGGGAAAATCCACCCTATTGTCCAGAGCCAGCAATGCAAGGCCAAAGATAGCCAATTATCATTTTACAACGCTGAATCCGGTCCTGGGCGTGGTGGATCTGGAAGGCGCCGACGGTTTTGTGATGGCCGATATTCCGGGACTGATTGAAGGCGCTTCGGAGGGAATCGGACTGGGCCACGAGTTTTTGAAGCATGTGGAGAGGACGAAGGTTCTGATTCATGTGGTGGATGCGGCTTCCACAGAGGGAAGAGATCCCGTGGAGGATATCCATGCAATCAATGAAGAGCTGCGCGCCTATAATCCGAAACTGCTGGAACTTCCCCAGGTTATCGCCGCCAATAAAATCGATGTGATCTATGAAGACCAGGAGGGAGAAAATCCTTTGGAACGCCTGAAAAAGGAATTTGAGCCGAAGGGCATATCCGTATTTCCCATCTCGGCAGTCACGGGAAAGGGCGTAAAGGAGCTTTTATACCATGTGCGCAGTCTTTTGAATACGCTGGATCCCAAGCCGGTTATCTTTGAGCCGGAATTCGTCATGGAAGTTGACAGCACTGCAAATCTGCCGTACACTGTAGAAAAGACAGAAGATCATCACTTTGTGGTGGAAGGCCCCAGAATCGAAAAATTGCTTGGTTATACCAATTTGGATTCTGAGAAGGGATTTGCATTTTTCCAGAAGTTCCTAAAAGACAGCGGGATTCTGGATGATTTGGAGAAAGCCGGTATTGAAGAAGGCGATACGGTACAGATGTACGGCCATCAGTTTGATTATTATAAGTAGATGGTCTTGCCTGGTTTGGAGGCTGCCCGGGCAGCAGAATGTGAGGAGACATGACAAGTAAGCAGAGAGCATACCTGAAAGGACTGGCCATGACCATGGATCCGATCTTTCAGATCGGAAAATCCAGTTTGACGCCGGAACTGACGGAGGCAGTGGATGAGGCCCTGGAAAAAAGGGAATTGATTAAGATTAGTGTATTAAAAAATTGTATGGACGACGGTCATACGCTGGCGGATATGCTGGCAGAACGGACCCATTCCCAGGTGGTACAGGTGATTGGGAAAAAGATTGTGCTGTATCGTCCGGCGTCCAATAAAGAAAAAAGAAAAATCGTTTTGCCGTGAGATAAGAACTGTATCTTGCGGACTACGGGGACAGGAATGGTCCCATGGAAATAAGGAGATCTTACTATGAAACGTAAGATTGGAATCATGGGGGGAACCTTTGATCCGATTCATAACGGACATTTGGCGTTGGGGGAAGAAGCGTACCGTCAGTTTTCTCTGGATGAGGTAGTCTTCATGCCCACAGGGATTCCTCCCCATAAAGCAGGAAAAAAGATCGCAGATGCCGGGGACCGGAACTATATGGTGGAGGCGGCAGTGGCCGCGACGCCCTATTTTTCCTGTTCCGATATGGAATTGAGGCGGCATAGGACAACGTATACGGCGGAAACATTGACGCAGCTTCGGGCAGAGAATCCGGAGACGGAGTATTACTATATCGTCGGAGCGGATTCTCTGGAGCAGATGGATGGATGGTATCATCCGGAGATCATATTTCAGAATGCGGTCATACTGGCCGCCATGCGCCAGACGCAGACGGCGGAAGAGTTTTCCAATGCAAAGGAAATGCTGGAGAACAAGTACGGCGCATCCATTTATCTGCTGAAGGGTCCGATCATGCCGGTGTCTTCCAGTCAGATCCGGGCGTATATCCGGGACGGCGTATCGGCAGAGGCGTATCTGCCGCGGCCGGTGTGGGAATATATAAAAGAAAAGAAATTATACTGTTGTCCATAGAGTTTCGGCGGTGAAGGCGGGCTGGCGGGCGAAACGCAGCAGCGCTGGCCCAAGCCGCAGGGAAGATGGAGAGAAGGAGCCTGATTGTTATGGTAATGAAGGGGAATGTGACAACCATTCGGAAGTGTCTGAAAAAGAAGTTGGACCCGTTCCGTTACGAACATACCCTGGGTGTGGCGTATACGGCCATGTGTCTGGCCATGAAGTATGGAGAGGATTTGTACAAGGCGGAGATGGCCGGGCTTTTGCATGACTGCGCGAAATGCTATCCGGACGATGTGAAATTGGCCAAGTGTGAAAAATACAATATCAGCATAACAGAAGTGGAGAGGAGAAATCCATCTCTGGTTCATGCAAAACTGGGGGCTTTTCTTGCCATGAATAAGTACGGCGTCACCGATATGGATATCATCGATGCCATATTGAATCATACCACTGGGAAACCCGCCATGACGCGGTTGGAAAAGATTATTTTTGTGGCAGATTATATTGAGCCAAGGCGGAATAAAGCGCCGAACCTGGACATGATCCGCCGGTTGGCGTTTGAAGATCTGGACCAGGCGACCTGTGTGATTTTAAAGTCCACATTGAACTATCTGAAGACCAGGGAAGAAGCGATTGACGAGATGACACTTCGTGCCTATGAGTTTTATGAAAAAGAATGGAAAAAGGAGAAAGGAAATGAATCAGTCGAATCAGTCACAGAAAATGGTGAAGCTGGCCTATGATGCGCTGGAAGACAAAAAGGGAAAGAATATCGAAATCATCGATATCCAGGGAATATCCGTCATCGCAGACTATTTTATGATCGCGGACGGAGACAGTGTAAATCAGGTACAGGCCATGGCAGACAATGTACAGGAAGAGCTGGGAAAAGCCGGATTTGTATGCAACGCGGTGGAAGGGTATCAGACGGCAAACTGGATTCTTTTGGATTACGGCGATGTGATTATTCATGTTTTTCATAAAGAGTACCGCGACTTTTACGATTTGGAGCGGATCTGGAGAGCGGGAAAATTTTTGACAAAAGAAGATATGGCCTGAAGACAGGGAGGTTTCAAAAGACGGGAACGGAATTTGAAACCTCCTTGACTTTATATGGATATTGGTATATTCTTAAACCGAGTCAGAACACCCATTGGGGTTTTAGAATGGGAGGTTTGTATGGATATACAGTATAAAAAGGAATACAGTTACAGGCTGATGCGGGATATGGAATTTAAAGTGTATGGACAGGGCGGACAGCCGGTTTTATTTTTCCCCTGTCAGAATGGACGATTTTACGATTTTGAGAATTTTGGAATGCTGGAACCGTGCAGAAGCTATCTGGACGAGGGAAAGATGCAGTTGTTCACAGTGGACAGTATTGACGCGGAGACATGGTCAAAAGAAGACGGAGATCCGGCAAAGCGAATCGATCTGCATGAAAAGTGGTTTCAGTATGTGACGGAGGAATTGGTTCCGCAGATCATCAAAATCAACCAGAAAGGCCAGACCGCTTATAAAAATTCCGGGATTATCGCCATGGGATTCAGCATGGGAGGATATCATTCCACCAATTTTTTTCTGCGAAGACCGGATATCTTTTCCGGAAATCTGTCCCTGAGCGGATTATTTGAAGCTTCCTATTTTTTCCATGGCTTCATGAATCCCATGGTTTATCACAATTCTCCCTGTGACTATCTGAGAAATATGAGACTGGATCATCCGTACATAGCCATGTATAATGCAAGAAAAAACGTGATATGTATGGGCCGGGGAGCGTGGGAGGATGAGATGGTATCCAGCGCCGGAAAACTGGAATCCATCATGAAAGAAAAAGGAATTCACGCCTGGTTTGATTATTGGGGGCATGATGTCAGTCATGACTGGTATTGGTGGAAGAAACAGCTGGAATACTTTCTGCCGTATTTTCTGATTTGACCGACACGTTTCTGGCAGGATGCGCAGATGGGAGGTATCGTGCCGCCGACGGAAAGGCGGCGGAATGGAGATTCTTATGAAAGAACAGACGATTGTATTAAATGTAATGGAAGGAATGCCCGGAGAAGTTCTGGAACGGGCAAGGGATTATACGATTCGAAAGGATGACAGGGGAATGGTTCGGGCCACGTTTCAAAATCCATCCATGGAGGAGGCAGCGGTAAAGATGACGCTGACCGGTTTGAACCCGGGCGCTGTATTTGAGATATCCATCGGAAGACAGGTGCAGTCTTTGCAGTTTAAAAAGGCGAACAGCGCCGGAATCCTGGAAACGAAGTGGATTATTCCTGAAAATTCCGTTTTGCAGGTCTGCGAGGTAAAAAGCAGGAAAACAGACAGATAAAAATCAGCAATAGCTTGGAGTGAAGACGATGATGGAAATGAGAGTGAAAGAGGCCACAGGATGCAGGGTCACAGAGGAATCTCTGAAAAAAAGTACAAAGCTGTATATCACGGATTTCGGAGCCTCTCCTGAGAATGATCCTGTAAGGAATACAAAGGCCATCGGGGAGGCGATTCAGAGAGCTTCCCGGATGGGCGGAGCAGAAGTGGTGGTACCTGCCGGAGACTTCCGGGTATATACCATACATATGAAAAGTCATGTCAATTTGTATCTTTCGGAAGGAGCGGTGCTCCATGCTGCCCGCACGGACATCCGCCATTCCTATGAGACTCAGGAAGGGGAAGGCGGCAATTACGAAGAACCGGAAGTGAACTTATATGCCGGTCTGCAGGATCATGGCCATACCTATTTTGCCAACAGCTTAATCTACGGCGCCGATCTGGAAGATGTCATGATTCATGGGCCGGGATTGATCGACGGCAGCTATTTCAATGAGGAGACAGGCTATCGGGAGTATGTTCTCCTGGGAGGAGATCCCCAGGACGGAACCATGCGAAATGAGCGGGGACATGCCGGAGAGTGGTTCGGAAATAAGGGGATTGCCCTGGTGCGTTCCAACCGCGTGGTTCTGAAAGATTTTTCCCTTGTCATCGGCGGCCATTTTGCCGTCATCACGGAGGGAGTCACGGATATGCTGGCAGAGAACCTCTGCATTGATACGACAAGAGATGCGTTTGATGTGGACTGCTGCCAGGATGTCACCATCCGTTCCTGTGTGATGAACTCTCTGACGGATGACGGACTGGTGGTAAAGGCATCTTATGGGGCGGGACTTTTTATGCCGTCCAAAAATATTTTGGTGGAAGACTGCATAGTCAGCGGCTATGACGCCGGTTCTGTGCTGGCAGGGGTATACAGCCGCGACAAGTTGATTGCCACAGACCGATGCGGTCCGACAGGCCGTGTGAAACTGGGAACCGAGTCCACCTGCGGTTATGATCAGGTGACAGTGAGAAGAGTGCACTTTCAGCGGTCCAGAGGTTTCGCGCTGGAAGCAGTGGATTGTTCGGATCTGACCAATATTATTTTTGAAGACTGTACCATGGATAATGTGAGCAGTTCCCCCATTTTTATCCGGGCAGGAGAGCGGGGGCGTTTTCCGGTGACAGGGATTTCCGGCGAGGAAGTGATCCGGCCGGAAAATAATGTGCGTTTGGATAATCGGGAATGGGTGCTTCCAAATCTGCAAAACTATGCTTCCTATCCGGTCAGACGGTATCTGCCATCTTACAATAAAACGAAAAAGGCAACGGTGGACGGATACAGTGAATTTTATGTGGTGGATGAGACGGAACCGGCCAGAATCAATCCGGTGAATCTGGAGGCGGAGAATCTGGAAGAGATCCGGCAGAGCAATCCATCCCTGCGTGACGGCAATCCTCTGAAGTTTGCCAATGCGGTGGGCTGTGCCGGTATGCCGAAGGTGGCCAATATCCGTATTCAGAACGTGACCATTACCAATGCGGATCCCAGGTATCCGATTCTGATCATGGGATTGACAGACAGCAAGGTGGAGAATGTTTGTCTGAAAAACATTGATGTCACTTTCCGGGGCGGAATGAAGATGGAACATGCCGTGGAACAGCGCCAGCTCAATACCAACTGGGCCTATACCCAGTTTGAGACCAGGCGTTCCATCCAGTCTCTGCCATGGCTGGTCAATACCTTTTTCCTGAAGGAGGAAGGGCTGCTTCCCCGGGCAGACTGGGATGAGACGGCCCACGCGTGGAAGGACGATCCCTATAATGTTCCCGAGATGCCCGGGGTATATCCGGAACCGAGCAACTGGGGGATTCTTCCGGCGTACGGCATCTATGCGCGCCATATCGACGGTCTGACCATGGATCAGGTGTCCCTTCGCTATATGGCGGAAGATGAACGCCATCCGATTGTGCTGGATGATGCCAGCCGGGTGACCATCATGGAGGGATGTACCTGCAATCATATGGAGGGCGTGGAAGAGATCGCGGCTGTGACCGACTATTTCAGACGGCCCACCAATATGGAGTATATTCCCAATGAGCCTTACTTTAAGACGACGGTGGAGGAACTGACGGCACCGAAGGCATGGAAGACGAAGCAGGTATCGATTCAGGCACCGGCCCCAGGCACGCCGCGGGATGGGCTCTATGGTTATCCCACTGCGCCGACGATGGAAAACGGGTATCGATTTGCGGTGGATACGGACGCCTATCCGCTGCCTGCGACGGTACACCGTCCGTTTCTCTCCTTTGCTCCTGTGGAAAAGGGGGAGAGGAACGATCGGGGAGCGATCCGCATCAGAAGACCGGATCGTTCCGGGGAGTACGGCATCATGCTGGTGGAATGCCTGGCCGGGGAACCGGTACACATCCGTGTGAATGCCAGGGATCCCTACAGTGAGACGGAACAAGAACAGGCAGAATCGAAAATCTACAATGAAGCTGTGAAGAAGATGGATCATACGGTCCTGGGAAAATCCCGTCCGCTGCGTGTATGGGCCAGGGAATTGCCCCGGGGAGCTGTATTTGACGAAAAGGAACGGATGATTTCATGGACACCGGAAGAAAGCGGAGAATATATGATGAAATTTGGGCTGGATGATGGTATACTGGAAGAAGAAGGAGCCGTTCGGATATTGGTAAAACCGGTATAGGGCCGGAAGGGGGGAAACTTGAGTATGGGAGTGGGTATGAATACGAATGCAATGGTAGCCAAGGGAATAAATCCTTATGATCTCCCTTTAGAGGTGGAGATCGCGGCATACGTTATTATCTGCGTGCTGCTTATTCTGGGTATAAAAAGTATGATAAAAAATATGCGGTACCGCACTTTTATCATGGAAGGCAGAGTCGGTCAAAAGATGGATACGGAAGACGACAGGGGAAGAATCACCTATGAGATTTCCCTGGTTCGGGAAAACGGTGATACCCAAAGATATCAGACGGATAAGAAAACCTATGAGTCGGTGAAGGTCGGCGACCGGATCCGCGCTGCGGTGCGCAGGGACCGGATCGTCCGCGTCGATTGGCTGTAAGGCATTCCATCCACAATGGATCAGGAGAGGGGGATATGTATGAAGTGTATGAGTCTGTTTTATGTCAATCCGTCCCGGTTGGGAGATGTTCCGCTGGGGCTGGAGATTTTCGCGTATGTCGTTTTGGCAGCCGCGGTTGTGCTGCTGATTTACAGCGCTTTGAAAAAAAGAAAAACCAGTACGAATACCATCCAGGGGAAAGTGGTTTCCAAAGAGGAGTCGGAGGATCTAAGAGGGAAATTGTCGTATGAGATTTTCCTGGGCCTGGAAAACGGAGAGACAGAGAAGTATCTGATCAGCGGTCAGCTGTACCGGAAGGTGGAAAAAGGAGATCAGATCCGGGTCAGAGTGCGGAACGGCTGGATCATCCGTCTGGAGCCGATGGCATAGCTGATGGCATAGCTGATAGCATAGCTGTTAGCATGGTTGCTGGCATAGAAAAACGGACAGCATGGAAACAGAAATGAAAACTAACAGGAAGTGAAGAAAATGGGAGAGCGGTTAACCCGAAAAGATGTGGAAAAGATTCAGGAAGAGATCACCTATCGAAAACTGGTGGTCAGAAAGGACGCCATTGAGGCGGTGAAGGAAGCCAGAGCCCAGGGCGATCTGAGTGAAAACTTTGAATATTATGCGGCCAAACGGGATAAAAATCAGAATGAGAGCCGGATTCGCTATCTGGAGCGCATGCTGAAAAATGCCAGCATCATCTCCGATGAGTCGAAGGATGACGAGGTTGGGATCAACAATACGGTGGAGCTGTATTTTGAAGATGATGAAGAGACCCAGCGGCTGAAGCTGGTGACTTCCATCCGGGGAAATTCGCTGGACGGAAAGATCAGCACCGAATCTCCGCTGGGGAAAGCCATCCTGGGGCATAAGGTGGGAGACCGGGTTTACATTAAAGTCAATGATCAGTACGGCTATTATGTGGAAATCCGCAAACTGGAAAAAACCATCGATGACGGCAGCGATAAAATACGCAGCTACTGATGGGATGGAGAATATTTGCACGAGCGGGCATCCGACGGGCAATGGTCATCGAGCGGCAATGCCGCGAGATGAGCGAGGTATCGCGGCAATCGGGTAGGGGGAAGGAATCTTCCCCTATCCGATTTTTTTATGGGAGTATGAAAGATTTCTTAAATTTCCTGATGTAAATTGTAAAAAATGTGTCGCTTTGAAGGAAAACATGATATACTCTTAATGTGTGTCCCTGGCTTTCGGGCATGCGGGACAGGAAAAAGACTGGGAGGAATAAAACGATGAGAAGCGATTCCTGGGCGATGCGGATATGGAAATTATTTTATCCGCTGTTGATTCATTTTTCAGTCAGCGTATTGTTTTCGATTATTTTTACCACCGTGGCATTGGCTCTGGGAGGCGGAAACCTGGAAGATACGCTGCGTCTGGCTGTCGAATACAATTTTCCCGTTACGATGATAGCGGATGTGATTGTATTGCTGATTCTGCTGTATTTTTTCAGAAAAGACAGTCTTCGTCTGATGCCGGTTAAGATGAAGATTACACCATTTCATTGGATTTTGATCGCTGTCTGCGGCATCAGCTGCTGTCTGGCGGCCAATTATCTCATCTCGCTGTCCGGCCTGATTCAGCTGTTTTATGAGCAGTATGAAGAGGTAAGCAGCCTGCTTTATTACGGAAATATCTGGCAGGAACTGATACTGATGGCAGTGGCGGCACCAGTTTTGGAGGAGGTGCTGTTTCGGGGACTCATCTTCCGGAGACTTCGGACGTATTGTACCTTCCCCGCGGCAGTGCTGGTATCAGCCCTGCTATTTGGAGCCTATCATGGAAATGTGGTACAGGGAGTCTACGGATTTTTGATGGGAGCCGCCCTTGCATTCATGTATGAGAGATTCCGTACCATTTGGGCGCCGATTTTATTTCATGCGGCCGCAAATCTGATCTCTGTCATCGTCACAGAGGTTCCGCAGGTATCGAACCTTGCCGATTCCCATGCTTTGGCAGTGATGGTGATCGCCATCATCGCAGCGCTGGGAACGATTTATCTTATTCAAAATAATTGCAGACCGAAGGAGGTATCACCGTGAAACTGTTGACTGTGGCCATTCCCTGCTATAATTCGCAGGACTATATGGAAAAATGTGTCATGAGCCTGCTGCCCGGAGGCGATGAAGTAGAAATTATTATAGTCGATGACGGATCCAAAGACCGCACCAGCGAGATCGCGGACCGGCTTGCTGAGACGTACCCCTCCATTGTCCGGGCAATTCATCAGGAAAACGGAGGCCATGGACAGGCGGTGAATACAGGACTTGCCCATGCCACGGGAAAATATTTTAAGGTGGTGGACAGCGATGACTGGGTCAATGGAGCCGCCTATAAGCAGATTTTGGATTTGCTGCGGAATGTGGTGGAGGAAGGAAAGAGCCTGGATATGCTGATATCCAATTTTGTCTATGAAAAAGAAGGGGCCAAGAGGAAGAAAATCATGCATTACCATCATTCCCTCCCAACGGATCAGTTTTTTACCTGGGATGATGTTCATTCTTTAAAGCCCAATCAGTATATTCTGATGCATTCCGTCATTTACCGGACTGAACTTTTAAAAGAATGCGGGATGCAGCTGCCCAAGCATACCTTTTACGTGGATAATATCTATGTATACTATCCGCTGCCCTATGTGAAGACCATGTACTATCTGGATGTGAATTTTTACCGCTATTACATTGGAAGAGAGGATCAGTCGGTCAATGAGAAGGTCATGATTTCCAGACTGGATCAACAGGTAAGGGTAAACAAAATCATGTACGACTCCTATGATCTTTCTCAGATCTCCAATAAGAGGCTGCAAAGTTATATGTATCATTATCTGGAGATCATCTGTGTGATTTCCACAGTCCTCATGGTGCGGGAAGGGTCAAAGGAAAAGCTGAAGATGAAAAAGGAACTGTGGCAGTATATGAAACGTGCCAATCCCAAGATGTACCGTCATCTGCGGTATGGAAAATTTTTGGGAATTATGAGCAATGCGCCGGGCTGGCTGGGCCGAAGGACACTGCTGGTCGGATATCAGATCTGCCAGAAGTTTTTCGGGTTTAACTAGATAACCGGACGGCCGAAGGGAACGAACCTTTTCACTAATAGGATACCCCTTAAGCAGACACGATAAAGAATCAAAATCTGTTTAAGAGGTATCCTGTCAATTTTGCGGCGTTTTTTGTTTTACATAAAGTCAGCAGACGGAACGGACTTGCCGGGACGGTGAAACGGAGCGACATAAGCGGGAATTTTGGCAAATCGTCTGACCACCGGCTTGAAGTAATAAAGGAAATACACGAGAACCACAGCCATCACAATCCCGCCGATCCCGTCGATGACGGAATGCTGTTTTAAAAATACCGTGGCAAGACAGATCAGGACGGTCAGGATAAAACCGCTGATTTTCCATGGACGTGAGATTTGTTTGTTATGCATGATGGCATATTGGGCCACAACGGCATTATATACATGGATGCTGGGAAAAATATTGGTTGAGGTATCGGTTTTATAAATGGAGGCCACCATGGCGGTAAATATATTCTTGTCAGGGTCGATCTCGGGCCTGAGATTCTGCCCGTTGGGAAAAATTACACTGACGATGATAAACAGGGTCATGCCGATGGCGAGCAGAAAAAAGTATTGGTAATATTCTCTTTTATTGGTAAATCCCAGATAGAGGTAAACCACTATAAAAAAGAGAAACCAGAGAAGGTACGGAATGATGAAGTATTCCACAAACGGGATTTTGTCATCCAGAGAACAGTGGATCACGGTATAATCCGTCGTAATCAGACGTTCAATCAAAAAAAATGCTGCCAGGTAAAATAAAAAATACAGCGAAGCCAGAAAATGCTTATAATGTTTAGAAAACTGAAGCATGATACCATACCTTTCTGATAAAATGTTATGATTTACAGCTAAACAGCTAAAAAGAGCCGCCATCCGAAGATGGCGGCCAGGAAATAGCGGAAGGGAGATTTGAACTCTCGACACTACGGGTATGAACCGTATGCTCTAGCCAACTGAGCTATTCCGCCATAACGAAAAACTATGGGGCCTATAGGGCTCGAACCTATGACCCTCTGCTTGTAAGGCAGATGCTCTCCCAGCTGAGCTAAGACCCCATAAATGATTACGTTCTTAAGATAGCACAAAACGTGGGGCGTGTCAATCTTTTTTTAAAATTTTTATGATGAGCATTTTTACGCATTTTTACTTTGCCATCGAATCTTCCTGATGTTTGGAGGAGATCGGTCTGCCATCTATTGACGGAGAGCGGAGAAGGGGATATGATAACATCATAAAATATACCCGGGCCTGCTGCTGCGGGAAGGGCTGGGAGACAGGAAGCATAAGGAGAACACAGACATGATCGATTTTATTATTAATCCGAAATCCCGGTCGGGGGCGGCATATGGGATTTGGGAGAAGACAAAGAGACTGCTGGATGAGCGCGGAGCCGAATATCGGTTTCATCAGACCGAGTATGCGGGACATGCCATGAAAATCGCGCAGGAACTGACATGGGAAGAAGACGGCGGTCAAAAAGGGAGGACGTTGGTCGTCGTAGGCGGGGATGGAACGGTCAATGAAGTATTGAATGGAATAGACCGGGAAAGCAATGTCACATTGGGATATCTGCCGACGGGGTCCGGAAATGATTTTGCCAGAAGTATGGGAATGATCAGTGATTTGGATCACAGCCTGGAACAGGCAGTGGAAAAAATCCTGCATCCATCCCGATATCGTATTTTGGATTATGGAGTGGTGGAAACGGGCATGGGGGAGGACAGAAGCAGCAGACGCTTTATGGTCAGCAGCGGGATCGGCTTTGATGCGGCTGTCTGCCACAATTTGCTCCACTCCACGGCGAAAAAAATACTGAACAAAATCCATCTGACGAAGCTGTGCTATATAGCCATCGGACTCAAACAGATTATTTTGACGAAACCGGTGGATGGAGTGCTGAAACTGGAGGATGGAAGAACCATTCCGCTGAAAAAAACGGCTTTTCTCTCAGCACACATTCATCCCTATGAGGGAGGGGGATTTTGCTTTGCGCCTGGGGCTGACTATGAAGACGGTCGGCTGGATATCTGTGTTGTGGCGGATACGGGAAGAATTCACATGGTACCGGTACTGCTGTCGGCCCTTTGGGGAAAACATACCCATATGGCAGGAGTGAAGATGTACCGCTGCCGCGGGGCAACCATATGTCTGGATGAACCAAAGCCGGTGCATGCGGACGGGGAATCCTGCGGTATCCAAAGAGAGATGACGGTAACCTGTATTCCCAAAGGGATAAAAGTCATTGTTTAAGCAAAGCAGGGAAGATCAACTGATTGGGGATGCGGGGAATATGCGGAACAAAGCAAGGCGAAAAGGAAAGACGGGGGAATAGGATTTGCGCACAGAGGATGCGTATGTTAAAATAACAGCAGCATATATTTTTTGAGAAAGGAACGCTTCGATTATGAGAATAGGAATGGGTTACGATGTTCACAGACTGGTGGAGGGAAGAGATCTGATATTAGGCGGAGTTAAGATTCCATATGAAAAAGGGCTTTTGGGGCATTCCGATGCGGATGTGATTGTCCATGCGATCATGGATGCCCTTTTGGGGGCGGCCGCTCTCGGCGATATCGGCAGACATTTCCCTGATACAGACTCGGCATATGCGGGGATATCCAGCATCAAACTGCTGGAGCATGTACAGAAGCTTTTGGAGGAACACTTATTTATCATTGAAAATATCGACGCCACCATCATTGCGCAGAAGCCCAAGATGGCTCCTTACCGGGAAGAGATGATGGAAAACGTGGCCAGGGCGCTGAAAATCGAACGAAACCAGGTTAATATCAAAGCGACCACAGAGGAGGGGCTGGGATTTACAGGCGCCGGAGAGGGGATTTCTGCCCAGGCCATCTGCCTGCTGACCACAGTGGCGGACAGCCGATATGTGGATACGACGAACTGCGCCGGGACAGGATGCTGCGGCGGATGCGGACAAAAAAATCGGTAGGAAGCGGGGGATTTGACAGGCGTTTGCCATGGGTTTTTCTGAAAAAGACTTGACAAAATGCGGACCTGTGAATAACATATAGAGTAACAGGTAAATGCAAAGAATGGAAGAGTAGTTTTACACATCTGTATCAGAGAGGAAGTGTCACCGGCTGAAAGCAGTTCCGACAGAGTGTGGGACGAAGTGCATCCAGGAGCAGGCAGGGTGAGGCTGACGGCAGCTTAGCTCTGCACGTATTTCTACGTTACAGAATGAAGCGGGGATTTTGTATCCCAATGAGAGTGGAACCGCGGATAATATTTCGTCTCTTAGTGAATCATAGATTCATTAAGGGATTTTTTTTCGCATGTTTTCTCTTGTTTATGCTTTTGTCAGTATCAGGAGGTGGAATGATGGGATTTTTGCAGTATGTCCGGGAAGAGATTCAGGTCATCCGGGAACGCGATCCGGCGATTAAATCCAATAGTGAGGTGTTTTTATATCCGTCCTTCCGCGCGATTTTGTGGTATCGTCTGGCCCATCGGCTGTACCGCAAAAAGCATTTTTTCTGGGCAAGATGGATTTCCCAGAGAACAGCGAGAAAGACGGGGATCGAGATCCATCCCGGCGCAGTGATTGGAAAAGGCTTGTTTATTGACCATGGGCATGGGGTGGTGATTGGCGAAACCTGTGTCATCGGGGATAATGTCACGCTTTACCAGGGAGTCACCCTGGGCGGTACCGGAAAAGAACAGGGGAAGCGGCATCCCACCATTGGAAATAATGTGATGATCAGTGCCGGAGCAAAGGTGCTGGGATCCTTTAAAGTGGGAGATAATTCGAAGATAGGAGCGGGAGCCGTGGTGATTTCAGCTGTACCGCCGGATTCCACAGTGGTGGGAGTGCCGGGAAGGGTTGTGAAGAGGAAAAACAAAAATGTGCCCCAGTCGGATCTGGATCAGGTGCATCTTCCGGACCCGGTTTCCTCTGATATCAGTCATCTTCAGGAAGAAAATGTATGTCTGCAGAAAGCAATTCGTGTGCTGCAGGAATGTATGGAAAACGGAGCCTGCCGTGTGGAACCGATGAAACAAAAAGGGGACACGCCAAACGAAGAGAGTAAAGAAAGTAAAGAAAAAGGAGAAAATTGACCACATGAAAATTTATAATACGCTGACAAGAAAAAAGGAAGAATTTACGCCGATCGAGCCGAACAAAGTCAGGATGTATGTATGCGGACCGACGGTTTATAATTATATTCATATCGGAAATGCCCGCCCGATGATCGTTTTTGACACGGTCAGACGCTATATGGAGCATAAAGGATATGAGGTGAACTATGTATCCAATTTTACGGACGTGGATGACAAGATCATCAGGAAGGCCAATGAAGAGGGTGTAACCGCGGATGAGATTGCCAAGCGCTATATCATGGAATGCAAGAAAGACATGGAGGGGCTGAATGTACGTCCGGCCACAAAGCATCCGCTGGCCACAGAAGAAATCGGCGGGATGATTGATATGATACAGGAACTGATTGAAAAAGGGCATGCCTATGAAAAGAACGGCACCGTATACTTCCGCACGAGAAGTTTTAAGGAATACGGCAAGCTTTCCCACAAAAATCTGGATGATCTGCAGTCGGGAAACAGAAGTCTGCTGGTGAGCGGTGAAGATGAAAAAGAGGATCCGCTGGATTTTGTCCTGTGGAAGCCGAAAAAGGAGGGAGAACCGTCCTGGCCGTCTCCATGGGGAGACGGACGCCCTGGCTGGCATATTGAGTGCTCCGTTATGTCGAAAAAATATTTGGGCGACCAGATTGACATCCATGCGGGAGGGGAAGATCTGGTATTCCCTCATCACGAAAATGAGATTGCCCAGAGTGAATCGGCAAACGGCAAGGAATTTGCCCATTATTGGATGCACAATGCGTTTTTGAACATTGATAATAAGAAGATGTCAAAATCTTTGGGGAATTTCTTTACTGTTCGTGACATTGAAGCAAAATATGATTTGCAGGTTCTTCGTTTCTTTATGTTAAGCGCCCACTACAGAAGCCCGCTGAATTTCAGCGCAGATCTGATGACGGCAGCCAAAAATGGTCTGGATCGCATCCATACGGCCGTTTCCCGTCTGACGAATCTGGCGTCCCAGGCAGATGGGGACTGGAAAGAAGGGGAAAAGGAAGCCATACAGGCGCCTCTGCAGGCACTGGCAGCAAAATTTGATGAAGCCATGGATGATGATTTTAATACCGCGGATGCGATTTCTGTTATCTTCGAAATCGTGAAGCTGGCCAATACGGCCGTCACAGAAGAAAGCAGCAAGGCAGCTGTGGAGGAAGTGAGAAAGCAGATCCTTTCCCTGTGCGATATCATGGGGATCCATGGGGAAGTGAAGGAAGAACTGCTGGATTCGGAGATCGAAGCACTGATTGAAGAGCGCAGCGCGGCGAGAAAAGCTAAAAATTTTGCCCGTGCCGATGAGATCCGAAATGAACTGCTGGAAAAGGGAATTATCCTGGAAGATACGAGACAGGGAGTTACCTGGAAAAGGGCCTAATCGGACAGAAAGACAAAGGGAATTTTGGAAAGGATAAAGAAGTGGAAGAAAATTTTACAGAACGGATTCAGAACGAGTTTCAGCTTTCTGAGGAGATAGACGCCAATCTGTATTCTCCGCTGACACTGGCTTTTCTTGGAGATAATGTCTATGAGCTGGTGAACCGGACGGTCCTGGTCAGCAGGGCCAACGCTCCGGTGAATAAGCTGAACAAAAAAACCAGCAGTCTGGCAAAGGCGTCCACCCAGGCCAGAATGGCCAGTCTTATGATGGAGGAACTGACACCGGAGGAAAAGGCGGTATTTAAGAGGGGCAGGAATGCAAAGTCCTACACCATGGCCAAAAATGCCACCATGCATGACTACCGTCATGCCACTGGCTGGGAAGCTTTAATGGGCTATCTGTATCTGAAGGGAGAATATGGCCGGCTGGTTTTTCTGATCCATATGGGACTGGAACGGATACGGGAGGCGGAAAAGGAAACAGACCGATGAAAGGCTAGGTACAAATTATGAAATACGAAGAACTGACGATAGAGGGAAGAAATGCCGTACTGGAAGCGTTTCGTTCCGGAAAAACCATAGATAAATTATATGTGCTGGATGGGTGCCAGGATGGCCCCGTCCGCACCATCATTCGGGAAGCGAAAAAACAGGATACCATCCTTCAATTTGTGACAAAGGAGCGATTAAACCAGCTTTCTGAGACGGGACACCATCAGGGGGTCATCGCCCATGCGGCCGCCTATGCGTACGCCCAAGTGGAGGACATTCTGAAAAAGGCAGAGGAAAAAGGGGAAGCGCCTTTTGTATTTTTGCTGGATGGAATTGAAGATCCTCACAACCTGGGAGCGATTATCCGTACGGCCAATCTGGCCGGAGCCCACGGCGTGATCATTCCGAAAAGGAGAGCGGTGGGGCTGACCGCCACTGTGGCGAAAGCTTCTGCCGGTGCGCTGAACTATACGCCTGTGGCAAAAGTGACCAATCTGGGCGCCGCCATAGACGAACTGAAAGACAGAGGCATGTGGTTTGTCTGTGCCGATATGGGCGGGGAGAGCATGTATCGCCTGAACCTGACCGGCTCCATCGGTCTGGTCATAGGAAATGAGGGAGAGGGAGTCAGCCGTCTCGTGAGGGAAAAATGTGATATGATCGCCTCCATACCGATGAAGGGAGACATCGATTCCCTGAACGCATCAGTGGCCTGCGGTGTGCTGGCATATGAGATTGTGCGTCAGAGGATTATGAAGGGATCCCTTTTATGAAAAAAATAAAGAAACAGTGGACAAAAGACGGTTTTCTGCTGCGCCCTGCCAGACCGGAGGACGCCGAAATCTATTATCAGCAAAATTTCAATCCCCTGGATCCGGAGGTCGCCAGACTGACCGGAAGCAAGCCCACGTTTTCCCGCGAGGAAGTCGTCGGATTTTTCCTCAAATGTCTGGAATCGGATGACCGCTGCGATTTTTTAATCATCAATCCCCTGGGACAGATCATCGGTGAAACGGTCATCAATGAAATTGACTGGGATTTAAGAAAGGCAAATTTTCGCATCGCCATCTTTCGTTCCGATATGCGGGGAAGGGGAATCGGTTTCTGGGCCATCGCCAAAACCCGCGACTTTGCCTTTGAACAGTTAAAACTGCACCGCCTGGAACTGGATGTTTTCTCTTTTAACCCGCGGGCAGAACACGCCTACCAAAAAGCCGGTTTTAGGCGGGAAGGTGTACTGAGAGATGCCGTCCGGGACGGAGAAACCTACGCGGATGACATTCTCATGGCTATTTTGGAAGAAGATTGGAGAAAATCGTTCTCTTCTTAATGAGATAATAGACCGCCCCGACGGCGTCTGCCAGGAACCAGCCGATGGGAACCGACCACCAGATTCCCACGACACCGATGCCGGGGACCGCGGAAAGTGCATACGCCAAAATCACCCTTGTGCCAAGAGAAAACACGGTAAGCACCACCGACATCCCCGGTCTGCCCAGTGCCCGGTAAAGGCCATACAGCAG
Source organism: Candidatus Fimimorpha excrementavium (assembly GCA_018710785.1). Lineage (GTDB taxonomy): Bacteria > Bacillota > Clostridia > Lachnospirales > Lachnospiraceae > Fimimorpha > Fimimorpha excrementavium. Next base: position 79,000 of record DVJD01000045.1, read on the forward strand.
AAACAGGCATCCGATTCCGCAGTAAAACGCTCCCTCGATATGCAAATAGCGGACTCCCTCTGCAATGATCGCGGATTCATTGGCATCCACAAAAAGAAGCATCAGCGGGCGGGCAAATACCCACACGGCTGCTGAAATAACCAGGCAGAAAAGAATCGCTGTCAAAACAGCTCCCTTCAGCCCTTTACGGATCCGCTCTTCCTGTTTCGCCCCATAATTCTGAGCAATAAATGTGGAAAAGGCATTTCCAAAATCCTGGACCGGCATATAGGCAAACGCATCGATTTTCACCGCTGCTGCAAATGCCGCCATGATGGCCGGTCCAAAGCTGTTGACAAGTCCCTGAACCATCAGGATTCCCAAATTCATCACCGACTGCTGCACACATGTCAAAATGGAAAAGCTGGCAATCTCTTTTATACATGCCATACGCAGTTTCATATGGCGGCGGCTGATTCGCAGATCCCTGCATTTCGCCCATGCATATACAGCGATCCCGATTCCCGATACATACTGGGATATCACCGTCGCTTCCGCAGCGCCTGCCACGCCCCGTTTCAGGCCCACCACAAACCACAGATCCAGTCCTATGTTCAGGACAGCGGATACGGCCAGAAAAAGAAGCGGAACCACAGAATTTCCCACCGCCCGAAGCAGCGACGCAAAATAATTATAGAGGAAGGTGGCAATGATTCCATAAAAAATCACAATGAGATACTCTCGCATCATTTCCCATACTTCATTCGGTACCCGCAGAAAAGTCAAAATCTCATCAATAAAAAGAAAGACCAAACCATTGAGAAAAAGGGTCAGTCCCGCAATCATCACAAAAGAAGCAAATATCGCATCTTTCAGTCCTTCTCCATCTCCCTGACCGAATCGGATGGAAAACAATGTCCCGCTACCCATGCAAAGCCCCAGCAAAATGGATGTCAAAAATGTCATCAAAGTAAATGCCGATCCCACTGCCGCCAATGCGTTGGCCCCCAAAAACTGTCCCACGATCAGTGTGTCGGCCACGTTATAGCACTGCTGCAAAAGATTGCCCAATATCATGGGGACCGCAAACGTCAGCATGGAACGCATGACGGGTCCTTTTGTTAAATCACCTTTCATCCCACATATCCTTTCTTTTCGTAAGTTTTTTCTTACATTATGTAATTTATTATACAAAAGGGATAACGGCAAGTCAATCTTTCCATTGCCACATCCTGCATTTTTTGCTACTATTAAGTCAAACAAATAAGGAGGACCTCATATGTTTTTAGATGGACTGGATGAGCTGGATCAAAAAATCATACAGCTTCTCATAGAAAATGCCCGTATGTCTTATTCTGAAATTGGAGAACGGACAGGGATATCCCGCGTGGCCGTGAAAGCCCGCATCCGGACGCTGGAGGAACGGGGCGTCATAGAGGAATACACCACCATCATCAATCCGCAGAAAATAAGCGGTGCTGTCTCCTGTTATTTTGAAATCGAGACCACTCCGGAATGTCTGTCCCAGGTGATAAAACTCTTGAAGGATAACGAGACCATCACGCAGATCTATCGGGTGACGGGAAAAGACAAACTCCATGTGCACGCCGTAGCATCTTCCAGTGAAGAAATGGAAGACCTCATTCTCCACGTCATTGACCCGCTCCCCGGTGTGGTGAGTTCCAGCTGCAATATGATCCTTTCCCGCATCAAAGATATCAAAGGACTGCGTCTGTAAAAAAATTTTAAAAATGTGTTGACAAAAGTTTTTTTTTATAGTAGTATAATCTTCGTCAACAGCGAGGACATTCGCAAAGACAAGCTGGCATGGCACAGTCGGTAGCGCACCTCATTGGTAGTGAGGAGGTCACGGGTTCGATTCCCGTTGCTAGCTTTTTAATGAAATTGTCTATAAAAAGAACCTTTTTATTTTATATATTGTAGGTAATATATAATAGAAGGGTTCTTTTTTGTTTTGCATTCTGATACCTTTTATTTTTTTATCTGCCCATCTTAGAAGTCTGGTTCATAAGTTATTTATTCGTGCGTTTATCGTATTTCCTTTTTAAGAAGTTGTTCAGGAATCATTCAGATTTTCCGCGTATAATTCCAAAGTAGAAATGATATGCGAAAGGATGAGGAATATGAGAAAAGGGAAGCGGAAGGTCATAAAAGGGCTGGTCATCCTGCTGTTTTTGATTTTGTTTGCGGCTGGCGGGATTTTGGTGCTGTTTCATTTTAGGCCGGATTGGAGATTTCGGGCAGCCGATCTGGTGGAGGGATGGTTTGATTCGGTGGACATGGAGAAAACGGAATATAAGGAGGAAGAACTGGAATCGCATGCGGTCGCCGACCTGAAGCGGGAGGACACGCTGCTGCTGATCAATGTGGATTATCCGCTGAAGACGGATTATGTGGCGGATATTGTGTACTATAAAGATACGGATGTGGAGATGGCAGAGGAGGCGACCGAAGCATTCAGCGAGTTATCGGCGGCAGTTAAGGAGGAGACGGGCGACACTCTTTATATCAGGGACAGTTATCGGAGTTTGGAAGAACAGGAAGCGGTATATCAGGAACAGCCGGAGGTGGCTGCCATACCCGGAAGCAGCGAGCATATGACGGGATTGGCCCTGGATGTGTATGTTTCCCAGTTTGCGGGGTATGGATTTTTAAAGTCTGAGGCGGGGCAGTTTGTCAACCGGGACTGCTGGAAATACGGATTCATCATCCGATATCCCCAATTTCGAAAATCAGATACCGATATTCCATACGAACCATGGCATATTCGGTATGTGGGGATCCCCCATGCAGAGATTATCATGGGAAATGACCTGGTATTGGAAGAATATATAGAGAGTCTGGAAATCGGCAGTTTCTATTCTTCCTGCGGGTATATCATTACCAGGCAGTCTGGGGATACTGTAAAGGTGCCAAAGGGGCTTACGGAGATTACCGTTTCTTCCGACAATATGGGAAATTGGATTGTAACAGGAAAGCCGGAATGAGGCAATGCGGGGAGAAAGCTGTTATTGTTATTTTATAAAATAGGGAAAAGTCTCTTGTAATTTGACGGCAAGTGTGTTATATTTTTGTCTATCTATGTGACAAGACACATGTGAAAAAAGAAGACAAGAAGGGTGAAAAAGGATGGAATTGATCAAGAGGCTTTTTAAAAAGATTTTTATTGATGGACTTTCTGGCATGGCCACGGGGCTGTTTACCACATTGATCGTGGGAACCATACTGACGCAGGTGGGATCGCTGATTCCGGGAGGCCTTGGAAGCGGGCTGACCGTGATCGGAAAGGTGGCTTCCGCGCTTACGGGAGCCGGGATTGGCGTCGGGGTGGCCTACAAATTTAAGGAGAGTCCCATGGTAATCCTGTCTGCCGCCGCTGCCGGTATGGTGGGCGCGTTTGCCAGCAAAATCATCGAGGGAAGTGTATATGTGGACGGTGTGATTCATTTTTCCGGTCCCGGCGAACCGCTGGGAGCATTTCTTGCAGCCCTTGCAGCGATCGGAATCGGGCATCTGGTTTCAGGAAAAACATCGCTGGATATCCTGCTGACTCCCATATGCGGAATTGTGTCAGGCTCTGTGGTCGGACTTCTGGTGGGACCGCCGATTTCTTCGTTTATGAATTACCTTGGAAGTCTGATTGAATGGGGGACTCAGCAGGCGCCGTTTTTGATGGGAATTATCGTATCGGTGCTCATGGGAATGATCCTTACTCTTCCCATCAGCTCTGCAGCCCTCGGTGTGATCCTGGGACTTAGCGGCATTTCCGCAGGGGCAGCCACGGTCGGCTGCTGTGCCAATATGGTGGGATTTGCGGTGGCGAGCTACCGGGAGAATAAAATGGGAGGACTGCTGGCCCAGGGATTGGGAACGAGTATGCTCCAGGTTCCAAATATTGTAAAAAAGCCGGTGATATGGCTCCCTGTGATCCTGACGAGTGCGATTCTCGGCCCGGTGGCCACCAGTGATTTCGTATATATGACAAATAATGCCACAGGATCCGGAATGGGGACGGCCGGTTTGGTGGGCCAGTTTACGACATATGCCACCATGGTGGGAGAAGGCGTGGATCCCATCGTGGTCCTTATAAAAATGGCTCTGCTCCATTTTATCCTTCCGGCGGTACTGACGCTTATTTTTTCCGAGTTTATGCGGAAAAAAGGATGGATTTCCTTTGGAGATATGAAACTTGATATTTAGCAATTGCCAGGAAAGATAGACATCAGGACAAACGCATGAGTAAATAAATTGTGAACAAAATGGGAATCCGGACGGTCGGAGAGAGCGAACCTTTTTCCTGTCGGGGCGCTCTCGCTCCGTGAAAAACGTAGCGGTACTAAGATTTTTCTG
>DVJD01000046.1 GCA_018710785.1 Candidatus Fimimorpha excrementavium
TAGGTAATTGCGAAACTCTCAAAGCCGCGTAAACTCTCATCTCTCGATTCCCTCTATCCCAATCGCTCCTCACCAATTCTTCTGGTTCTGGAAAACATTCACAGGCTGGAGAGAGCGAACCTTTTTCCTGACGGGCTTTGAAAAACGTCGGTACTTGATTTTTCCAGCCGGACACGGCGCAGAAAAATCTTAGTACCGCTACGTTTTTCACGGAGCGAGAGCGCCCCGACAGGAAAAAGGTTCGCTCTCTCCGGCCGTCCGGGTTCTCACTTTAAAACTTCTATTCCTTCCAATGAGTTTCGCAATTGCCTACGTTAACCATATCGTATCTCAGGCACGCAGAAAGTCAATGGATTTTTCAAGCATCTGAAAAAACGGGCAGCGCGGAAAAATCTCCAAATAAAATATTTCCTATTGTTGACTATGGAAAAGTAATGTTTTATAATGGATAAGACGTAGTTTGCCGATTTCTGGTAGTTCATAAATGCCATAGGGAAGAGATTCAAGAATAGGGGAAATGTCCATGTTTATGAATATTGGATTTGGTAATTTTATAAATTCCAGACAGATTTTATCCATATCCCGCTTTGATTCTGCCCCCATGAAGCGATTGGTTCAGGGAGCCAAAGAAGCGGGTACTGCCATTGATGCGACGCAGGGAAGAAAGACGAAGTCCGTCATCATGATGGCGGGGGGATATGTGGTGCTTTCCGCGCTCCTGCCGGATACCATCGCTGCCAGATACCGCATGGGAGACGGGCAGACGGAACCGGCAGAAGAAGAAAAGCCGTGAGCAGGGGCTGGAATATGTGATTCCGATGATTTCGGAGAAGAATGAAGGGCTGTCGGACGGCAGCAGAATGAGAGGAAACATGAGAAAAGGGACACTGACGATTATTTCCGGCTTTTCAGGGGCTGGAAAAGGTACGGTCATGAAAGCGCTTTTGGCTAAGTATTCCAGCCAGTACGCATTGTCTATTTCCGCCACATCCAGGAAACCGCGGGAAGGGGAAGTGAATGGACGGGAATATTTTTTTAAGACAAAAGAAGAATTCGAAGAGCTGATTGCACAGGAAAAGCTGATTGAATACGCCAAGTACGTGGATAATTATTATGGGACTCCGGCCGATTATGTGGAGGAACAGAGAAATGCGGGAAAAGATATGATCCTGGAGATTGAAATTCAGGGTGCCCTGCAGGTGAAAGAAAAATATCCGGAGGCCATGCTCATATTTTTAACGCCGCCGAGTATTCAGGAGCTTAAGAATCGTCTGATTGGTCGGGGGACAGAGGAGATGCCTGTCATTGAAGCGCGGCTGAGACGGGCGAAGGAAGAGGCAGAGTATATGGACCGGTATGAATATATTGTGGTCAATGACACGGTGGAGGAATGTGTGGAACAGATTCACCGTCTGATTCAAAGTCAGCACGATCAGGTATATTACCGCCGGGATTTCATAGCAGAGATGAAAAAAGAAATAGAAGAATTTGTTTCATAAAAGGAGAGAGTGAATATGTTACATCCATCTTACAGTGATTTAATGGAAGTTGTAAACAGTGAGGTAGAGCCGGGCGAACAGCCAGTGGTACAGAGCCGTTATTCCATCGTGCTGGCAGCAGCAAAGCGTGCCAGACAGATTATCGCCGGTGCGGAACCTTTGATCAGCAAAGCATATAATAAGAAACCGCTTTCCATCGCTGTCGAAGAACTTTACAGCGGAAAGGTAAAGATACTGGGAGAAGATGATACCCTGGATGACGAAGATAAAATACTGGAAACCATAAAAGAAGAAAAAGAAGAGATCGCAGAGATCATGAAAAAGGAAGAAACCGCAGAAACGCAGAAAGAGGAATAAGAATCAGATGGCGATGAAAGTAATGTTTATATCGCTGGGATGCGATAAGAATCTGGTGGATGCGGAAAAAATGCTGGGTATCCTCAGAAAGGAAGGCTATGCCTTCACAGATAATGAAGCAGAAGCGGATGTCATTATTGTCAACTCCTGCTGCTTTATCGGGGATGCGAAAGAGGAAAGCATCAATACCATTCTGGAAATGGCATCTTATAAAGAGAAAGAAAACGGCGTGTGCAAAGCATTGATCGTGACGGGATGTCTGACAGAGCGCTATCAGGATGAATTCTTAAAGGAACTGCCTGAGGTGGATGGAATTCTGGGCATCGCCTCCTGGCAGGAGATTGGAAATGTGGTCAAAGAAGCACTGGAAAAGAAAACCCCCCATGTGTTTTACGATAATAACAGTCTTCCGAAAACCGAGGCGGACCGTGTGGTCACCACAGGCGGATATTACGCCCATTTGAAGATCGCCGAAGGGTGTGATAAGCATTGTACGTACTGTATCATTCCCAAAATACGGGGACGGTACCGCAGTGTGCCGATGGAAGAACTGGTTGAGGAAGCGGAAAAGCTGGCCGCTCAGGGCGTGCGGGAACTGATTTTGGTGGCGCAGGAGACGACACTTTACGGTGTGGATTTGTATGGAACGAAATCGCTGCCCCAGCTGATCCGCCGCCTGGCTGCCATTCCGGGAATCTATTGGATTCGGATTCAGTATTGTTATCCGGAGGAAATTACAGATGGGCTGATCGATGTGATCGCTTCGGAGCCGAAGGTCTGTCATTACCTGGATATTCCCATTCAGCATGGATCGGATCGGATATTAAAACGGATGGGACGGCGCACCGATTCCGGGCAGCTGAGGGAAATCGTCGGGAAATTGAGGGAGAGGATCCCTGATATTGCTCTTCGTACGACACTGATTACCGGATTCCCAGGCGAGACAGAGGAAGAGTTTGAGGAATTGATGGCATTCGTGGATGAGATGGAGTTCGAGCGTCTGGGGGTATTTGCCTATTCCCAGGAAGAGGATACACCGGCAGCGGCCATGGAAGATCAGATTCCGGAAGAGGTGAAAGAGGATCGAAGAGCCCGGGTGATGGAGCTTCAGCAGGAAATCGCGTTTGAAAAGTCCGAGGCTATGGTGGGAAAGATCCTGGATGTCATGATTGAGGGAAAAGTGGCGGATGAAAATGCCTATGTGGGCCGAACATACATGGATGCTCCGGGCGTGGACGGATATATTTTTGTCCAGACAGGAGCGGAGCTTATGTCCGGTGATTTTGTGAAGGTGAAGGTAACTGGCGCAGTTGAATATGACTTAATAGGAGAATTGTCAGAATGAATATTCCAAATAAATTAACTGTACTGCGTGTTCTTTTGGTACCGGTATTCGTTGTGTTTATGCTGGTACCTTTTCCCGGAGAGTGGTCCAAATGGGCGGCGCTTGCGGTGTTTATCCTGGCCAGCCTGACGGATCTGGCGGATGGAAAAATTGCCAGAAAGTATGGATTGGTGACGAATTTCGGCAAATTTATGGATCCGCTGGCGGATAAACTTTTGGTATGCTCTGCGCTGATCTGCTTTGTGGAAACCGATCAGATACCGGCTGCGATCGTCATAGTCATCGTAGCCCGCGAACTGATTATCAGCGGAGTGCGCCTGATTGCTGCGGACAACGGGGTGGTGCTTGCGGCAAATATCTGGGGAAAATTTAAAACCACCTGTCAGATGGTGATGACAGTGGTGCTGATCGCTGATATCAATGGCCTGGAAATTTTGGAACAGATACTGATCTATGCGTCTCTGATTCTGACGGTGATATCACTGGGCTGCTATTTGTATCAGAACAGAGGGGTTTTGAAAGAAGGGACAAATTAAATATGGTAGTAGAATTGATTTCAGTAGGAACCGAACTATTGTTAGGCAATATCGTAAATACCAATGCACAGTATCTGGCACAGAAGTGTGCCGAGCTTGGCCTTTCCGTATATTATCAGTCCTGTGTCGGAGACAATGCAAAACGACTGGAGGATACGATTCGCCTGGCGCTGTCCCGTTCCGATGTGGTGATTCTGGGAGGCGGACTGGGACCGACGGAGGATGATATCACAAAAGAGACGGCGGCGGCTGTCTTTGAAACAGAGCTGAAAGAGGATGCCCATACGCGGCAGCGCATCGAAGCATATTTTGAAAAAAATAAAGAAATCCCGGAGAATAACTGGAAGCAGGCGCAGGTTCCGGCAGGGGCCAAGGTTCTGGATAATGACAATGGGACAGCCCCTGGTCTGATCATGGAAAAGGGGGAAAAGACCCTGATTCTTCTTCCCGGCCCGCCAAACGAACTGATTCCCATGTTTCAGGAGTCGGTTATCCCATATCTGAAGGGGCGCTGCTCCGACGCGATCGTTTCCGCCATGATTAAGTCCTGCGGAATCGGCGAGAGCAAAGTGGCTGCGATGCTGAACGATATCATCGAGGAGCAGACCAACCCTACGATTGCCACATATGCGAAAACCGGCGAGGTGGATATCCGTGTGACGGCCAGCGCGCCGACAGAAAAAGAGGCCAAAAAACTGGTGCGGCCAGTTGTGGAAAAGATCAAAAGCCGACTGAAGGATGCGGTGTTTACGACAGAGGAAGATGTGACGCTGGAAGAAGAGGTGGTTCGTCTGCTGAACAAGTATGAACTGACCCTGGCAACGGCGGAATCCTGTACGGGAGGGCTTTTGGGAGGCCGCCTTGTGAACGTACCGGGAGTGTCAGATGTATATAAGGCAGGGTTTATCACGTATTCCAACAAAGCCAAGAGAAAATATCTGGATGTCAGCAAAAATACTTTGAAAAAATATGGCGCTGTCAGCAAAGAGACAGCCAAAGAAATGGCAAAGGGCGGCGTTTTCCAGACGGATGCGGATATCTGTATCGCAGTCACCGGGCTGGCAGGGCCGGGCGGAGCCACCAAGGAAAAGCCTGTGGGCCTTGTTTACATTGCATGTTATATCGGGGATAAGGTGCAGGTAAAAGAATATCATTTTAAAGGGAACCGCAATAAGATCCGCGAGCAGACGGTGGTCCGGGCTTTGGATACGGTCAGAAGATGTATTCTGGATAAATATCATGAAACGGCGAGGAAATAAGTAATGTCTGATGTTTATACAATCATAAAGAGACTGGAAAAAGGAAAGCAGGTGGAATCCAATCTGGCCATGTTTGCCAACAGTATGATGACAAATGCCAGCAGACTTTCCCATATCCGGTTTACGCTGAATTTTTCAGTATTTTACGAGCGCGTGCAGGAAGAACTGGAAAAGAAGACTGATTTTCCGGAGGCGGTAACCGATATCGTCAATCGGGTGGTAACGCTGGCGAACGGACTGGTGGAATTGCCGTTTTCAGGCGATGGAATGGAACGGGATGTGGCAGAGGCGGATGAACTTAGAAATACCATTATCCAGCAGATGAAATATCTGACTGCGCTGTCTGACCGTTTTACCATCTATGAATATGTCATGAACCGCATGGAATACCGGTTTCGGGAAGATAAGCTGCCGGAAGGATATCAGGACGAAGATATGAAAGAGCAGCTGATGCAGTATCTATTGGCGGATCGGGACCGTACGGCCATGCAGCTGAAAACCGTGCAGGTGGTGGAACAGCTTCCCATGCGTATGGCCAAGGGCCGCTTCTTTCAGATTCTTGAAGATGGGTTATCGGTATATAAGGGGTCGGAAAAGAAAACAGTGGAAGAAGTTCTGTATATGATCCGTACCTGTTCCATGATGGAAGAACCGGAGGGGATGAAAGAGGCATATCCGGCTCTTTATCAGGAAGTCAGCGGGGTGTTCGGCGGTGATTGGGATGAGATGGATCGGAATACGTTTCAGGAACGTCTGGAACATATGAAATCCGGATTTGAAAATTTGAATTTATTCACGGATTTGATGCTGATTTCTCAGGAACTTGTCAATGATTTATATGTCATCTTTTTAAGCCGTCCGTACGCCATGGCCGATCTTTCTGAGAAGGAAAGCTGTGAGGCGATCATAAAAGAAATCTGTCAGGATTTTAAGGCGTCCGCAGGGCCCCTGCCAGCGGATTTGTTTGCAAAGTTTGAGCAGCTGGAAGGGGTGCAGGAGCGCTGTTATGAGGGATTTGCGGCCGGAGATGCCAAGCTTTTGGATATTCAGGAGCGCTATCACGATCTGTTGGACGGCCTGATGCTGGATAAGATATATGCGTCTTTGGCCCTGATATCGAAACTTCTTTCCAACAGTATGTTCATCGAACTGAACGAAAAAGAGGAAACAGGAGAAGACGGAATTGCAGACGACGCCTACGTGGAACAGGTAACCCATACCCTGGCAGAAGAACTGCGGGGGCATCTGAAACAAGTGCCGAAGGGGGTAGGACGGGCCATCATGGCGAAAGTACTGACAGCGCTTCCTTTATTTGTAACCAATTATCAGGAAGTGGAATCGTATATTAAAAGCAGCCTGGAGTCCTGCACCGATGAAGCGGAGAAGGCAGCCTGTGTGGAAATTCTGACACAGATGATCCGGGATGAGGCATAGAAACGAAACAAACGACCAATCGGGAAGCGGAGGCAGTGATGCGGTTTTATAAAAATCTCTGGGTCAGCGAAAATGCAGCGGGAAAGAAATTTCAGATTATATGGAAATTGAAGCATTTCCGTCCGCAGTCGGATGTCTATGTGCTTGTTCTGGCAGACACGCCCCATGATCTGATTCATATTTATCCGGCAAAAGAGTTTCAGCAGCCATATTATAAGAAAAGACACCGGGATCTTTTTGTGATAGGAATCGCGTATACCAGACCGGAAGCGCTGGAGCTGGCACGCCGGATCGTGGATGAAGTATATCAGAAGACAGGGGATTGCGATATCGGCGCCTATATACGGAATCGCACGGACACGCCTTAAAGCGCGAAGCGATAGGGGCGCGGCAGAGAGCCTGGTACTGTTTCGAAGAATGAGAGGAGAACGATGCTTTCAATATTGTGGATCATTATAAAAATCATATTGATCATACTGCTCTGTATTCTGGGAATCCTCTTGGCTGGAATTTTGATTGTGCTCCTGGTTCCGCTGCGGTACGGAGCGCAGCTTTCCTGGCTGGAACAAAAGGCCAATGGAAGTGTGAAGATCAGCTGGCTGTTTCGGATCGTCATGTTCTGCATGGAAGTCAAGGACAATCAAATTTCCACAAAAGTGCTGCTGTTTGGACGCGATTTCAAAAAAGGCCGTACATCCAGGAAGCGGTCGCTGCCCGAGAACGCTGCCGCAGAAAGGCGGACCAGAGGGGATCAGGCAGAGAAAAAAGAAAAAATCGTGCCTTCCAAAGAAATGATTCCGGAGGAAGAGGTACCGGAACAGACGAAGCCGGAACAGAAAATCCCAAAACCGCCAGGGATGGCAGAGGAAGATACCAGTTCGAAGGAGGACACAGAAACACATCCGGGCGTTTTTGAAAAACTGAGGAAGCGGATGGATGGCTTAAAGCAGATGCTCATCCGCATCCGGGAAAACATTCAGGCAATATGGAATAAAATAAAAAGCGGAAAGATGAAGTGGGATCGGTGGATGGAGCTGTATCACGATGAAAACAATCAAAACAGCCTTCGTCTGTTGAAGAAAGAGGGGATTCGGATCCTCAGGCAAATGGCACCGAGAACATTTCGCGTCAATCTGCATGTGGGACTGGGGGAACCGGCGTCCACGGGACTTTTGCTGGGGGCAGCCGCATGTCTGATGCCGATTTATGAAGATTCTGTCCGCTTGGAACCGGAGTTTGAGGAAGCCGTGCTGGAAGGGGATATGCTGGTAAAAGGAAGGATTCGCCTCGGGACATTCGTGCTGACGGCGATCCGGCTGTGGAAGGATAAAAATCTGCGCTCCCTTATCAAACGGATGATAAAATAAGGGGTCAGTATTGTATAGTGGAGAATCAGGAGGTTGCGATGGCAAAGGATAATAATGATTTTAATACTTCAGTGGAAGCCCTGCTAAAGGGAATGGATGGGTTCCTCTCTTCCAAAACAGTGGTGGGCGAGGCGATCCATGTCAATGATTCAGTTATTTTGCCGCTGGTGGATGTGCAGTTTGGAGTGGGGGCAGGAGCCTTTACCAATGACAAGAAAAATAACAGTGCCGGCGGTATGGGAGCGAAGATTACGCCTTCCGCCGTATTGGTCATTCAAAACGGCGCGACACGTCTGATCAACATCAAGAATCAGGATACGGTCACAAAGCTTCTGGATATGGTGCCGGATGTGGTAAATAAATTTACGGCGCCGAGATACAAAGAAGATAAAGATGTGGATGCGGCGGTGGATCATATCGTCTCCGAAGAGAAAAAAGAATGAAAAAAAGTAAGGCTGCATAGAATACAGTAAAGGTAACATCAGGTGACTGTATGAAACGACTATGCGGCTTTATTTGTTTTTGGACGGGAGTGGGAATGGTAATCATGCTGATCCTTCCCCTGAATTTTTTTACATTTGCCATCATGTGTGTCTGCTTATTTGCAGGATATCATTTGTTTTGTTCCTGACTTACATATCCTGCGCGGCAGCAAAAGGTGTGTCGGATTGTTTGACCGGAGAATGGGTGGACACGTCACCCCTGATGGCAAAGGCAGATACCGGATCGTGGTCTGTGTTTAAAATAAAAAGAAGGGGATGCTGCAAAATCCGCACTGCACAGAAAAAAAGTCAAATATCAGAATTATTTTTCTGTGTCTGTGTAAATTTTGCAGCATCCTCTTCTATAATAAATATTTGTTGTCTGCAATAGAAACAGCCATTATGCTCTTTCTACATTTCCGGAGCGCAGACAAGAAGTACAAACATACATTCTCTTAGCAGCACCGTTTACTTTAACTTTGACAGACTTAATGTTGGACTTCCACATTTTATTGGTTCTTCTATGGGAATGGCTCACAGCATTGCCAAAGTGAGCGCCTTTTTCACAGATAGCACATTTTGCCATTTTTTGCACCTCCCTTGAGTAATTTAAGCTCGCATAAGCCTACAACACGTTTATGATAGCAGAAACAGAACATAAATGCAAGCGTTTTTTCAAAAAACTTTTGGCTTTCGGAACGCTTCCGCATGGCGCAGCGGTTACAAAAACTCTTGTTTTTTGCAAAATTCTTATTTCTTTTTCCGCTAAAACAGGTTATAATAAAAGATGGGATGGAATGGATTCCGGGGAAAGCACCCCGGAAATTTCTATCATTGACAGGAATGAGTATTTCAGAGAGGTTTGCTGGCTGAGAATATGCAACGATGTATTCATCAGTTTATGGCGCTTCAGAATGGAGGATTTTATGAAAGGTCGCATTTCCAACAAAATGGGTGAAATTCTGATAGACGAAGATGTCATCGCAAAATACGCAGGTTCAACCGCTGTGGAATGTTTTGGTATCGTGGGGATGGCAACGGTGAATATGAAAGAAGGACTGGTAAAGCTCCTGAAGAAGGAAAGCCTGACCAATGGGATTACGATTGCCATTCACGACAATAAATTAACCATTGATTTTCATGTGATTGTGTCCTATGGCGTCAGTATCCAGGCAGTTGCGGATAATCTTTTCAGCAGTGTGAAGTATCAAGTGGAAGAATTCACCGGGATGGAGATTGAGAAGATCAATATGTATGTAGAAGGCGTGCGTGTAATAGACTGAGATTCGAAGAAAGGTTTTTAAGGAGGAACAATACTGTGTCAAGCAATAAGATAGATGCTGCCATGCTGAAAACCATGTTTCTGGCAGGTGTCAAGAATTTGGAAGCAAAGAAAGAATGGATTAATGAACTGAATGTATTTCCGGTTCCCGATGGGGATACAGGGACAAACATGACGTTGACAATTTTATCTGCGGCTAAAGAGGTTATGGCACTTGATGAAGTTACGATGGAAGGGCTGGCAAAGGCGATTTCTTCCGGATCCCTGCGGGGAGCAAGGGGGAATTCGGGGGTGATTCTTTCTCAGTTGTTCCGTGGATTCACAAAAGAAATCCGTACGGTGGAAGAGATTGATACCATTGTTATGGCAAATGCGCTTTCCCGGGCAGCGGAGACCGCGTATAAAGCAGTCATGAAGCCCAAGGAGGGAACCATTCTGACGGTGGCAAGGGGAATGGCAGATAAAGCGATGGAGATTGCAGGCGTCACAGAAGATATGGAGACATTTCTCCGGCAGATTCTGGAGCATGGGGATTATGTCTTAAGCCAGACCCCGGAACTGCTCCCGGTTTTGAAGCAGGCCGGAGTGGTGGATTCCGGCGGGCAGGGTCTGATGCAGGTATTAAAGGGCGCTTTTGACGGTTTCCTGGGAAAAGAGACGGATTTTACCCTGGAGCAGGTGACCCCTGCGGTTAAGCAGCCCGTGATGGACAAATCAGAGATAGATACCGCGGATATTAAATTCGGATACTGTACGGAATTTATCATCATGCTGGAAAAAGAATTCAGTTATTCCGATGAGAGAGCGTTTAAGGAATATCTGGAATCCATCGGGGATTCCATCGTGTGTGTGGCGGACGATGACATTGTGAAAGTTCATGTGCATACCAACGATCCCGGTCTGGCCATTCAGAAAGCTTTGACCTATGGCCAGCTGACCCGCATGAAGATCGACAATATGCGGGAGGAACACAGAGAACGCGTTATCATGGATGCGGAAAAGCTGGCAAAGGAGCAGAAGGAAGCCGATGAGCGGAAAAAAGCAGCGGAGGAAAGAAAACAAGCCGGTTTTATCGCGGTATCCGTGGGTGATGGTCTGAGCGAAATCTTTAAGGGATTGGGCGTGGATTATATCATAGAAGGCGGACAGACCATGAATCCCAGCACGGAAGACATGCTGAATGCCATTGAGAAAGTAAATGCGGATACCATCTACATTTTCCCGAATAATAAAAATATTATCCTGGCAGCGGAGCAGGCAAAGGATCTGACTGAAGATAAGAATATTGTGGTAATTCCCACAAAGACAGTTCCTCAGGGGATCACGGCGATTATCAATTATATGCCGGAAAAGGGCGCTGAGGAAAATGCGGAGGCGATGAAGGAAGAGATTGCCAAGGTAAAATCCGGACAGGTGACCTATGCGGTCCGTGATACCAATATTGACGGTGTGGAAATCCACAAAGGTGATATCATGGGACTGGGTGATCAGGGGATCCTGACTGCAGGAAAAGAAATTGAAGAGACCACATTTGAGAGTATTCAGAAAATGGTGGATGATGACAGTGAGCTGATCAGCATTTATTACGGCGCTGAGATCAAAGAAGAGGATGCGCAGAAGCTGACTGAACGGCTGGAAGAATGCTATCCGATGCTGGATGTGGAATTGAATCAGGGGGGACAGCCGATTTATTATTATATTATTTCTGTGGAGTGATTGTTTTGTGCTGGCGGTTCGGAGGATATTGGCGGTCCGGACGGCGTGGGGGACAGTAAGAGAAGTTCTGTATTTGTGGGGCTAAGGTTTTATGAACGCTTCAAAATGGATAGGAAAAAGGGAGGATGCTGCATAAAGACAGGTCCTCTTTTTGCTTGATAAGCATGGCATAAGTAAGGGAAGCGGCTGCTGTGAGCCGGACGCAGGCTTGCGGCGGACAGGGATGCGGAGAATGGGAGGAATGTGATGGATGGCAGTAGTCTGATTATGGAGATCAAAGGGGTGGGGCCGAAGACGAATGAGCTGTTTGGAAAGCTGGGATTGAAGACGGTGGAGGATTTGCTGCAGTTTTATCCGAGGGATTATGACCGGTTTGAAGCGCCGATTCCCATTGCACAGTCGAAGGTGCTGGATTTCGCGGCAGTGAAGGGGATGGTGGTGACCAATCCCACGGTGAAAAAGGTGAAGAATCTGCAGATTGTTTCCATGCAGATCAGGGATGAACAGGGGGATACGCTGAAGGTTACCTGGTTTAATATGCCGTTTCTGTGCCGGACCATGCATCCGGGGATGCATTATGTGTTTCGGGGGAGGCTTCAGGGATATGGGGCCGGGCGGCAGATGGAACAGCCGGAATATTATACGCTGGCAGCTTATGAGAAGCTGTTGGGAAGTATGCAGCCCATTTATAACCTGACGAAGGGGCTGACGAGCAAGATGATTGGCAAAGTCATTCGCCAGGTTTTGGAGCAGAAGGTAACTCTTCCCGATACGCTGGAAGAAAAGATGCGAAGGGAGTATGGTCTCATGGGGAGAAATGAGGCCATAGCCAATATTCATTTTCCGGACAGCGAAGAGACGTTTAAAGAAGCGAGAAAACGGCTGGTATTTGAGGAATTTTACCGTTTCCTTCTGGGTGTGCGGCAGATGAAGGCGCAGCTGGAAAATCAGGCCAATCATTTTGTGATCACAGATAAGGAAGAAGTGGAGGAGCTGATTCAGAAGCTGCCCTATACGCTGACCAAAGCCCAGATGCGCACACTGCGGGAGATTCAGGCAGATATGACAGGACCGCGTGTGATGAACCGTCTGGTGCAGGGAGATGTGGGATCGGGAAAAACCATCGTGGCATTTCTGGCTCTGTACCAGGCTGCTCTGTGCGGGTACCAGGGGGTCATGATGGCGCCCACAGAAGTTTTGGCAAGACAGCACTATCAATCCCTCTGCAGCTTAATAGAAGAATACGGGCTGATGCTCAAACCGGCCCTTTTAACCGGTTCCATGACGGCGGCGCAAAAGCGAAAGGTCTATGAACAGACCGCTTCTCACCAGGTGGATATCGTGATCGGCACCCACGCGCTGATTCAGGAAAAGGTCCATTATCAGGACCTGGGTCTGGTGATTACCGATGAACAGCACCGGTTTGGCGTCCGTCAGCGGGAAGCGCTGAAAGAAAAGGGGCAGCTTCCCCATGTGCTTGTCATGAGCGCGACGCCGATTCCGCGGACACTGGCCATTATTCTGTATGGCGATCTGGATATCTCGGTGATGGACGAACTTCCGGCCAACCGCCTTCCCATCAAAAATTGTGTGGTGGATATCAATTACCGCCCCAATGCCTATGCATTTATCCGAAGACAAATCGAAGCGGGCAGACAGGCCTATGTGATCTGTCCCATGGTGGAGGAGAGCGAAACCATGGACGCGGAAGATGTGGTGACTTACAGCAGAAAATTGGCGCAGGAGCTTCCGGCCTCCATAAAGGTGGCCTATCTCCACGGAAAAATGAGCAACCAGGAAAAGGACCGTATCATGGAAGCCTTCGGACAGGGAACGATTCAGGTGCTGGTGTCCACCACGGTCATCGAAGTGGGCATCGATGTGCCGAATGCCACAGTGATTATGATCGAAAATGCCGAGCGGTTCGGCCTGGCGCAGCTTCACCAGCTCAGAGGCCGTGTGGGGAGGGGAAAGCATCAGTCTTACTGCATTTTGGTGAATACCTCTTCTTCCAAAGAAAGCAAACAGCGGCTGGAAATTCTGAACCGCTCCAATGACGGATTCTTCATCGCATCGGAAGATCTGAAGCTGCGGGGGCCGGGAGAGTTTTTCGGCGTCCGCCAAAGCGGGGAGCTGGCCTTCCGATTGGGAGATATTTATACCGATGCGGATCTGCTGCAAAAGGCATCGGAGGCAGCGAAAAAGACAGAACAGGTGGAGTGGGAGATTCCGGTTTGGATGTGAGGGCCGCATACGAAATACTATAAAACTATAAAAGAGGATACGGAGCATTCCACTGATGGATCGAATGCCCGGTATCCTCTATTATTATGCGAAATTGAATCGGTTTTCGCTGGTGACCGAAAAGATTGTTTCAGTTGGTGAATGGCTGACGTATTTGCTGCTTATTTGCCTGCCATCTGCTTTTCCTGCTCCTCGATCATCTTTTTAACCATATATCCGCCGACACTTCCGTTCTGGTAAGATGTCAGGTTGCCATTGTAGCCTTCTGTCAACGGCACACCTAATTCATTTGCAATTTCCATCTTGAACTTGTTCATCGCTTCTTTCGCTTCCGGAACTGCCATTCTGTTGCTGCTGTTTGTGTTAGACATCTTCATGTCCTCCTTTGCTTTTTGTGTTTTCCTTTTGCATGGTAGTTGTTCAGGATTTCTTTCGGTTTCCTGAATCCTTCTTGTGTAACTTTTTTTGAAGCTTCATTTTTGTTACACTCCTATTATGTGCACGGGAAAAAATAATACACTGGAAAGTTATGTGGCTTTTGGAAAACATTAGAAAAATAAGGGATTGTAATTGACCGAAAAAAAGAATTGCTTTATAATAGCGATATATTAAGATGGCAGAGCCAAAAACCGAATTGGTTTCACTGCCATCAAAAATTTGGAGGTGCCATGAGAGTTATCGCAGGCAGCGCAAAAAGTATGCCTCTTAAGACGGTTCCGGGGTTGGATACAAGGCCTACGACGGATCGCATCAAAGAGACGTTATTTAATATGCTGCAGAATCAGATTCCCGGATGCAGGTTTCTGGATTTATTCAGCGGAAGCGGAGCCATAGGGATCGAGGCTTTGAGCCGGGGCGCAGAAGAAGCTGTATTTGTGGAAAAAGCCAGGGCAGCTGCCGGATGTATCCGGGACAATTTGGAGTTCACGAAACTGAAAGACCGCGCGGTGGTCATGGAATGTGACTGCACGGCGGCTGTGGAACGGCTGGGGAATCAGCAGAGAATATTTGACTGTATTTTTATGGATCCTCCCTATCGAACCGATGCGGAGCGGCCGGTTCTGGCGGCGGTGAAACGCTGCGGGATCGCCGATGAGAATACATATATTATTATAGAAGCGGCTTTGCATTCTGATTTTTCCTGGGCAGAGGAGATGGGATATCGGATTGACCGGGTAAAAAAATATAAGACGAATGAGCATATTTTTATGCATCTGAGAAGGGAGTAGAGTATGAAGAGTGCGATTTATCCGGGAAGTTTTGATCCGGTCACATATGGGCATCTGGATATCATTGAGAGAGCCAGTCAGGTGATGGATCATTTGATCGTAGGCGTATTGAATAATAATGCAAAAAGTCCGTTGTTTTCTGTGGAAGAACGTGTTAAAATGTTAAGGGAAGTGACGGCCCATTTGCCCAATGTGGAGGTGCAGTCGTTTGGCGGTCTGCTGGTGGATTTTGCCGTTCAGTCCAATGCCAATGTGATCGTGCGCGGGCTGCGCGCCATCACTGACTTCGAATACGAACTGCAGATGTCACAGACGAACAGAAAGATTGCGCCCAATGTGGATACAATCTTTTTCACGACGAATCTGAAATATGCATATTTGAGTTCCAGCATCGTGAAAGAGGTGGCCATGTACGGCGGGAATATTGATGAATTTGTACCGCCGGTGATTGCCGGTTATATCAGGCAGAAGTTTGATCGTGGATCAGAGGGGTCTGCCGCCGATAAAGATAAAAGATAAGCATTGCGTTTACATAAAGGAGAGAAAGTCATGAGTAAAATCGAACAGTTAATTGGTGAAATCGAAGAGTATATTGACGGATGTAAGTTACAGCCTTTTTCTTCCACGAAGATTATTGTGGATAAGGCCCAGCTGGAAGAGCTTTTGACAGAGCTGCGTCATCGTACACCGGATGAGATAAAGAAATACCAGAAAATTTTAAATAATAAAGAAGCCATCATCGCAGATGCCAGATCCCAGGCCGATTCCATGATTGCCCAGGCCCAGGCAGAGCGGGACCGCATTGTCAATAACAATGACATCATCCAGGCAGCTTACAATAAGGCGAATGATATCATCAATCAGGCCAATGCCCAGGCCCAGGAGATTGTCAATAAAGCAGTGGAGGATGCCAACAGCATCCGTGAAGGTTCCATTGCATACACGGATGATCAGCTGAATAATCTGGAGATTATCCTGTCCAGCGCCCTGGAAAATGCCCAGAGCCGCTATGAAGGATTGATGAGTGTGCTCCGTTCCAGCTATGATATTGTGAGAGAAAACAGAAGAGAACTGCATCCAAGTCAGGAACCGGTCATGGAAGAGATGCCTGTGAACGAGGACACGGCTCCTTCCCAGAACGCATAAAAGGGATGCTTTGATGCAGAACCGGGTTACCGTTAAGCAAGGGGACGCCGCAAGACTCCTGCCGCGCAGAAACCAGAATCAGTCAGCCATCCGCCAGTCGGAGGATGGGAGGATGTCTGGAAACGGCAGAAGGTCTGCAGTCCCCTTTTTGTGTGATTAGCCCGGAAAGCCGCTGCCGTGCCTGCTGCGGACGAAATCAGTGAAATCTGAGGGAGAAACATGCGGACGGTGTTTAGAGGCAGGTCCATGTGTAAAAGATAAGATAGAAGAGAACAGCAAATATGCCGTGGAGAAGCTGCCAGGGGAGATAATGCTTCAGCGTCAGACCGCTTCCCGAGAGGACGGCCTGGATCTGCATGGCCACGGACAAACCGCCGAAGGAGGCGGCAAAACAGATGAGGGCGCCCTGGACGGTGAGGGAAAGCGCTGTCTGGGCAGCCATCCGGATACCGGTTGTCATTTCCAGCACTCCGCAGAAAGCGCTTAGAAGAAACTCGGACGGAAGATGGAAAAGGAATGGCGGAAGGGGGAGCATGTTTGCAAAACCAGCCAGGATGGTGAAAATCATCATGTAGATTCCTATTTTAAGCATGACGGCGGAACTGGAAGTGATGACCTGATCCAGAACAGACGGTGTGAGGCGGATACGCGCTCTGGTTTCTTTCTCTGCGGGGACAAAAGACAGCCCGGAACGGGGGTGTTTCCGTCTGGACAGCAGAGAAAGAGGAATCAATGGCAGGTAGACGGCTGCGAATATGGGGACAGACGACGGCAGAATCAGATTGGCGGAAGCAATGTATCCGGTCACAAACATGGGACTGGGAAAGTGAAGAAACGCCATGAGATATTTGCCTTCCTCCAGAGAAAGTCTGCGGGCGCAAATCATATCCGCACATGTCTTGGCGCCCATGGGATATCCGCAGAGCATACCGATGAGAAAGCAGTAGGTCCCTTCGGGAGATGTGCCAAGAAGACGCCCGAGGAGTGGATGGATGAGGGAGATCAGACCGGAAGCGGCGTTTGTCTGTACCATGAGGCTGGAAATCAGCATGCAGGGAAGCAGCGTCGGAACCACAGTCT
Organism: Candidatus Fimimorpha excrementavium; assembly: GCA_018710785.1. Taxonomy (GTDB): domain Bacteria; phylum Bacillota; class Clostridia; order Lachnospirales; family Lachnospiraceae; genus Fimimorpha; species Fimimorpha excrementavium. The sequence continues at coordinate 16,977 of DVJD01000046.1, forward strand.
GATACCACAAAATCAGGCCATCGGAGGCAAATCGGATGCCGGAGCGGGGATGGATAATAATAAGGAAAAAAAAGACCAATAGAAATACTTTTGAAAGAAGGAATGCCGCGCTTTGTCTGAGAGCAGCCGCTCCTTTGGAATGCAAGTGTATGCTGGTACTGGTAAACGTGCGCATGAGATCCTTTATGTTCACTCCGTGTTATTTTTATCAGTGTATTCAGAAAATGGAAAAACCAGAACAAGATGGAGGATGAAATATCGTATGAGTGGAAGATTGAGTCAACTAAAGCCCAAGGATGTATTTGAATATTTTGAGGAACTGACAAAGATTCCCCACGGGTCCGGAGATACAAAACAGATCAGTGATTATTGCGCGGGGGTGATACGGGAAGCGGGGTTAAGCTGTACCCAGGATGCCATGGGTAATCTGATCGCGGTGAAAGAAGCGTCGGAGGGATATGAGAATGTCCCGACGGTGATGCTTCAGGGCCATCTGGATATGGTGAATGAAAAGACCACCTCATCCGCCCATGATTTTTCCAAAGACGCGCTGGATCTTAGGATTGACGGAGACTGGATTTCGGCGAAGGATACCACATTGGGAGGAGATGACGGCATCGCTGTGGCGTATATGCTGGCCATCCTTTTGAATCCCAATCTGCGCCATCCCCGCCTGGAATGCGTCTTTACCGTGGATGAGGAAGTGGGGCTTTTGGGGGCCAACGGGCTGGATGTCAGCGGCTGCCGGGCCAAGTATCTGATTAACCTGGACAATGAAGAAGAAGGCGTCTTCATTTCCAGCTGCGCCGGAGGTGTCCGGGTGGATCAGATTCTGCCCATCCAGAGAATGGAACGGACGGGGCGTCAGTATGAAATCCGTATGGATCATCTGACCGGAGGCCATTCCGGTTCGGAAATCCACAAGGGCCATGGCAATGCCAATCTGCTGATGGGCCGTCTGCTCTTTGAATTGGGACAGAAACTGGAGCAGGGCTTTGGACTGATCGCCTGCGACGGAGGGCAGAAGGACAATGCCATCCCCCGTTCGGCCGCGGCCCGGGTGGTGACGGATGCGGATCCGGAGACCTTCCGCACGGCCGTCCGCGGGATTGCCGATACCCTTAAAAAGGAATACCGCTACACGGATCCGGACATGGAGGCGGAGACAGAGGAATGCCCAGAGGGGGCAGTTCAGGCGCTGACGCCGTCTTCCCAGATGAAAGTTCTCTTCCTTCTGCGCATGGAGCCAAACGGCGTCCAGGCCATGAGCAGTGCCATGGAAGGGCTTGTGGAGACCTCCTTGAATCTCGGAGTCATGAAGATGGAAGAGGAAGAATTTCGAGCCTGCTTTTCCGTCAGAAGCTCTGTGGAGTCAGCAAAACAGGATCTGGTGAACCGTCTGACGCTTCTTTCGGAGTTTTTGGGCGGCGATGTTTCCCTCCACGGGGACTATCCGGGATGGGAATATCAGCCGGAATCCAGACTGAGGGAACGGATGCTTGCCACATGGAAGGATTTGTTCCACACAGAGGCTAAGGTAGAGGCGATCCACGCAGGATTGGAATGCGGCCTGCTCCTTGGGAAAATGCCGAAACTGGATGCGGTGTCCATCGGACCGGATATGAAGGGGGTGCATACGCCCCAGGAGCGGCTGAGCATTTCCTCCACCAGACGATGCTATGAATTTCTGGTCCGTCTGCTGGAAGACATGAAAGAGGAATAAAAGCTGGGAACCTGTCATATAACCATAGTAATCGGAGATAGAATGGGAGACGGTATGAAGCATTTTTGGCGCCTGCTTCGACGGATTCTGATTTGGACTGCCGGGATGGGACTGGCAGCCCTGATCTGTGTGATGAATTTCCATATCCTGTGGAATTATGGATTTTGGGCCAATGTTTCCAGTGAGGCGTTGGAAGGCGATGCGTTCCGCGCCATGGATTTTTCCGACGGCGGACTGGAGCAAATCAAACATCTGGCCGATGAGACAGGGATGGAGCTTTCCGACGCGGCATCCATCGTCATGCTGCGCTATGGGTTTGCACCCAATAAATGGGAGATTGCCCGGACGGATGCCAAAGACCTTTTGGAATGGAAAACAGTTCTGGATACGGCTGCTTCTCCCGCATATGAAACGATTCGCGCAGCGTATCGGAGCGTGCTGGCGGATATCCGATATTTTCCGGTTCCGGACAGCCTGGATCCTGACCGGACAGCCGTAACCTTTGCCGATACGTGGAAGGAGCAGAGGTCATACGGCGGCGAGAGACTCCATGAAGGGACGGATCTGATGGGAGCTTCCTATGAGCGGGGAACGTATCCTGTCATCAGTATGACAGACGGTGTGGTGGAAAAGCTGGGATGGCTGGAAAAAGGCGGATGGCGAGTGGGCATCCGGGCACCGTCCGGCGGATATTTCTATTATGCCCACCTGTATTCCTATGCGTCGGGGCTGAAAGAGGGAGATCGTATCAAGGCGGGCCAGCTTCTGGGTTATATGGGAGACAGCGGGTATGGAAAGGAAGAAGGGACCGTGGGAAAGTTTCCGGTGCATCTCCACTTGGGAATTTACCTGGAAACAGACCGCATGGAGGAGATGAGCGTGAATCCCTGCCAGATTCTTGCGTATGCGCAAAAGTACAAATTAACCTATGATTATTGATGAATTTCACGGGAAACTATGGTATGATGTTAAAGATGCAAAAATAGAAACAGTTGTGAGGCAGGTGAGAAAACGATGGAAATACAGAACTGGAAAGAAATATTAAGTCCTTATGAGCTGGCTGTGGATGAAATTGTACTGAAAGTACGCCATATCATGAAGGAATACGCCGATCAGGGTGTATACTGCCCCATAGAAAACGTACTGGGACGTGTGAAGAGTATTTCCAGTATATTGGCAAAGGCAAAAAAGAAAAATGTACCGATTGAAGAAATCACAGAGCGGATCGAAGACATTGCCGGGATTCGAATCATCTGCCAGTTTGTGGAAGATATCTATAAAGTGGTGAAAGCGATCCAAAAGCGGTCGGATATGAAGGTTCAAAGTGAGATCGATTACATCGCAAATCCCAAGGACAGCGGTTACCGAAGTTATCACATGGTGGTACTGTATCAGGTTCAGACCGCCTTTGAAACCCATACGATTCCGGTGGAAATTCAGATCAGAACGCTGGCCATGAATTTCTGGGCAGTCATCGAGCACTCAATGAAATATAAATATGACCATAATCTTCCGTCGAGGCTCAGTATGCGTCTGACGGCGGCTTCCGAGGCAGTGCTGAAACTGGACAATGAGATGTCCTCCATCCGCAGTGAGATTGTGGAGGCACAGACATCGTTTCGTGAAAAGGCCAACATTGTCCATGATATTTTAAACTCCATCCGCAATCTGCATAAGGTGGCGCCCCAGGAGGAAGTCATGGCGCTTCAGGATCAGTTCTTCCAGATTTACAATCAGGGAGATATGGAGCAGCTGCGCCAGTTCAGCTTCCATCTGGATCATGTGGCACAGGTATATCTGATGAAGCAAAAGGGAAGTCAGACATAAAAACAGAAGAAAATGAGAGGTGGCTATGGCGTTACCAGAATTATTTCAGGAAAATATGAAAATGCTTTTGGGAGACGAATATGATTCGTACCTGGAGAGTTTTTCCCAGAAACGGGTGTATGGACTCCGTGTCAATACGCTGAAACTTTCTCCAAAGGAGTTTGAACGAATCTGTCCGTTTGAGATTCAGAGAATTCCATGGATTGAAAATGGCTACTATTATAATGGAGATGTGGAAAAACCGGCGAAGCATCCCTACTATTTTGCCGGTTTGTATTATCTGCAGGAACCGTCGGCCATGACACCGGCCAATCTGCTTCCCGTGGAGCCGGGGGATCGGGTGCTGGATGTCTGTGCGGCTCCGGGCGGCAAAAGCACAGAGCTGGCGGCAAAATTAAAGGGGACCGGTCTTCTCGTCAGCAATGATATCAGCAATTCCAGGGCGAAAGCGCTGCTGAAAAACATGGAACTGTTCGGTGTCACAAACAGTCTGATCATGAGCGAGGATCCCCAGAAACTGGTCAATCGTTTTTATGAATATTTTGATAAAATATTAATCGATGCCCCCTGCTCCGGGGAGGGAATGTTTCGAAAAGAACCGGCAGTGATCAAAAGCTGGCTGGAACATGGAAACGGGTTTTATGCCAATCTTCAGAGACAGATTACAGAGGCGGCATTGAAGATGTTAAAGCCCGGAGGGATGCTGCTGTATTCCACCTGTACCTTCAGCCCCCAGGAGAATGAGGCGGCCGTCATGCATATGATGGAGATCTGCCCCGAGCTGAAACTCGTACCGGTCAAGCGATACGAGGGATTCGCAGAGGGGATGCCGCAGACCGTCCGCGGACCGAAGGAACTGAAGAAATGTGTGCGTATCTGGCCCCAGAGAATGAAGGGAGAAGGTCACTTTTTGGCCCTTCTAAAGAAGGGAGATGCCGATCCTTCGGTATCCAGAGGAAAAGAAACGGGAGGACAGAAGCGAAATCCGCAGGTGGAAAAGCAGACGGAACTGCTGGAGTTTTTGGAGGATTTGAATTTGCCGGTGGATCGTTCCAGGATTGAGATGCGCGGCGAGAAAGTGATGCTTCGCCCGGACTGCGGCGTGGACAGTCAGGGACTGCGGATCATGCGTTCCGGCCTTTTGCTGGGAGAATGCAAGAAGGCCAGATTTGAGCCGAGCCAGGCCCTTGCCATGGCATTGAAAAAGGACCAGTATAAAAAAGTGATTGATTTTCCGGTATCCGATGAGCGGGTGATCCGCTATCTGAAAGGAGAGACCATCCAGGCAGAGGATATGGTATCCAAAAAGGAAAAGGGATGGTTCCTGATCTGTGTGGATGGGTATCCGCTGGGATTTGCCAAGGGAAACGGGACCATGCTGAAAAATAAATATCTGGCCGGATGGCGCTGGCAGTAGGAAAAGAGGAGCGGACATATGGGAAAATTGCTGCGGTTGGATAAATATCTGGCGGACATGGGAGTCGGTACCAGAAGCCAGCTGAAAGAATGGATACGAAAGGGCCGGGTGGCGGTCAATGGAGAGACGGTCCGGTCACCGGAACAAAAGGTGGCTTTCGGAACCGACCGGGTGGAAGTGGACGGCGTTTTGGTCGGCTACGTGGAAAAGGAATACTATATGCTGAATAAACCGGCGGGAGTGGTATCTGCCACGGAAGATGCCAGACATAAAACCGTGCTGGATCTGATTAGCAGCAGACAGAGAAAGGATCTGTTTCCGGTGGGCCGTCTGGATATGGACACCGAGGGCCTTCTGCTGATTACCAATGACGGGGAACTGGCGCACCGTCTGCTCTCTCCCAAAAAACATGTGGATAAGGTGTATTATGTAAAAACAGACCGGCCGATTCCGGAGGATACCAAAAAGCGGTTTTCGCAGGGGATCCAAATGGAGGACGGAACCGTGTTTCAGCCCGCCTCCATGGAAAGGGAGACGGACACCAGCGCGTATCTGACGATACAGGAGGGAAAGTTCCACCAGGTAAAGCGGATGTTTTTGGCAGTGGGATGCCAGGTCATCTATCTGAAGCGGATCTCCATGGGACCCCTTCGGCTGGATGATACCCTGGCGTGCGGAGCGTATAGAAAGCTGACGGAGGAAGAGATTCGAAACCTATATGAGAGATAGCGGAACGGGCCGCCGGGCTTGGCAGGCAGGAGGAATAGTATGAAGCAGATAAGAGGCGTGATATTTGATCTGGACGGAACTCTGATCGATTCCATGTGGGTGTGGGAGGCCATTGATCAGGAGTTTTTGGGACGATATGGATACGAAGTGCCGGAAGGGCTGGGGCGCGCCATCGAGGGTATGAGTTTTACCGAGACCGCCCAGTATTTTGACAGCCATTTTGAATTGCCCCTTTCGGTGGAAGAGATTAAAACCTGCTGGAACGAAATGGCCTATGAGAAATACTGTCATGAGGTTATGCTGAAAAAGGGAGTGAAATCCTTTTTGGAGCGGCTGGCCGGACAGAACATCCCCATGGGAATCGCCACCAGCAATTCCAGAAATCTGGTGGAACAGGTGATTGCAAATCGGGGAATCGCCGGATATTTTTCATCCATTGCGACGGCCTGCGAAGTGAAAGCAGGGAAACCGGCGCCGGACATCTATCGGAAGGTGGCAGAGGATCTGGGCGTAGAGTCCAAGTATTGTCTGGTATTCGAGGATGTTCCGGCCGGGATACTGGCGGGAAAAGCCGCCGGGATGCAGGTTTGTGCGGTGGAAGATACGTTTTCCAGGGACTTGAAAGAAGAAAAAATCCGTCTGGCCGACTATTACATAACCGATTATGACGAGCTGGAAAGCGGCCGCGGCGGCCATCCGCTGGCCGGGGTTTTAGACATGCAGTGAAGGGGGATGCTGCAAAATTCGCACTGCACAGAAAAATATGCGAATTTTGCGGCACCCCCTTCACCATATGGAGAGAAAGGATGAAATGCATGGGAGAGAAACGAAAGGGCGGGGGAAATCAGATAGCCATAGTGACGGGAGCATCGTCCGGTCTGGGACGGGAATTTATCCGCCAGATCGCAGCGCGCTATCCGGGATTGGATGAGATTTGGGCGGTTGCCAGGAGAAGGGAACGGCTGGAAGAATTAAAAGAATCTTATCCGAATATTTGCCCGGTCTGCGCGGATCTGCTGACCGTATCCGGGAGAGATCTGCTCAGGAAAAAGCTGGAAACCGAGCAGCCGGGGGTACGGCTGCTGGTTCTGGGGGCAGGCTGCGGACATTACGGCCTTCTGGAAACGCAGAAAGAAGAGGCTCTGGCAGAGATGATCGCCTTAAATGACGAAGCATTGACGCGGGTGCTGGCGAGGGCTCTTCCCCATATTCCAGAAAAGAGCCGGATCCTCGCCATCGCTTCTTCGGCGGCTTATCTTCCCCAACCGGGATTTGCCGTGTATGCGGCCACCAAGGCATACGTCCGCCATCTCTGTCTGGCACTGGGACAAGAGCTGAAAAAGCGCAGAGTAACGGTGACGGCGGTGTGTCCGGGACCGGTCAAAACAGAGTTTTTTGAGCGGGCCGGTCAGACCATCGCCCCATGGAAGCAGAGATTTTTAAACGAACCGGCTCCGGTGGTGGAAAAAGCACTTAAGGATGCCGACAGGGGCAGAGCGGAATCGGTGTATGGCATTTCCATGAAAGCAGTGCGCATCGGCGCCAAGTGTCTGCCCTGGAATCCACTGATCCGAATTATGGGTAAATTTGCAGAAGAAAGAAGGACGAAGCGATGAAGCGAAATACGAAAGGCCATTTTGGCTATATCCGCAGAAGAAAGAGAAATCTTTCCATCATGGTCGGCATTTTGGCAGCCGGTATCATTGGGCTGGTTCTGCTGGGATATCTGACCCTGGGGACCAAAAATAACTGGCTGACCATTGTGGCTATTTTGACTGTCCTGCCGACTGCCAATCTGGCAGTGGTACTGTTTGCCCTTCTTCCTTATAAGGGCAGACCGAAGGAAGAGTATGACCAGGTGGTCAGTATCGTGGGAGACGGCGTTTTGGATACCGAACTTATCATCACATCCAAGACAGATAAGAACATGGAGATTGACTATGCCTACTTCCACGAAGAAGGCGTGTTCTGCTATACCATCAATAAAGCCATGGATGTGAAGCGGACCGAAGAATATCTGAAAACCATGCTGAAAAACAACGGCGTCTCATCCGGCGTGAAGGTTTACACAGACTGGAAACCATTCTTAAAACGCCTGCGCTCCCTGGAACCGTCTTCCAGGAAAACCTGCGATGAAAAACTGCTGAAAATGGAAGGGGTATTCCGGGCCATTGCCATTTGACAGAAAGAGGAAGAATGAGAATGAGGGTAATATCAATAGGGAAAAATGAGGCTGGTCAGCGGCTGGATAAGATGCTGGCAAAGTATCTGAACCGGGCGCCGAAAAGCTTTTTGTATAAGATGCTTCGAAAAAAGAATATTACGCTGAACGGCAAAAAGGCGGAGGGCAGTGAAAAGCTGGCTGTGGGAGATGAGGTGAAGCTGTTTCTGGCGGAGGATACCATTGAGAAGTTTTCTGAGCCGGTTTCCGGTTTGCAGGGAATAAAAAAGGATACGGTCAGAAAGGAGTCGTCCCCCAGGGAGCTGCCTTTTCCAGAGATTTTGTATGAGGACGAGAATGTCCTCATTTTCAATAAGCCGGCCGGAATGCTTTCCCAGAAAGCGGACCGGGAGGAAGCTTCCATGGTGGAATATGTGATTTCCCATTGCCTGAAAACCGGGAAGATGAAACCGGAAGATCTGCGGCTGTTTCGCCCCTCGGTGTGCAATCGGCTGGATCGGAATACCAGCGGAATTCTGGTGGCGGGGGTTTCCCTTGCCGGACTCCAGGAAATGGCGAAATTGTTCCATGACCGTACGGTCCATAAATATTATTACGGCATCATCATGGGACGCCTGGAAAAGGAAAAAAAGATATCGGGGTATCTGACAAAAGATCACGGAAAAAATCAGGTTGTCATCACCGAAAAGCCTCTGTCAGAGGAATCCCAGTGGATCGAGACGGAATATGAGCCGGTGTCCGTGGGGAAGCGGGTGACCGTTCTTAAAATTCTTTTGATCACCGGACGGTCTCACCAGATCCGTGCCCATCTCGCGTCCATCGGCCATCCTCTCATTGGCGATACCAAATATGGAAATCCGGAACAAAACCGCCTGTTTCGGGAGAAGTACAAAATCCGAAGCCAAATGCTTCACGCAGGGGAGCTGACATTCCCGGCCATGGAAGGCGCGTGTGCGGCCCTGTCGCAAAAGACCGTCACAGCGCCGCTGCCGGAGGCGTTTCGGCGGGTGATGCGCGGAGAGGAGCTGAAGATATAATGGCCACATGGAATACCAGAGGGCTGCGCGGTTCGACACTGGAAGATATGATCAACTATACCAATGAACAGTACCAGAATAAGAATCTGGCTCTGATTCAGAAAATTCCGACCCCCATCAAGCCCATCAACATCGATAAACAGACCAGGCATATCACACTGGCCTATTTTGATCAGAAGAGCACCGTGGATTACATTGGAGCCGTCCAGGGCATCCCGGTCTGCTTTGATGCCAAGGAATGTGTGACAAAAACCGTTCCCCTTCAGAATATCCATGAGCATCAGATTGCTTTTATGAAAGCGTTTGAAAGACAGAAAGGGATTGCGTTTATCATCCTTTATTTCAGCCAAATGGATGAGGCGTATTATCTGCCCCTGCGGGATATTTTGTATTTTTGGGAGAGGGGAAAACAGGGCGGGAGAAAGAGCTTCACCTATGAGGAGATTGATAAGACGTACCGGATTAAGATTACGGGGGGAGCTTATGTTCATTATCTGGAGGCGCTGCAGCTGGATTTGATTTCGCGGGAGGAAGGGGAGTGAAGCGGGGCATTGAATGGATAGCCGGACGCCGAATGGAGGTGCGGGATACTTTGCTGGGCCGCTTTCGCTTAGTGGAAAGCGCAGCGGTACTAAGATTTTTCGGCAGCCGCAGGCTTTGAAAAATCAAGTACCG
>DVJD01000047.1 GCA_018710785.1 Candidatus Fimimorpha excrementavium
GTTCTATACTTAATATAAATAAACATTCAATATCATCCTATGAACGTAACAAGAGTGAACCATCTGACGAAATAAAAATTTTAATTGCAAACTACTTTGAGGTTTCTGTCGATTATCTGTTGGGGTTGACAGATAATCCGCATCCTTATAAGCCAATTCATAATGTCCTGATTCTTCCTCCAAACTTTCCGGACGATGCCAAAACGGAACTGCATCACTATGCAGACTATCTGGCCCGCAATTATAGGAAAGTATAATCCTGATATCTCTAACCAACATCATACCACAGAATGGCCATTAAATGTTTAACTTTTTAGGGGGCTCTCGCTAAAAAACGTCGCATAATCTGATATATTTCGCCAAATTCTCGACATTATTTCCCATATAACTGTTTTTTTCATGGCAGACACAAAAGGGATATCTATTGGATTATTGGATTCTCTTCTCTTTTTCTCCATTGGAATCATCCAGTTCCTAATCCCGCAAAACAAGAATGTTCCACTCTCTCCGCTCCTGTTTTCCTGTGTCTGCCTTTTCCCTGCCGATTTCCCCCATGGCATTGAGACTGATTTGGATATATTATCATCTATGGGCAAATGCAAAGCAGGGCAGTCAGGATAGCCTTTCATCTGTCGGATGACGTCTGCTTATGATTTCCTGCAACCGGAAGGGTGTATCATCCCAGCATAAAAGTGATTTTCTAATCGTTCAGCGACGGTACCGTAATCCTGAGATTATTTTTAAACCTCTTATCCCTGCGTTCACTTTACATTTTTTCCTCCCTATTTTCAAGTGGTTTTTCTTATATTTTCCATTATTTTTTGCTTTTATATTTTATTTTTTCACAAATTGTAAAAAACGCGAGCTTATTTTCCACAATTTGTATCTGTCAGTGATTGGGGATTCCCCTTCCGGCACTTGCGTCACATTCTGTCCCCTTTGCGACATTTTTCAAATTTTTCTCTTTACAATGGATATTTCCGAGAGTATACTGTATAATATAATTAGGGAGGGTATCGCCATAAGAGAATTTTCTCCGATGGCTTCCCATACAAAAGTACCTGCAGTGGAAGGATGTGATATTATGAAACTGGAACGAGTAAACGAAAATCAAATAAAATGTACGCTCAGCCGCGGCGATTTGCTTGATCGTCAGATCAATTTAAACGAATTGGCTTATGGCAGCGAAAAAGCCCGGTCCCTGTTCCGTGAAATGCTGAATCGTGCTTCCTATGAACTGGATTTTAATGCTGAAGATATTCCGCTTATGATAGAAGCCATTCCCATGGCAGAAGACAGTATCGTTCTCCTGATTACGAAAATGGAAGATCCGGAGGAACTGGATACTCGTTTTGCAAAATTCGCTCCCGGCAATATTGAGGAGCTTGACCTGGATGAATCGGATAGTTCCGAACAGACAAAGGAAGTCTTTGCCCGCGCCGATGAAATCCTGGATGCTTTTGCAAAGAATTCAGAATTGCTTAAAGAAATGGGTGATATGGAATCTGCCGGTGATTCTTCCAGAGACTTATCCCGCATATTCTCCTTCCGTGATCTGGATACGGTTACAGAAGCAGCCCATGCAGTATCTCTGTCCTATGAAGGGGATAACGCCCTTTATAAGAATGAATCCAATGGGCTTTACTATCTATCTGTTCACAAATCTGCCCATACTCCGGAAAGTTTTAATCAGCTGTGTAATGTGTTGTCTGAATACGGCACCATCGTCGGCAACACCCCACTGGCCACAGAAGCTTATCTGGAAGAGCATCAGACCATTTTGATCCGCAGTAAGGCGCTTCAAAAATTAAGAAATCTATAACGATATCATCACCGCGCATAGAAAGAGGGCATGGCAAAATACGCATAGCCATGCCCCCTTTCTATTTTTTCTATTGATAGCCCTGAGGACTGTGTTCCTTATTGCCAAACTTTGTATAATCCGGCAGCCACACAAGTTCCACTGTTCCAATGGGGCCGTTTCTCTGTTTTGCTATAATAATTTCAGCAATATTTTTTGCTTCCGTGTCTTTATTATAATATTCATCTCGATAGATAAACATAACCACATCCGCATCCTGCTCAATGGCTCCCGATTCTCTCAAATCAGAAAGCATGGGGCGGTGATCCTGCCTGCTCTCACAAGCACGGGACAGCTGAGAAAGAGCAATGACCGGCACATTCAACTCTCTCGCCAGTGCTTTTAAAGATCGGGAAATCTCTGAAATTTCCTGCTGGCGGTTATCCGAGTTTTTTCCGCCGCTGCCTGACATGAGCTGAAGATAATCGATAATAACCACTTTAAGGTCATGCTCCAGCTTATAGCGGCGGCATTTAGAACGCAGTTCCCCAATGGAAATCCCCGGCGTATCGTCGATGATCAGACGGGAATTGGCTATGATCCCGGAGCTTTCCACCAGCTGATCCCAATCATTATCGGAAAGATTTCCCGTACGCAGCGTCTGGCTGTCCACACGGGATTCCATACTCAGCATTCGGTTCACCAACTGTTCCTTTGACATTTCCAAACTGAATATGGCCGTCGTATAATTCTGTTTCACCGCAAAGTTTTCAGCCAGATTCAGGACAAATGCGGTTTTTCCCATGGAAGGTCTGGCCGCCAGGAGAACGAGGTCCGACGGCTGCATCCCCGATGTACGATAGTCCAGATCGGTGAATCCGGTCGGAATCCCCGTCACCGTGCTCTTACTCTTGGAAGCCTGTTCAATTTTATTTACAACATTGATGACCACATCCCGGATGGGAACATAATCTCCCGTATTTCTCTTCTGAACCAGATCAAATATTTTTTTCTCGGTCTGCTCCATCAGATCTTCCACTTTTTCTTTTCCGGCATAGCAGCTGTCGGCGATTTCCTCCGTCACTTTAATCATCCGGCGAAGCAGTGCCTTTTCGGCCACTATCTCGGCATAATAGCGAATATTGGCCGAAGTCGGAACGACGTTCAGCAAGTCACGCAGAAAGTCGATGCCGCTGATCTCCGGCGGCGCGTCTTTCATCTTCAGCGCGTCCTGCAGAGTGACAAGATCCGTCGGTTTTCCCTCGTTGTACAATTCCGTAATGGTCGCAAACATAATCCCATACTGGTGCTGATAAAAGTCGTCGGCCTTCAGCATTTCTGTGGCCACCACAATTGCTTCCTTTTCCAAAAGCATGGAACCAATGACGGATTGTTCTGCCTCTATACTATGCGGAAGAACTCTCTTGATTAAATTTTCTTCCATGGTCGATTCACTCCTTTGGTTTCCCGCTTTTTTGACTTACCTGTCATTGCTTACGCTTCTGTGACTTTTACAGATAACTGCGCTGTCACCTCTTTATGAAGCTTTACCGGCACAATGGTGGTTCCAAGCATCCGAATCGGTTCGGCAAGCTGCATTTTCTTTTTGTCCACTTCAAATCCCAGCTGGCTGATGCAGGCCGCTGCGATTTCCTTTGTGGAAACGCTTCCGAATACTCTTCCGCCTTCTCCGGTACGGATCTTTACCACCACAGGTTTTTCCTCAATCTTTGCGGCAAGCTCTTTGGCTTCCTGAAGACGCAGCTCTGCCATCTTATCCTCATGCTTTTTCTGAAGCTTTAAATCATTCACATTCTTTGCTGTGGCTTCCACGCCCAGTTTCTTCGGCAAAATGAAATTACGGGCATATCCGTCACTTACTTTTACCTTTTCTCCCTTTTTTCCCAGTGCTTTTACATCCTGCAATAATATTACTTCCATTTGTCTTCCTCTCTTCCATGCTGTTGCTCTATTTTGCAGTCCCGACCATATCCATGGTCAAGCGGATACACAATCCGCTATCGCTGCTTGATTTGGTTAAATGTCTTTCTTCGATTCCATCTCCGTGATTGTGTCTTTCAGCCTGTTTACCGCCTCTTCCACTGTCATATCCTTCAGCTGAGCGCCTGCCACACTCATATGGCCGCCGCCGCCCAGACGTTCCATGATAATCTGCACATTGACCTCATCGATGGAACGGGCGCTGATATAAATCTGTCCGTTGAACTCCGTCAGCACAAAGGAGGCCTTAATTCCGCGGATCCCCAAAAGTTCATTGGCTGCCTGCGCGCCGATCACCGTCGGATTGTCGCTCGCATCGCTGGGGCAGATGCTGACGGCATAATATTTCTCAAATACCTCCGCATTTCTGATCGCCTCTGCCTTTGCCTTATAGTCCGCCATATTATCCCGAAACAGCTTGCGCACCCGCGTCACATCGGCGCCGTTGCGCCGCAGGAAAGCCGCGGCTTCAAAGGTACGGACTCCTGTTTTATTCATAAAATTATTCGTATCAATCACGATACCGGCATAAATGGCATCCGCATCAATGGATTTGATTTTCAAGTCTTCTGAATAATACTGAAGGATCTCTGCCACCATCTCACAGGTCGATGACGCGTATGGCTCCACATAGGACAGCACCGCATTCTCGATCACTTCCCGCGTCTGACGATGATGATCCAAAACCACAATATTCTGCGCTTTTTTCAGCAGATCCGGGCACTCGGTATAGCTTGGCCGGTTCGTATCCACCACCACAAGCAGGGTATTGGCATCCATACGCTCCAGGGCCGTCTCATTGTTGATAAACAGATCCTCCTCATAATCCGGATTGCTGTAAAACCGCTCCATCAAAGGCTTCACACTGCTGCTGACATTATTGACGACAATATTCGCTTTTTTGCCGGACGTCTTCGCTGCCCGGTAAATACCGATAGCCGCTCCGATGCAGTCCACATCGCTGATCCAGTGCCCCATGATGATCACCTTTTCCCTGGACTCGATCAGTTCTCTCAGAGCATGGGCCTTCACACGGGCCTTCACGCGGGTATTCTTTTCCAGGGTATGGGATTTTCCGCCATAATAGGTGATATTTTCACCGGCTTTCAGAACGACCTGATCTCCGCCGCGCCCCAGAGCCATATCAATGGCCGTTCTGGCGTATTCATAATTGCGGATATACGAATTTCCCTGCGCGCCCAGACCAATACTGAGCGTCATGGCCATCTGATTTCCGATGTTCACCGTCTTAACATCTTCCAGAAGAGAAAAATGATTTTTCTGCATCTCAGCCAGATGACACTGTTTCAGCACGATAAAATATTTATCCTTCTCAATTTTCTTTAAAATCCCGTCATAGCTGGAAATATATTTATTGATCTTACGGTCAATCAGGGCCAGCAGCAGGGAACGGCGCACGTCCTCTATGCTGTCCAGGGCTTCTTCATAGTTGTCCAGGTAAATCAGCCCCGCCACCAGTCTCTCGTCTTCCACTTCCCGCTGATAGCGAAGTTCTTCCGTCTCATCGAACAGGTAAACCGCGAACATGTCCACCCGGTTATTCTTCCTCTCCCCGACGATCAGACTGTCCATGATATCGTTCAGAGTCACCCGATTGACGGAAACCTGATAGTTGCGTTCCAAAAAAACGGAATGGAAAATGGCGGACTCCCCTTTGAACCGCAGTTTATCCACGGTAATATCATTGAAAACAGAAGACAGATGCCTGTGTTTTCTGCCGTCCTGCTCCACAATGCGCTGAAATTCCCCGTTCATCCAGAGAATCCGGTCCGCTTCGTCCACAACCGCATAGGGAACCAGCATTTCCTGCAAAAGCTGCCTCTGAATCTGTGCATATCCGCTTCCGAATAAAATCAAATCCCGCACAATATATTTTTTATAGTGCCGGTACAGCAAAAAAGCCATAAGGAAATATAATGCCACAAATATGCTTACTACAATCCCGCATGACACCTGGAATGTATAAGACACAATATTCATAACGATAAGAAGAATTCCCATGATCACAGGCCAGCGCAGATAGACCTTCAAACCATTATTCAGTTCCATATCATGTTTCATACACAGCCTCCATTCTTTCAGAACCGTGCGGTACGTACGCTTGATCCCAAAAGTGATACTTATTGTTAGTATACCATTTTTTCGCAGGAATAGGAAGAGCAAATTCAAAAATAGTCCTCCGGCCGCTGCCAGTGAAAATGATACGTTAAGGTGTTGCGTTATTGGTTCACATATACTAAACTAAAGATGGAAAATTTTATCAACAGGAGAGTCTACCAATGAAGAACTCAGAACTTAACAATCCAATTACAGAAGGAGTCATTTGGAAGCAGCTCCTTCTCTTCTTCTTCCCCATCCTCCTGGGTACCTTCTTCCAGCAGCTCTACAATACGGCCGATGCCATGATCGTAGGGCAGTTTGTGGGGAAAGAGGCTCTGTCCGCCGTGGGCGGCACCACGGGAACCTTAATCAATCTCCTCGTCGGTTTTTTTGTCGGCCTTTCCAGCGGAGCCACGGTGATCATTTCTCAGTTTTACGGCGGAAAACATCTGGACCGTCTCCACGCCGCCGTCCACACGGCTGTCGCCTTTTCCATCATCGGCGGCGCCGTCTTAATGGTGATCGGGATTGTATTCTCTCCCTGGGCACTTCGTGCCATGGACACACCGGAAGATATCATGGACTATGCGCTGACCTATATCCGTGTTTATTTCATGGGCATGATTCCGAATCTTCTATATAATATGGGAGCCGGTATCCTGCGTGCCATCGGAGATTCCAAACGTCCGCTTTATTACCTGATCGCATCCTGTATGACCAATATCGTGCTGGACCTTGCCTTTGTGCTGGGACTGCACATGGATGTATTCGGCGCCGGGCTGGCCACGATCCTGTCCCAGTTTCTCAGCGCCATCCTGGTCCTTCGGGCATTGATCCGCACCGATGACGTCTACCGCCTGGAACTGAAAAAACTCAAAATTGTCCCGAAAATGCTGTTTCGCATCATCGAAATCGGTTTTCCGGCCGGTCTTCAGTCCGTCATGTATTCGGTCTCCAACATCATCGTGCAGGTGGGCGTCAATCGCCTGGGCACCGATGTGGTGGCGGCCTGGACCACATACGGAAAGATCGACGGCCTGTTCTGGATGATGCTGGGCGCCATGGGCATCGCCGCCACCACCTTTATCGGGCAGAATTACGGCGCCGGAAAAATCGACCGTGTCCACAAGGGAATCGCCACCTGTATGATGCAGGCAACGGTTATGACCGTCATCATGTCGGTCCTTCTCTATGTGTTCGGCATTTACATTTTCCGGCTCTTCACTTCCGATGCAGCGGTTTTGGAAAACGGGATGCAGCTTCTGCATTTTATGGTTCCCGCCTTTATCCTCTATGTGCCCATTGAGATTTTTTCCGGATCTCTGCGCGGCGCCGGTGACTGCTGGGTTCCCATGCTGATTACCTGTGTGGGGGTATGTGTCCTGCGAATCATATGGATCATCTTTTTCGCGCCTTTCTACGCGGATATCCGCTGGATCGCTTTCTGCTATCCTCTCACCTGGCTGATCACATCGGCTGCCTTCATCGTCTACTATTACCGTTTCAGTGTTCTTCGGAAAAAGAAACCGCTCAGACGGCGCGGCTAAGCCCCGCGCCGCTTCCCGGGCTTAACATGTAAAAAAATCCCCGTCCGCGGTTCATCAGCGGGCGGGGATTTGATTTTCTGCAATTAGTCTACTGTATATGGCAGCAGAGCAATGTGACGTGCTCTCTTGATGGCAACGGTCAGAGCTCTCTGATGCTTTGCACAGTTTCCTGTGATTCTTCTGGGAAGAATCTTTCCTCTTTCAGAGATATATTTCTTTAACTTTGCGGCATCCTTGTAATCAATGACTCCATTGTTTTCACCACAAAATACACAAACTTTCTTTCTTCTGCGTCCGCCTCTTCTCTTCATTGGAGAATCTGGTCTCTCAGCTTTATTGTATGCCATGGTAATTGCGCTCCTTTCTCATTATTGCGGCATCCGCCGCGCCTATTTAATTGAATGGAAGTCCCTCATCCTCGACTCCATCCGGAATATTCATGAATCCATCACTGACAGCACTGCTCGGCGTCGGTCTGGAAGATGGCTGCTGATAGCCGCCGCCGAAGTTTCCGGAATGTTCACTGGCAGCCGCTTTGCTCTCAGCAAATTCCTGATCTTCTACTACGACATCCGTGGTATATACTCTCTGTCCATCCTTATTCGTGTAGCTTCCTGTCTGAATACGCCCTGTCACAACCAGCTTTGTACCTTGATGCAGGTATTTTTCTGCAAATTCAGCTGAACGATCAAACGCTACACACTGAATAAAGTCAGCTGTTGACTCACCATTGTTGCTTCCGCGGCCTCTGCGGTCCACTGCAAGTGTATAACGGGCGATGGCCATCTGCCGCTCTCCCTGTGTATAGCGAATATCTGGATCTCTGGTCAGTCTTCCCATTAATATAACTTTATTCATAATCTGCTCCTATCTGTATGTCCTGTCGACATACGCAACCTGGAAGATCGGTCCTGCCCGGTCCAATCCCTCTATTGTCTCTAACAGCAGTTATTCTTATGCATCCTGTCTTACACAAAGATATCTGATAACAGGTTCCATAATACGAACATGGCTTTCCACTTCATTCGGGCAGTCAGCATCGCCTTCAAACTGAACGAAATAGTAGAATCCTTCTCTCATCTTCTGGATTTCATAGGCCAATCTCTTCTTGCCCCATTCGTCCACGTTTGTTACTGTACCGCCAAAGCGTGTGATGTAGCCCTGAATCTTTTCCATGGCTGCAGCTCTTTCCTCATCCTCAAGCTTTGCACTCAGTATAACTGCTAATTCATATTTGTTCATCAGTCTTGTACCTCCTTT
This sequence comes from Candidatus Fimimorpha excrementavium, assembly GCA_018710785.1. Classification (GTDB taxonomy): domain Bacteria; phylum Bacillota; class Clostridia; order Lachnospirales; family Lachnospiraceae; genus Fimimorpha; species Fimimorpha excrementavium. The sequence goes on from DVJD01000047.1 coordinate 8,731, forward strand.
TGGTCTCTGGCCCCTGAATCGCAGGAGCAAGGAAATGATAATATATCACAATATGGCATTCTAGCATATTTTTTTTGAAAAAGCAAGCGTTTTTTTCCAGAGCACAGGACAAACAGTTTGGATTTTAGGATTGTGGGGACCTCTTTCCCATGGTATACTATATAAGAATCAAAAAGTCCTATAAAGGAGCGGTTATATGAATTTTGAAATAGGCGATATTGTTAAATTAAAAAAGCCGCATCCCTGCGGCAGTCAAGAATGGGAAATTCTTCGTATAGGCATGGATTTCCGCCTGAAATGCCTCGGATGCGGCCATCAGGTCATGGTCAGCCGCAAACTTGTGGAAAAAAATATCCGTGGCTTGCGCAAACCAGAGACGACGGACTGACATTTGCAGGTTGGTTCCTTTCTACCCCTTTTTATGGAAAAATCCCAATCCCAAGCGGCCGGGACGCTGCAAATTCGCCCCTTAACTTAAACGGATGCGAATTCACAGCGCCCCGATTGCTTTGCAAGTATTTTATTCTTTCCAATCCGAGCTAAGAATTCTTATCTTTTCTCTTTATCTGGATTTTATCTCTGATCTTCTGTATGCCATCCTTCCATTTTCTGCTCCATGTCTTTCCATGCTCCGACAAGATGTCCTTTTGTCTCTCCCACCATCCCTCTGTCTTTTCCACGCACATCTCATATACCGGGGTGATTTTTTGCATGATCCTCTGCCACCTTTCCCCGTGCAGATACCAGATCAGGACAGCAAAGATGAGAAATAGGATCAGTGAAATCAAAGGCATCGAAATCAAATTTTTTATCTGTGTGGTGAATTTAATATGGAAGCCATCGCCGCCCACAGTGGCCATATATCTGGTCGATTTTATCACCTGTTCCTGATCCATTTTCAAAGCGGTGGAATCCAGCGTATCCTTCAAAATGGTATCCCCGCTTTCAAACTGAATTTCATACGTCAGCTGCGGTTCGCATCCTTTGGGAAGGAAGGCGGAAAAGTCCATATTTTCCTCCATATAGCCATGGGCAGACGGCGTTAAAAGAGTGGTTTTGTCCCGCTTATAAGAAACCGTATCCTTTCCGCCGTATACTGCCTCAAACAGAACAGACAGTTCCTCCCAGGTTCCCTCCTGACTGACCTGCACTTTATATGCTCCGCCATCTTCCAATATCTCCACATACCCATTCTGTCCCACTTTTGTCTCAAAGTCCTGCAATATAGCATTTTGGTGCACACCAAGCGGAACTCTGTCATATACCACTGTGATACTCCGGCTGATGGAATCTCTGTCCCGCATTACATTATTTACCTCTATGGCGCTTGCTTCATACTGGTAATCCATGTCATAGGACACTGCCTCTTTTTCCACAGACTGTCCCATCACCATCACGTATCCTTCCGTTTCTATGAGCTGTGCTATCTGGGCCTGAATCTCCCGGCTTCCGGCGTCCGGCAAAGCCAGATCCTCTGCCTCTCCTCCGTCAGAATGACAGGTCAAATATCCATCGGGAGAGGGTTTCACATAATAGTAAACAGGAACCGCCCCCGTCTTGGGAGCAAACACTTCCATATCTATATATTCCTGATACTGATACCCAAAGGAAAACGTACTGTTTTGCTCCATGGTTTCCTCTATTTTACAGGATGCCTGTCCAAAAAAGGACTGCATATCCTGCGACAGTTTATATCGATCAGCCTGGGGAAATGTAAGGCATACGCAGGTTTTTGACAGCCACTTGACCTGGGTATCTTTTGAAATCCGATCTTTTACAAATTCCCGGACCTGTGCTTCCCTTCTCTCCATCAATTCCGAAGGAAAATACAGGTAAATCACCCGGCTCCACTGTTCTCCCGTATCTGGCTGCGTCAACATGACGATCTGCTCCGTATCATACTCTTTCTGATACTGATACCGGATCTTTCCATTGGAGACTGACCGGCGTTCCCCTGCATAGGAAAAATATGTCTTTTCCAAACGAAATAAATCTTCTTTTTCGCTTCTCTTAATATACCTTTCCTTTACCAATGCATCCTTCAGCCAATCCAGAAAGTCCTCGGCAGTCACGTTCTCTTCCAGGGAGAATCCCACCTGAAGCCCTTGCCCTGTGTCTTTCAGTTCAATCTTTTTTGTCCCGACCAAAGCCTCAGCTTTCTCGACATACTCATCCAGCGTATCAAATGACAATGTCAGTGTCAAATCATACAAACTTTGCCTTTCATCCACTTCCCATTCCAGCTCTCTGGGACAATATTGATCCATCAGACGTTCCAGTGTCTTTTCGCTTCCCTTAAATCCGCGTTTTACCAGATTTTTATCCATGGCGATCTGTATCGTGCGGGTCCCGGAGCCGTCTTCTTTTACCGTCATTTCCGAATTCAACTGCGCCTGTTTGGTGCAGCCGCCCAGGAGTACCATACACATGGTCACAAAACAAATTGCCAGTATTTTATACCATTTTTTCATATATTCACATCCACACAGTGAGACAGAACCTTTCCGATGTTTTCCCGAATCACGAGATCTGCTTCCTGATCTCGCGGTGTCGCATCTCGATTGATCAACACCAGCTTACTGCCTTTATAGTAATCGATCAGCCCCGCAGCAGGGTATACTGAAAGAGACGTTCCCCCCACGATCAATACCTCCGCACCGCTGATATCTGCCACAGCGTGATTCAGGACCTCTTGATCCAAACATTCCTCATATAACACCACATCCGGTTTCACAATCCCCCCGCAGCTGCAGCGGGGGATGGATTTGGAGTTCATGATAAAAGCTACACCGTACTCCTTCCCGCATTCTTCACAGTAATTACGAAGGACCGAACCATGCAGTTCCCAGACAGTTCTGCTTCCAGCTTTCTGATGAAGTCCGTCAATATTTTGTGTAATCACAGACTTTAGTTTTCCCTGTCTCTCCAAAGCGGCCAAAGCCACATGAGCAGGATTCGGCTCTGCTTTGGGATAAATCATTTTCGCTCGATAAAAACGGAAAAATTCCTCAGGGTTTTTTCTATAAAACGTATGGCTCAGTATAACTTCGGGAGGATAGGCGTATTCCTGTCTATAAAGGCCATCCTCGCTCCGAAAATCCGGAATATTGCTCTCTGTGGACACACCTGCTCCTCCAAAAAAGACAATCTGATCCGACTCAGCAATCCATGTTTTCAGCTGTTCGATTTCTTTTCTGCTGCTTTCCAATCCCTTTTCCACAGGAATCCCTCCTTTCTATTTCCCTTTCCCTACGCCGATACGCTGTCTTTTTCAGTCCTCTTCCCCGTTACTGTCAATCCAATTTGATATTTTTGAAAAGCGCTCCCAGCCCAGTGACCGCCTGTCCTTCCTCCTTATAATCAAATACTTCTTCATCCATATCTTTATTGATGACTTCACTGGCTTCTTTCATACTGAGGCTCACTTTTCCGTCTGCCACTTTTGTAATCTTAACCTTTATCTTATCTCCCACTGCCAATACCTGCTTTGGATGCTTCAGTCTTCTGTCACTGATCTGTGAAATATGCAGAAGTCCGGAAATTCCATCTCCGATATCCACAAAAGCGCCATAGTCTTTCAATTGTTCCACCGTGCCTTCTACCACGGCTCCCACAGAGATACGGTTAATCTTATCCTTTTTTTCTTCCAGTGCTTTCTTTATCAGCACATCTTTCACAGACAGTACCAGCTTTTTCTGCTCTTCCTCCACATCAATAATGACGGCATCCACTTCTTTTCCCAGATAGCTTTCTGTCTCTTCCACATAATGCAGATCCAGTTTGGATGCCGGGATAAATCCACGAACACCTTCCACATACATGATCACTCCGGCATTGACGATACCGCCGATTTTTCCGTGGATCATGGTCTTATTTTCCATCATATCCTTCAGCTTATCCCACACCAGTTCCTCATTGGCTTCTCTGCAGGACAAAAGCATATTTCCCGCTCCGTCATCCGTTTTCATCACAGATGCCGTCAGCGTGTCACCGATTTTTACCTTTTCCATCACCTTATAGTCCGGATCATCACTCATCTCTGATACCGGAATTCTGCCGGGAGCATAGTAATTAAAATCAATCATAACATCTGTCTCTGTAATATCAATGACCGTTCCTGTCACCATATCTCCCGGCAGTATTCTGCGGTAGGATGCTTCCAATTCTTCTTTGTAGTCGTCCATGGTTTCTATTTTTTCCTGATTTTCCATTTCAATCACCAATCCTTTCTTATTATTATCCCATGTGTCAGGGAGCTTCCCCGGTGAGATTAAGCTTAGTATAACACAATTCTTTTTCTTTTGGTAGGACAATATGATTTGTATATTTTTTTCTCCCTTGCGCTCTTTTGTTTTTACGATATATGGTTAATTTTAAATATTTTTCATTTTATTGATTTATCATTTTATTTTACCAAATAATGTATTTTTTCTCATTACAGACTAGACAAAAGCATGAATCCATTGTAAAATGATGACACAATACAAGAAGATGCAGTATCTTTATTTCTAAATATTCCATTTTACCAAAAAGATATTCCCTTCTATATGTCCTAATCGAACGGTTTTGCCAATAATTATACTTACTAGGAAAGCGAGATACAGCAATGTCAAAAGCAAAACTCATAAAAGATATTAACAAACCCCTCTATCAAAATATCGCGCTGAATACCATGCTTTACCGCAAATGCCAAAGATTGTCACAGAATGATCTTGCCGAGAAAGCCGGCATCAGCAAATCCTTTCTGGCCGCCATCGAATCTCCCGGAAATATCAAACCATGTTCCCTGGAAACCTTATTTGATATAGCAAGGGCGCTCCACTGCGATCCTGGCCAGCTTCTGGCTTCCCCAGATGCCACACAAAAATACATCTCTTCCCATCGCACTTCTTGGTAATCACATGTGATCAAAAGCCAAAAAGGGATGCTGCCAATTTCAAAATTGGCAGCATCCCCTATTTTTCCCTTACCAGATCAGGAAGTCCTTATCCAGCAGTCTCAAGATCGCTTCAATGAAGAAATAATCTCCGTAAATGATCGAAATATGACGTCCCTTTTCATTGTGGTATGCTTCATTTCCCATCTGCAGGATGGAATCTCTTTCCGGATCCCAATCGCACCAGTTTGCTTCCATTGCTTTCAAAACACGCATGGCTGCATCAATGTAAAGCTGTTTTTCATATTCACCCACATGTTCTGCGATTTCCAGGAAACCACAGGCCGCACAGGCACCAGCCGTGGAATCATAATATACCGGTTCTGCAGGCTGACGAAAATCACACAGCGGCAGAAAATCAGAGCGAACCAAATTTGCGATGAAATAGTTGGCCACTCGTTTTGCTGCGTCCAAATACTTCTGATCTTTTGTATGACGATAGCTCAGTGCAAAGCCGTACAGCGCCCAGGCCTGGCCACGGCTCCAGGAGGAACCAGACTCATATCCCTGGCCGCCAGGATTGTCCAGCATCTCGCCCGTCATCGGATCCAGACAGCAGATGTGATTGGAAGAACCATCCGGACGAATGGACATTTCCAATTCCTTATCAGCCTGTGCCCTTGCCACCATCTCAAATCTCGGATCTTTTAATTCATTTGTTGCCCAGTACAGAATCGGAATATTCATCATACAGTCAATGATGATCCAGCCGATTCGATCCTCTCCATTCCAAGCCGGAATGAATCGGCCTGCCGGGTTAAATCGACCTGCCAGTGTACTGGCAGCGTGAAGACCTCTTACCCTGGATTTTTCATTTCCTGTCAAGCGATAATCGGCCACTGCCGAGTGCAGCCACATAAATCCCACATCATGATGCAGCCCTGTGAATTCCTCCAGACATTTATCCAGCTTTTCCTCCACACCCCGTGCTGCTGTCATATACTTTTCTTCGCCGGTGGCATGATACATCTGCCAAAGGATGCCCGGCCAAAATCCGTTTGTCCACCAGTCCAAATCATTCACTGACTTGTCGTCAAACCTTCCATCTACGGTTGTATAGGGTATCTTATCACCGGTTCTGTCGCACTCCGCTGACATCTTTGTTACGATCTTATCGTAAACCTCTTTTACCCATTTCTCATCATCTTTCCCAATCTGGTACCTCATAATACGAAACCTCCATTTCTGCTGATCCATCAGCATACACTCTTTGATATTTTTATTTTTCCAAAACAGCGCCGTCTGCGCACGGATCTGTTTTTGAACATTTATGGCTAGTATACCATAGTTTTTTATAAAAAGAAACGTATTTTTCCTTTTATCTGGTAATTATCACAATTACCAGATCAGAAAATCTTTGCCCAGAAGGCGCAGAACTGCCTCGATAAAGAAGTAATCTCCATAAATAATCGGAACATGCAGTTCCGCAGGACGGTTATGGTATGCCGCTGTTCCCATCTGTAAAATAGAGTCTCTCTCCGGATCCCAATCGCACCACACATCCTCCATGGCCTGAAGAATACGGAATGCTGCATCCACATAGAATTCTTTCTCCAGCTCAGGCACATGTTCAGCGATCTCCAAAAGTCCGCAGGCCGCGCAGGCTCCCGCGGTGGAATCATAATATACCGGCTCTGCAGGCTGGCGGAAATCGCATAAAGGAAGGAAATTCGTGCGCACCACGCTGGCAATAAAATAATTCGCCACACGCTTTGCAGCATCCAGATATTTCTGGTCCTTCGTATGGCGATAACTCAGCGCAAAACCGTAAAGCGCCCATGCCTGGCCGCGACTCCAGGAAGAACCGGACTCATACCCCTGTCCGCCAGGTGTCTCCAGAAGCTCTCCAGTCAAAGGATCCAAAGCACAGATATGGTTACAGGAGCCATCCGGGCGTACTGCCATCTCCAATTCCTTATCTGCCTGCGCCCGGGCGATCATTTCAAATCTCGGATCTTTCACTTCTCTGGATGCCCAATATAACAGAGGGATATTCATCATGCTGTCAATGATAATCCAGCCTATGCGGTCTTCTCCATTCCAAGCCGGGATAAATTTGCCTGCCGGATTATAGCGCCCTGCCAGAAGGCTGGCTGCATGCAGACCTCTCACCCTTGCTTTCGGATCCCCGGTCAGGCGATAATCTGCCACTGCGGTATGCAGCCACATAAATCCCACATCATGATGCAGACGAATATATTCATCCAAAAGATAATCAAATTTCTCTTCCACGATACGGGCTGCTTCTTTATAACACTCTTCCTTGGTCGCATGATACATCTGCCAGAGAATTCCTCCCCAGAATCCATTGGTCCAGAAGTTGATCTCCTGTTTATTGCTCCTATCATCAAACACCCCATTTTGGGCGCTATAAGGAATTTTGGTTTTCGCCCTGCCGCATTCACGAAGCATTTTAACTTTTAATTTTTCATAGATCTCATCCAGCCATCTCTGCCGTTCTTCCCCCCACGCATAATCACCCATAAGTTTGATTCCTCCTATTCTCGTTTTCTTTTATTGTATCATTCCCATTTTTTCCAGGCAATTGGATTTTTGGGGTATTCTTTGTATATTTATAACCAGTTTCTCTTGTGTTTTCAGATAAATTTGTTATAATTAAATTATTCATCGAATTTTATTGAGCTCTGTATATTGATGCATTACGAAATCTTAAGGATGTTTCATTTTGTATGGCAGAGTAAAGGAGGAGTATATGAGATTTATTACGATTGGAGAACTTTTAATGAGACTTTCTCCGCCGAATTATGAAAAAATTCGTACGACCAATTCTTTTATTATTAATTTCGGCGGTGCGGAAGCCAATGTGGCTGTATCTCTCGCGAATCTCGGCGTAGATGCCAGTGTATTTACCGTGGTTCCGGATAATGATATCGGGAAATCCGCTGTCCGCTATTTAAAGGCAAATGACGTACATACTTCGCCCATCATTTTTTCCGGAGAACGTATGGGAACGTACTATCTGGAAGAAGGCATCTCTGTCCGCGCTTCCCAAGTCATCTATGACCGCAAGCACTCTGCCTTTGCGGAATACGATTATACCACCCTGGATATTACTAATATCCTAAAGGATTATGATTGGCTGCATTTAAGCGGTATCACTCCGGCCCTTTCCAATAACTGTGAGATCCTGATGGAGCAGGCCCTCTATGCTGCGAAAAAACTGGGAATGACGGTCAGCTTCGACTGTAACTTCCGCAGCAAACTCTGGAGTTTTGGAGAAGCCCGCGATATTTTAAGCCGCTATCTTCCTTATGTGGATATATTAATCGGCATTGAGCCCATTCATCTGGAAGACGAAAACGGCCATGATCTGAAAGACGGATTGTCTATGCAGCCGGATTATGAGGATCAGGACAGAATTTTCCAGGAACTGGCAAGGCGCTACCACTTTAAAGCCATCGCCAGACATGTCCGTTATGTTCATTCCGGCAGCGAAAATTCCCTGAAAGCTTATCTGTATTACGAAGGGAAGACCTATGAAAGCGATTTGTTCCGCTTCCAGATTCTGGACCGTGTGGGCGGCGGGGATGCCTTCTCCTCCGGCCTGATTTACGCCCTGATGGAAGGCATGAAACCGGAAGACATCGTGAACTTCGCCGTGGCTTCTTCTGTCATGAAGCACGCCATCCGCGGCGATACAAACATCACCGATAAGGAAAGCATCCTGCGCCTGATGAATCAGACTTACGATATTCAAAGATAGCCGATGCTTTTCACATAAGGCGTGTCACAAAAGGGGGTGTTGCAACACCCCCTTTTTCTTCCACTTATCTCTCACTTTGCGCGCTTTGTCATCCTGTAAATAGATATGCCCAGAAAAAAAAACGCTAAACCCAAACTGATCCCGACTGACACTCCTTTCAAGCGCCCAGTCATTCCTCCAATCAAAGCCATGGCAATCAGCCATATTCCGCAAAGCAGCCCGCCCAGCACATTGGTCTTTCCGTGAAAATGTCCCCTATCCCAGAGGATTTCCAAAACCCCCTCAGCTGCGTACAGAATACCGGCTGCTATGAAAATAAAAGCTCCGTTCCACCATCCCTCCTGCCACCATACAAGGAAACCCGCCATCGTAAACAGAATAGCGCTTATCATATCCCCTTTCATATTTGCCTGTCTCCCCTTTATTGGTATTCACACACATCCACCCATTTCATCAGCAGATCCTTTTCCTGGGGACGTTTCTTAGTCAGCTGTGCGGCTGCCACAATGGGAAGCCACTGCTGTACATAGCGTTTTTCCGTATTGGTTTTCTCACAGAATTTATCCATGTACAGATCCGCCAAAAACGGATTATTCAGACTCAGCAAAAGATACGTCCTGGCCACATCGGCACTGGCATTGCCCTGGGTCGCGTGTACCCAGTCGATGACATACATGTCATCTCCCTGAACGATGATATTGGACGGTTCGAAATCGCCGTGGCACAGTTTATAATGCTTCGGCATCCCGTCCAGCCTGGTCAGAAGTTCATAGCGCGTCGCTTCATCGATCATATCCAGCTCCTGGATCTGTCTGGTCATCTTTTCTTTCATGCGGTTCAAAAGCGGACAGGAATAGGAGTTGATCTGAATGTGCAGATCCGCCATGCGGTCCATATACTGCTCCGCTTTGTCTGGGTTTTCTTTCATCAGCGCATCCAGGGGTGTACCTTCGATGTATTCCTTGGTGATGGCCCAGGCTCCGTCCACCACGGATACCTCCAGAATTTTCCCCACGTTCAAACCGGTCTCTTCCACCCGGGCGGTATTAAGAGCCTCATTCAATACCTCCGACTTTGGAAACCCTTCTGCAAACACTTTCACCACCTTATTCCCTTCCCGGTAAATTTTCTTATAAGCACTCTCCGCAATCAATTCACGATTACTCATCCTTCTACCTCACCTTCTGCCGTTCGGGCGGCGTCTTCTGACGAACCCCTTCCGATCTTCTGTCCGGATTGAATTCATGTTTCTACTAAAAATATATCACATTTTTGTTTATTTGTACAGGTTTTATTCCGTTTTTTTCTTTATTTTTTGTACAATATGCACATCCGAATTGATAATATTTTAACAAAACACGCCCTTTCATCCTTTCCTGAAAACAAAAGCCTTTCAAGCACAGGCCGCAGTTTCCTTTCCCTCTCCCCACACCTTTTTCCCCCGAATCTCCCCGCCAATCCCCGGATGGATGATACTTTTTTCACAGACTTTTTCACAAAGAACTCCTTTATAAACCATATTCCAGAAAGAGGCGGGGCATCCATTTTGTTCACACTCTATCCATCCATGCGTCTCTCTTTCCGCTTCCGACAAACGGCTTGACATCCCGAAAATTTCTTCAGTATAATACAAACGACAAAATGAAACATAGAAAGGAAACATCTGCCATGTCATCTCGTGATCGAAATATGCTCTTTTTTGATATCGACGGAACCCTGATCACCGAAGGGGCCCACATTCTGCCGACCAGCGCCAGACAGGCGCTGCAACGTGCCAGAAGCCAGGGCCACCTGACCTTCATCAATACCGGGCGCACCTATTTCAATGTGCCGGATTATGTACGCGCCATCGGGTTTGACGGTTATGTCTGCGGCTGCGGCACATATATCCGTATGAATGACGAGGTCCTTCTGTCCCATACGATCCCCCATGATACCTGTCTGGAAATCGTATCCGTCCTCCGGGACTGCAATGTCTCCGCCATGTTTGAGGGGACCGACGGACTGTTTTTTGATTACACCAGGCCTGCTTCCGGGGATCTGGCCCGGATACAGGCACGGTTCGGCGGAGAAAACTTCGATATCTCCCGTTCCTGGGACCGCCCGGATCTGGTGTTTGATAAACTGGTCATCTGGCGCGATTCCCGCTGTGATTTCAACACCTTTTACCGCTACATCACAAAGGACTTTACCTACATCGACCGGGGTGACGGATTCGGGGAGATCGTCCCCAAAGGATTTTCCAAGGCTTCAGGGATCCGCTACCTCCAGGACCGTCTCCACATTCCCCTGGAACGGTGCTATGCCTTCGGCGACAGCGCCAACGACCTTCCCATGCTGGAGTATGTCATCCACAGCGTGGCCATGGGAAACAGCATGGATGGTCTGGCAGATAAGGTGGAATTCGTCACAACCGATATTGACAAAGACGGGATCGCCCATGCCATGCGCCATTACGGCATCATCTCCTGATTACGCTTCTATGGAAATCTCCCGGCTCTTTTTGCTTTCTGTGCCATCCGGAAATACCGCGGTCATATAATACGTATAGGTTTTTCCCGATGGTACTGCCATGGCCCGGGCATCCAGGGACTCTTTTTCCTGTTCCCCGATCCGTTTGATCAGACGGTCCCCCACCTCAGTCTTTTCATAAAGGCGGTATCCGACGGCTCCGTCCACTCCTGCAAACGTGATCAAAAAGGTGGCCTGACCGGCGGCTGCCTGAAGTTCCGAATAGGTAAACTGGGTCGGGACAAGGGATGTTTCCCTCTTTGCCTTCCGGATCTCCTGATCCGGCACACGGGTCGTCTCATCCAGCACGACAAAGGACTGCAGTCTTTTCAATGCCTCCTGCCCGGAATCCAGAATTCCCTGTGCCACACACTGGGCAAATTTCAATGCTCCATATCGCTGCAGATGGGTGCTGTCCGTCACGCCGTCCCTATAATGTCCGTCCGTCTCCCCCGGCTCCAGGCGCAGGAAAAAGGCAGCTGCCCCCTCTTCTCCGGCCCGGTCGCACAGAGCCAGGGAGCGCTTCGTCAAATCAATCAAAGGAAGGTTTTCCTCCTCTGCCACTTTTATCATCACCTGGCGGTATCCCTCAAAATCGCTGAGGAACCGGACGCTGCCATCTGCTTTCTTCTCAAAATGGTACCGGGCCACGGGCGTCACCAGGACACAGATTCCTCCCCTCTGTCTGGTTCCATCCACATAGAGCCGAAGCCACGGCTCAAACGCCGCTGCGGGCACATAGCGGTTGGGCCGCACAGCTGTGTTGTCATTGTGCCCCCATTGAATGAATACATAATCGCCCGGGCAGATCTGCTCCAGGATCTCATCCCATTTTCCTTCCTCGTAAAACGATCTGGAACTTCTTCCTCCGATGGATCGGTTTTCCACAATCACCCGGTCCGTCTCGTAGGTGCGCGCCTGGGGATAACTGCAGGAATCACATGGCCGTTCTTCTGTCAGTGTCCCGAAAAACCGGCAGAATACCTCTCCCCATCCGGTCTGCGGATAAAAAATGGGCTCATAGGTCTGCACCGTGGAATCGGAGGCCAGATAAATCACCGGCTTCGTTCTCTTTTCTTTTTTCTCGGCATATTCCAGATCTACTTTTTTCAAATACAGCGATTTCATGACCGCCTGGGATTCCAGGACCGCGTCACTGTGTACACAGAATTTTACAAACACCCACTCTTTTATGGGACAGACCATGAAGCTCACTTCTTTTTCTTCTCCCGGCATGACCCGGATATGATCGGCTTTTAAAATCTTTCCTGCACGGATATACGCTTCATACGGTTCCTCCGTGGGATTGACAAACACTGCCGTAATCACGGCATTTTTCGTCTCACACGGAATGTACAGTCCGGCCGTATCTTCATAGCAATAGATTCCAAATCCTGTTTCCTCGGTCTCCGTAAAGACTCTGCTTCGGATTTCCATTCCCTCTTCCCGCCCTTCCAGATATCGGCTGCTGTCCGTCTCTGTCTCTCTGTATACCGGCTTTCTGGGCTCATATATGCCGTCTTTCCAGCCGTACTCCTGGTTCGGCCAGATCTCCTCCACCCATTTCCATTGATGTTTCCATATTTGTGTATTCATGCGTTTTACTCCTTAAAAAAGAACCCATCCTCCGGGCGGAGAATCGGTTCTACTCTTTGTTTATCCTTTGCCGGAGCCCTGTCCCCGGCCGGATCATTCCTTTCGCCGTACCCTGCTTTCTGCTGACCGGTACCGCCGCTCCCGGTTTTATATAAAGCGATTTCTGCAGTACTTCCCGCAGCAGATTCCGCTTTAATCCTGTCCCAATGAAGACACTCTTCGACTCTTCCATGGGATCTATCCCTGTGATGGTATAGGTTTTATCCACCACATCAAACCGAAGCCATGCCTTTCCTGCCTTCAAAAATCCCTTGGCCCGGTAAATATCGCCGAATACGCCTGACACCACTCCCTGCAGAAACAGAATCAGTTCATTTTCATTCTTCAGCGACACCTCCGTCAGTCCCATGTTTTCCAGATCGGAGGTTTCCTCTGCCGTCTCCGCGGCCTTTCCGGAATCCAGCGGTCTCTTTAACAGGTTCTTCCACCATGCATCGTCCATCTTCGAATAATGCACACTGCAGACATCCGCTTCCGGGTTGATGGCGCGGATACGCGCTTCCATCTGCCGACGCTCCTCTTCGTCTGCCTGCTCTCTCTTTGAAATCAGGATGGTTCCGGCTGTCTGAATCTGATCCCGGCAGATATCGGGAAACTTCTCCAGAGACTGCTCGAAATGTTCTCCGTCCAAAATCGTAATCGGAGAGAGAAGAAAAATCCGCTCGTACTGAATCATACGGATATTTTCCATAATCTTGCTGAGCATACCGACGCCGGTGGGTTCCACCACCAGATATTCCGGGTCAATGGTATTGGCTATGGTCAATACGGAAGTGGCAAAATCCGATTTTCTGGTGCAGCAAATGCAGCCTTCCGTCAATTCCCAGATGTTCAAAGGTGCCCCGGAGTCATCCTGCGTCCCGCTCAGCAGACCGCCGTCCACCCCGACTGCTCCATACTCATTTTCCATGACTGCAAAATCCTGTTTCGTTCGTTTTGCCAGCTCTTTGATAAATGTTGTTTTTCCGGCTCCGAGGAAACCGGAGATTACCAATATCTTCATGTGTGCCGTCCCCTCAAAGCAGCCTGGCCGACTGCCAAAGCAGACGGCCAGACCGCAATATCTTATCTTTATTTACCCGTTTGAAAACGGATTAGTCAGCAATTTTTACCACTGGCTTAATCAGATCCGCAGGCTTGTCTCTCATCAGGAACAATGCTTCTTCCAGATGATCCCAGCCCTCAAATACATGGCTTGCCAACGGATGAACATCCAGCTTGCCGCAGGATACCAGAGAGCCCAGTTTTTCCATGCGGAGACGTCCGCCCGGCATCAGGCCGCCATTGATCTGTTTATGGCCCATACCAACGCCCCATTCCACACGGGGGATGGTAACGTAGGTTCCGCTTCCAAGGTAGTTGACATTGCCGATCTTTCCGCCTGGCTTTAAGCATTTCACCGCGGATTCAAAGGTCTCGCATCCGCCGCCTGCCACGATGACTTTATCCACGCCTTTTCCATCTGTCATTTCCAGAACCTGATCTTCGATGGTACCGTTCTTGTAACTTACAAAATCGCTGGCTCCATATCCCTTTGCCGCTTCCACACAGTTCTTACGTGTGCCGACTGCGATGATACGGGACGCACCGCGAAGGTTTGCACCAGCCACAGACATCAGACCCACCGGTCCGATACCGATTACGAGAACGGAATCACCAAACTGGACATCTGCCAGCTCTACGCCATGGAATCCGGTTGGAACCATATCGGAAAGCATACAAGCATCCACAGGTGTGATATTGGATGGCAGAAGCGCCATATTGCCGTCGGCATCATTTACATGAAAGTATTCGGAGAATACACCATCTTTAAAGTTGGAGAACTTCCATCCAGCAAGCATGCCGCCGGAATGCATGGAATAACCAGCCTGTGCTTCCAGGGAATTCCAATCCGGTGTGATGGCCGGTACCAAAACGCGGTCGCCTGGCTTAAAGTCTTTCACCAGTTCACCGACTTCCACAACTTCAGCACAGCACTCATGACCTAAAATCATGTTGTGGCGTTCTCCGATGGCACCTTCCCACAGGGTATGTACGTCGGATGTACAAATGGCCACTGCCAATGGCTTACAAATGGCATCCATGGGCCCGCATTTTGGTCTCTCTTTCTCAATCCATCCAGACTCCCCAATCTTTAACATTGCATAACCCTTCATATTGTTCCTCCTTATAGGTAGATTCTTGTGTACTTATTATATACACAAATGAAATATTCTTCTTATGTCATGTGATTCATTGGATTACAATGATTTGCATAACATAAGACTCCTTGTTGTTCTATTATATTATACAATCTATATAATAGCAATCAAATTATTGTTAAAAATTTATTAATATGTAACTGTCCCGGTGATTATCAAAGAAAATATGATGATCATATATTTTTATTGATTTCGCTTTGAATTTTATTGACTTATTACTTAGGCAATAATATATTATAAATAGCAATAGGGGATTTTGAAATTCAAGGAGGAGTAATGAAAAAGATAAGATACACTGGCGGTGCAATCACTGGTATTGGAATGTTAGCAATGATCATTGCGGTTATTATAAAGCAAGGACCGTTTATACCAATACTCGGAATAGCAGGACTCCTTATTTTTTGTAGTGGATACATTTATTTTCTAATATTTTGGCGTTGTCCCTACTGCCATAGGCATTTACCAACTCAGGGAATGATTGGAATGACACATTGCCCATACTGTGGCACGGAATTAGATAACTAATTTATATCCAAAATCAGAAAATGGTCCGCCGTCTGGAGGAGAAGTACAGAACGGACGGACTTTCCTATAAAGAAAAAAAAGTATATACCACCCAACCTGAATGGTATATACTTACTGTTAGTAGCGGAAGGGAGATTTGAACTCTCGACACTACGGGTATGAACCGTATGCTCTAGCCAACTGAGCTATTCCGCCATATTTTATTATCTGAGGCATGCACCCTCAAAACTACACACAGATCCTTCCACCTCTTCCCCAACTTCTCTCTCTTTCTCTTACCGATCTTCCTCTTCCATTCTCTTCCAACCTTCGGTTAAGCCCTCGACCGATTAGTAACAGTCAGCTCCATACATTACTGTACTTCCACCTCTGCCCTATCTACCTCGTGTTCTTCAAGGGGTCTT
>DVJD01000048.1 GCA_018710785.1 Candidatus Fimimorpha excrementavium
GTTGTCGGGGGTTCGAATCCCCCGTGTCTCATCACTTAAACCCCTGTTTTTACAGGGGTCTTTTTTTGTCGTGCTGCATAAGATTTTCAAAATATCCGTCAATCATGCTGCCGGTCTTCTCTCTTTTGAAAAGGTATGCGCCCAGTGATCGCTGATATCTTGAAGTCCATGTCCCGGGCCGTCCGTTTTACGGGTGAGGGCGGCTTTGCGGAAAAATAACAGATACATGGAGCTTTCCCTTGACACGGAACCAGCTTTGTGCTAGAAAACAATAGGAACCGTTTTTTATAATACTTTTTATAGCTTGAGACGCGCACCTGAAATATGATGCGTTTTTTCTGCGTTCCAAAGAAAGGGAGAGTGAATATGAAGGAGAACAGCCGACTCAGTAAGCTTATCGGTACGAAAAGCTTTTATAAGATGGTGCTTCGTGTGGCAGTGCCGATTATGATTCAGAATGGCATAACAAATTTTGTCAGCATGCTGGACAATATTATGGTGGGACAGATCGGTACGGAACAGATGTCCGGGGTTGCCATCGTAAACCAGCTGATGCAAGTGTTTAATGTCTGCATTTTTGGCGCCATATCGGGTGCGGGAATTTTTGGAGCGCAGTATTTTGGAAAAGGAAACATGGAAGGCGTCCGGGACGCGTTTCGGTTTAAAGTCTGGATCAGCAGTCTGTTTACATTGATTGGAATTTTGATTTTTTGGTGCGCAGGCTCCGACTTAATTACCATGTACCTGCATGACGGTTCAGACGTGGGAGATGTGGGCCGGGCGCTCTATTACGGGCAGCAGTATTTGAATGTCATGATGATTGGTATGATTCCGTTTGCCATATCGCAGATGTATGCCAGTACTCTGAGGGAATGCGGAGAAACGGTGGTTCCCATGAAGGCGGGAATCGCTGCGGTTGCGGTTAATATGTGTTTTAATTACATATTGATCTTTGGAAAACTTGGGGCGCCGGCCCTCGGCGTTCAGGGTGCTGCGATTGCGACATTGATTTCGCGTTTTGTAGAGTGTGCGGTGATCGTTGGCTGGACCCATCGCCATAAGGACAAAAATCCGTTTGCGGCCGGACTGTATCGGACATTAAAGATACCGCGGTCATTGGCTGTTCAGATTATAAAGAAGGGATCCCCTTTGATTATCAACGAGGCGCTGTGGTCATCCGGCATGGCGTTTATGGTTCAGTGCTATTCTGTAAGGGGATTGTCGGTGGTGGCCGCGCTCAACATTTCCACCACTGTGTCCAATGTATTTAATGTGGTATTCCTGGCCATGGGAAATGCCGTAGCTATTTTGGTGGGACAGCTCCTGGGAGCCGGAAAGCTGAAAGAAGCCAAAGAGACGGATACCAAACTGATTTTCGCCGCTGTCATGAGCTGTGTGGTCATAGGGGCATTTATGGCCATGATTGCGCCGTTGTTTCCGCATATCTATAACACCTCCGATGAAGTAAAAGAGCTGGCCAGAAATCTGATTTTAATTTCGGCATGCTGCATGCCGATGGCCGGGTTTTATCACGTCGCGTACTTTACCATGCGCTCGGGAGGAAAGACATTTATCACCTTCCTCTTTGACAGCGGTTATGTGTGGATCATCAGCATTCCCCTCGCCTATGTGCTGAGCCGGTATACGGAACTCCCCATGGTGTGGCTGTATCTCTGCTGCCAGATGGCGGATGTGGCGAAATGTGTGATCGGATTTATCATGGTGAAAAAAGGTGTATGGATCCAGCAGCTTACGGTTTAAGCCTGCCGGACAGCGAAACACGGATATGCAGACATGGCCATGGGATGAGGAAAATTAAGAGAAAAACAGAAGGGATGAAAAGAACTTATGTATATTATCGCAGGACTGGGAAATCCCACTTCCAAATATGAACATACAAGACATAATGTGGGATTTGAAGTGATTGACCGGCTGGCGGAGGAATATCATATCAGTGTAGATAACAAGAAACATCGGGCGCTGATCGGAAAGGGAATGATAGGCGCGGAAAAGGTGATTTTGGTGAAGCCGCAGACATTTATGAACCTGAGCGGGGAAAGCATTCGGGAAGTGCTGGAATACTATAAGGCTGAGCCGGAAGATCTGATTGTCATTTATGATGATATCAGTTTGGTGCCGGGCCAGATTCGTGTCAGGGGAAAAGGCAGCGCAGGCGGCCACAACGGGGTTAAAAACATTATTCTGCAGCTGGCGACACAGGAATTTCCCAGGATTCGGGTGGGAGTAGGAGAAAAACCGGCCCGCATGGATCTGGCTGATTATGTGCTGGGACATTTTAATAAAGAAGACAGAGAAGCTGTGGATGAGGCCGAGCAGGACGCAGCGAAGGCAGCGGCATGTATCCTGGAACATGGCGTGGAAGCGGCCATGAATGCGTTTAATGCAAAGAAGAAATAAATGATTCCGGTACCATGATAAAGGGACAGGAAAACGCATAGAATGGGGGAAGTTATGTCAAAACTATTTAAACAGCCGCTTATGGAATTGCGGGATTATGAGGAGATGGCAGATGTCCTGCATAAGGGGCAGGGCCCGGTACAGGTATCCGGGTGTCTGGATTCCCAGAAGGTCCATCTGATGAGCCAATTGGGAGAAGAGGTTCCATACCGCCTGGTGGTGACGTACAGTGAGCTGAGGGCAAAAGAAATTTATGAAGACTTTAAATTGTTTTCCGACCATGTCCTTTTTTATCCGGCAAAGGATTTTATCTTTTACAGCGCGGACATTCAGAGCAATCAGATCGTGCGCCAGAGAATGCATGCGGTGAAAACGATCGTTGAGGAAAAAGGCGGGGTAATCATCACGACCATAGATGGACTGATGAATGCGCTGCCGCCCTTTTCCTGCGTAAAAGAACAGATCATAACCCTGGAAGAGACGGCAGTGGTGGATCTGGAAGAGATGAAGAAGAAACTGACGCTTCTCGGATATGAGCGGATGGCACAGGTGGAAGCGCCGGGCCAGTTTGCTGTCCATGGAGGGATTCTGGATATTTTCAGTATGACGGAGGAAAATCCGTATCGAATCGAACTTTGGGGCGATGAGGTGGATTCCATCCGCACCTTCGATGTGGAAAGCCAGAGATCCATGGAGCGATTGGAACGGGCGGTGATTTATCCGGCCCAGGAGATGATACTGACGGAAGAAATCTGCCGCCTGGGGCTTTCGAAATTGGACAAAGAGTTTGAGCATCACTATCAGATTCTGAAAGACAATAAGAAGCTGGAAGAAGCGGGGCGGCTTCGGGAAGCCGTGGAAGAGATCCGGGAAGAGATTGACGAAGGGATTCGCCTGAATGGTTTGGACAACTGCATCCGCTATTTCTATCCGGATACGGTGTCGTTTTTGGATTATTTTGCGGAAGAATCCAGTGTGATTTTTCTGGATGAACCGGTCCGCCTGAAAGAGCGCAGCGAGGCTGTGGAAGCAGAGTTTCGGGAGAGTATGGCCAACAGGCTGGAGAAAGGCTATCTGCTGCCGGGGCAGACGGATGTGCTGTACAGCACCAAGCAGATTTTTTCAAAACTGCAGAGAAAATCCGAGGTGGTTTTAAACAGCCTGGATCAGCGTTTTCCCCTGCTGAAGATTCCCCATCATTTCAGCTTGTCTGTGCAGAATATCAGTTCTTATAAAAATGGATTTGAGCTTTTGATTCAGGACTTAAAAACGTGGAAAAAAGAAGGATACCGCGTCGTCCTGCTGTGCGGTTCCAGGCTGCGGGCAGAGCGTCTGGCAAAAGATCTGCGGGACTATGACCTGCGCGCCTATTATGCCGTGGATCAGGAGCGGAACGTGACCGACGGGGAAATCCTGGTGACGTATGGCAATCTGCACCGGGGGTTTGCCTATCCGCAGATTAAATTCGTCGTCATCACAGACGGAGATATCTTCGGAACGGAAAAGAAAAAACGAAAAAAGAAGAGCGCTTACCAGGGACAGAAAATCAACAGTTTTGCCGATCTTTCGGTGGGGGATTATGTGGTACATGAAAATCACGGCCTTGGAATCTACCGCGGAATCGAAAAGGTGGAAATCGACCACACCACCAAAGACTATATTAAAATTGAGTATGGAGACGGAGGAAACCTCTATATTCCGGCGACCCAGTTTAACCTGATCCAAAAATATGCGGATGCGAAGGCGAAGAAACCCAAATTAAATAATCTGGGCGGCCAGGAATGGTCCAAGACGAAAAAACGTGTCAAAGGCGCTGTGCGGGAGATCGCCAAGGAACTGGTGGAACTGTATGCGGCCAGACAAAATGGGAGCGGGTACCAGTATGGGGAAGACACCATCTGGCAGAAAGAATTTGAGGAAATGTTTCCCTATGAGGAGACCCAGGACCAGCTGGATGCCATTGAGGCCACAAAGCGGGACATGGAGAGCAAAAAAATCATGGACCGTCTGGTGTGCGGGGATGTGGGATTCGGCAAGACGGAAATCGCCATCCGGGCGGCGTTTAAAGCGGTTCAGGAAAGCAAGCAGGTGGTTTATCTGGTGCCGACAACGATTCTGGCGCAGCAGCACTATAATACGTTTTGTCAGCGAATGAAGGATTTCCCTGTGAAAATCGAACTGTTAAGCCGGTTCCGCACCTCGGCCCAGCAGAAAAAAACGCTGGAAGGACTGAAAAAAGGGCTGGTGGATATCGTCATAGGCACCCACCGGGTTTTATCCAAAGATGTGGCATTTAAAGATCTGGGCCTTTTGATCATCGACGAGGAGCAGCGTTTTGGCGTCACCCACAAGGAAAAGATTAAGCAGATGAAAAAAAGTGTGGATGTGCTGACGCTGACAGCGACGCCGATTCCCCGTACGCTCCATATGAGTCTGATCGGGGTGAGGGATATGAGTGTGCTGGAGGAAGCGCCCAGCGAGCGCCATCCGATCCAGACGTATGTCATGGAATACAACCCGGAGATGGTTCGCGAGGCCATCAACCGGGAACTGGCAAGGGAAGGACAGGTATATTATGTCTACAACCGTGTTCAGGATATCGCGGATATGGCGGGCAAAATAGCCAAGCTGGTGCCGGAAGCCAATGTGGCTTTTGCCCACGGACAGATGCGTGAAAGGGAACTGGAGCGGATCATGCTGGATTTCATCAATGGTGAGATCGATGTCCTGGTATCCACCACCATCATTGAGACGGGGCTGGATATCTCCAATGTCAATACGATTATCATCCATGACGCAGACCGGTACGGGCTTTCCCAGCTTTATCAGCTGCGCGGCCGTGTCGGCCGTTCCAACCGGATGGCCTATGCGTTTATCATGTACAAAAAGGATAAAATCCTGAAGGAAGAGGCGGAGAAGCGCCTCTCGGCCATTCGGGAGTTCACCGAGCTGGGATCCGGCATCAAAATCGCCATGAGGGATCTGGAGATCCGCGGGGCGGGCAGTCTGCTGGGAGAAAAGCAGAGCGGCCATATGGAAGCTGTGGGGTACGATCTGTACTGCAAGATGCTCAACGAGGCGGTCCGCATGCTGAAGGGAGAGCAGGTGGAGAATACCGACTTTGAGACAACCGTGGACATCAGCATGGATGCCTATATCCCATCTTCCTATATTCGCAACGAGTATATGAAGCTGGATATGTATAAGCGGATTGCCGCAGTGGAAAATGAAGAAGAGTGCATGGACATCCAGGATGAACTGATCGATCGTTTCGGGGACGTGCCCAAAGCTGTGCAGAATCTGCTGGCCGTTTCCCTTGTCCGAGTGCTGGCCCACAGTGTATATGCCACAGAGGTGAGCGGAAATAAGCAGGAAATCAAGATTACCATGTATCAAAGAGCCAGTGTAAAAGTGGAAAATATTCCAAAGCTCCTGGAAAAATATATGGGCGCGCTGACGTTTACTGCGGCGGAAGAGCCATACTTTACGTATGTGGAGAGAAGAAAGGTAAACAGGGACATGGATGCCGTCATCAATACTGTGAAAATCCTGTTAAATGATATAAAAATGTTGCTAGTTTCCTAGAAAAGTAATATAATGGATACCACGGCGCAGTTTGCGCCAGGAACCATTTGGGAGGTAACTTATGAAGATAAATTGGAAAAAATATACCGCGGCGGTCCTCACGGCTGCGATGACGACAGGGCTTTTGGGAGGCTGTGCGCAGATTAGTATAAATGACGCATCCAAAGAAGTGGTGGCGACATACGGAGATGAAAATATTTATCTGGATGAAGCGCGGTTTATGGCAAAATATAACCAGTATCAGATGGAGGAATATTACGGACCGATCATGCGGATGATGGGCGCCGCTTCCTATGAAGATTATTGGAAGATGGATCCGTATGGTACGGGAACTACCATGGAGGATCAGGCAAAGACGAGTACCATGCAGCAGATCTTGCAGACACGGGTGCTTTGCGATAAAGCAGAGACCGATGGGATTTCTCTGACAGAAGAGGAAACGGCCAAGGTGACGGAAGCAGTGGATCAGTTCATGGCCAATGAGCGGCTGGTGGAGATCACCGGAGCGACGCGGGAACTGGCAGAACGCATTTACACGCAGAATGCACTGGCCAATAAAGTTTATGAAACCATGGTGCAGGATGTGGATACGAATGTGGATGAGGCAGAAGTGCTGAGAAAGACACTGGAATATATTAAGATAACCGAACCGACCGATACCACCGCGTCGGAAGAGACGACAGCCGCAGAAACCGAGAGCACAGAGACGGAGTCCCAGGAGACCGATGCTGCAGGAGAAACTGCTGCGGAGACAGAAAGCGCGGAAGATACCGAGCTGAGAAACAGCATGATGGAAGCCGCAGAAGCCATCCAGACGGAAATCGAATCCGGCACAGAACTGCAGACCATTGAAGATGAATATGCGGAAGCGGAATTCAATGTCAATAGTTTCGCCGATGTGGCAATCAGCGCCGCCGATACGGAAGATTATAAGACGACGGCCTGGAGTCTGTCGGCCGGTGAATGTGCCATTGTTGAATCGGACGACGGCTCCATTTACGTGCTTCACCTGCTGAATGATAGAGATGAGGAAAAGACACAGAACGCCATCGATACCGAGATCGAAAACAGAAGGACGGAATTATTCCAGACCCGTTATGAAGAACTGACGAATCATGCGCCCACATTTAAAGTAAAGGACGACGTATGGGAATCCGTGACCTATCAGGAAACTGCTTATGTGGATGAGACCACAGAAGCAGCTGAGACGACAGGAGAAGGGGAAAGCGCAGCAGAGACAACCTCTGGAGAAGAGGAGTCCCAGGAAGAAACTGCCGGAGAAAGCGCATCCGATGCTGAAAGCGCATCGGATGAAACAGCGGCATCAGCGAATTAAAAATGAGCAGATGACGGCCGGTTTATCAGCAGTTTTTTCCAAGCAGAAAGTAGATCAGGGAGTGGAACGGTTCCAAAAAATCCCAGACAAACCGGTTGCTGTCCACGCTTTTTTCGCCGCAGTCGATGATGGAGGTGCGTTCCAGAAGCTTTTCGGCAAGCCGGTGAAGATAATTGGTCTGCTCCTTGGATAAATGCTTGGAAAGCTCGCTCAGACAGGTGCCAAACTTATCCGCATAGGCATGTCCCAAGATTTCCACAGCCAGAGAGTGGAGCGAAATCTCCAGCGGCTTGTGAAAATACGTTTCATAGGAAGCCAGAATATGTTCTGCCAACGGAACGGAGCCGTTTCCGGGCAGTTCCAGATAGCCCATCAGGGCATCGTCACAGGTGACGCGTACGATTTTGTCCTCGTACCGGACAGTGATTTGTCCAAAGACGTTTTCTATGTAATGTTCGTTCATCGATTGTTTTCCTTTCTTGCGGCGGATTTGAATCATGAAACAGGGAAAGCGGCAGGTTTAAGGGAACTTGGTTTGTATTATAAAGGATAGTAAAAAAAGATGCAAGAAATCCGCAGCAAAGGACTGTCATGCTGCCGGGCTTTTTGTATCTTTTTTCATTAAATAGGGCAAAATTAGGGTTGGCATACATCGCAAAAAAGAGTATAATAAGCTGAAAACACCCAAGTGCCGCGGGAAACGGCAGCATAGAGGATGATTTTTGGATGAAAAATACAGAAAAGATGGAGGAAATGTTATGGATTTAGTATCAATTCGGGAGTTGTATAAGAATACGGATGCCTATATCGGAAATGTGGTAGAGATCGGCGGATGGGTTAGAAGCAACCGTGATTCCAAGCAGTTTGGTTTCCTGGTGATCAATGATGGAACCTTTTTTGAGACGCTGCAGGTGGTGTACCACGATACAATGAATAACTTTTCTGAAATCAGCAAATGCAATGTGGGTGCAGCTGTGATTGTTAAAGGTACCCTGGTGGCGACACCGCAGGCAAAACAGCCATTTGAGATCCAGGCAGAGAGTGTGACCGTGGAAGGAGCATCCGCAGCAGACTATCCCCTTCAGAAAAAGCGTCACAGCATGGAGTATCTGAGAACGATTTCCCATTTAAGACCGAGAACCAATACCTTTCAGGCGGTATTTCGCGTACGTTCTCTGATTGCCTATGCCATTCATCAGTTTTTCCAGGAAAGGGATTTTGTGTATGTTCATACGCCATTGATTACGGGAAGTGACTGCGAAGGGGCCGGAGAGATGTTCCAGGTGACGACCATGGACCTGAATCAGATCCCAAAGACAGAAGACGGCAAGGTGGATTACACGAAGGACTTTTTCGGAAAACCAACGAATCTTACGGTCAGCGGTCAGTTAAACGGAGAGACCTTTGCCATGGCGTTCCGCAATATTTATACCTTCGGACCGACATTCCGCGCGGAAAATTCCAATACAACCCGTCATGCAGCGGAGTTTTGGATGATTGAGCCGGAGATGGCCTTCGCGGATTTGGATGACAATATGCACGTGGCAGAGGCCATGTTAAAATATATTATCCGCTATGTCATGGAACATGCACCGGAAGAAATCAATTTCTTCAATCAGTTCATCGATAAAGGGCTGAAAGAGCGCTTGGAAGGGGTGCTGAATTCCGAATTTGCCCGTGTGACCTATACAGAGGCAGTGGAACTTTTGGAGAAGCACAATGATGAATTTGATTATAAAGTTTCCTGGGGATGCGATCTTCAGACCGAACATGAGCGCTATCTGACGGAGAAGATTTTTAAGCGCCCTGTATTTGTGACGGATTATCCGAAGGAAATCAAGGCATTTTATATGAAACTCAATGAGGATGGAAAGACAGTGGCAGCCGTGGACTGTCTGGTTCCGGGGATTGGAGAAATCATCGGAGGAAGCCAGAGGGAAGATGACTACGATAAACTCCTGAACCGGATGAAGGAGATGAATCTGAATCCCGATGATTACGGATTCTATCTGGACCTGCGCAAGTACGGTTCCGCGCGCCATTCCGGATTCGGTCTGGGATTTGAGCGCTGCGTGATGTATCTGACAGGCATGAGCAATATCCGTGATGTCATTCCATTCCCGAGAACAGTGAACAACTGTGATCTGTAAGAAACAGAAAGACTGGATACAGGGAAAATCGGATGCATATCCTTTGATCCGGTATCGTCGCGGATCAAAGGATATGCGGATGACAGAACGTATGCCAAATCAGGAAAGGTATGGCCAGGCTGGCTTGGAAATATCCGGCCGAATGGCGCATGCAGATAGGAGTTTTTGTGAAATTTATTCATATAGCAGATGTGCATTTGGGAATGGTGCCGGATGCCGGTTATCCGTGGAGCAGTGCGCGGGCAGAGGAAATGTGGAAAACATTGGGGAAGGTCGTTGAGAGATGCAATGAGGATCAGATCGACCTTCTTTTCGTTGCCGGAGATTTGTTTCACAGACAGCCATTGAAAAAGGAATTAAAGGAAATCAATTATCTGTTTTCCACGCTGGAACATACGAAGGTGATTTTGATTGCCGGGAATCATGACTGCATTCGGGAGGAATCCTATTATAAGGATTATCCTTGGACCAAACAGGTGATTTTTCTGCAGTCCGATCAGCTGGAACGGGTATATCTGGAAGAATTGGATACAGAGGTGACGGGGTTCAGCTATCATCAGAGTGAGATTCGGGAGAGCCGCTATGCAGAAGCGTGCCGGGGAGATCAGGGGCGCTACCAGGTTTTGCTGGCCCACGGCGGGGATGAGAAACATGTCCCCATCGACATTTCCGATCTGGCGGCCAAAGGATTCGATTATGTGGCTCTGGGCCATATCCATAAACCCAATTTAATGCCGGAAAAAAATATGGCCTACTGCGGTTCCCTGGAGCCGACCGATCGCAATGACCTGGGCGAGCGGGGATATATAGTGGGAGAGATCAATGAAGAAGGGACGAAGTTTTCGTTTGTTCCGGCCGCGTCCCGCAGCTATCTTTCTCTCAGGATCACCATTCAGCCGGATACGACAGAGCGGGCTCTCTGCGAGAAATTGAAGGAAACCATTGAAACCCATGGAAGCCAGAATATCTATAAGATCACGCTGGATGGCAGTTATGATCCGGAAGCAAGACTGGATCTGGAAAAAATCCAGGAGACAGGGAATATTATACAGATTACCGATGAATCCAATCCCGAATATGATATCGAGGTGCTGAAACGGGAACACAAAGATGATGTGATAGGAATGTACATTGAGGAATTTCAAAAGGAGCCTTTGACCGAGGAAAGAAAAAAGGCGTTGTACTACGGGATCAATGCATTGCTTCTGCAGGGAGGACGTTGATATGATTATAAAAGACCTGGAACTGACTCATTTTGGAAAATTTCATAATAAGACAGTGGCATTGAAACCGGGTGTCAATATTATTTACGGAAGAAACGAAGCGGGAAAATCCACCGTACATAGTTTCATCCGCGGGATGCTGTTCGGCATCGAAAAGCAGAGGGGAAAGGCTTCTCATAATGACCGCTATTCCAGATATGAGCCATGGGAAGACGGCGCAGCCTATGGGGGAAAAATGCGGATCGAGACAGGGGGACATGTGTACCGTCTGGAACGCAGTTTTTTAAAAACCAATAAATATTTTCGGCTGATTGATGAGACAGAGGGAAAAGAACTGGTGCCCGCGCAGGAGCAGCTGACCCAGCTGCTGGGGGGCCTGACAGAGACCAACTTTATCAATACGATCAGCGTAGAGCAGCTGAAAAGCGCCACAGACAGCGCGCTGATGAATGAGCTTCAGCGGTTTATCACCAATATGGGCAGCACGAAGAGCGCGGAGATCGACCTGGCGGATGCCAAGGGAAAGCTGCTGGAACAGAAAAAGCGGATGGAGAAGCGCCTGACGCCGGAGGCCAAGGAAGAATATGGCCATTTGGCGGGCCAAATGGTGAATCTGGACCGAGAACTGCGGGAATTTCGGCAGGAAGAAAAGGCAACGGAGAAACAGTGCGAATCCATAGAAGAGAAACTGAAAAAGCTGAATGCAGAAAACCTTCGTCATATGCAGGGAGCTTTGGAAGAGAGAGAAACCTTAAAAAAACAGGCGATTGAGGCAAAGCGGATGCTGGAAGAAAGTCAAAAAGAGGAAGAGGAACTGAGCCGTAAAAAGCGATGGGGAATCGTATGGCTTTTAATCAGCGCGGTCTTTGCCATGGCCGGAATCTACGTATGCATTCAGCAGCCCACCGTGGATATGCTGCTGTTTAAAGTAGGAATCATATATGGATTCTGCTTCGTGATTTTTCTGCTTCTTGGAATCGGGCAGACCATGGTGGAAGGGCGCCGAAAGAAAAAATTGCTTGAAGTAAGCAGAAAGAACGAGGAGATCAAAAAGCAGGCTGCCGATGCGGCTGGCCGGTACCTGGCCATATGCCGGAATGTGGATTCCGGAAAAGAAAGGGAAAACTATATCAAACAGGAGCAGGAACAGCTTGTGCTTCAGCAGAAAACTCTGACAAGGATTCAGGTGGAGATTGAGCGCAGGGAGGAAATGCGCCAGGAGGTCATCCGCCAGGGAGAACTTCTGAAAAAAACGCTGAAGGAAAATCAGAAGATTCAGGAGGAGATCCGGGCCATCGTACTGGCCCTGGACACCATGGATGCGCTGACGGAAAAGCTTCATGATTCCTTTGGAGGACAGCTCAATGATGTGGCCTCGGCCTATTTAAAAGAGATCACCGATGGGAGATATCAAAAACTGGTGGTGCGCGAGGACATGCAGATTTTTGTCAACACACCCAAACGCCTTATTCCCCTTGCCAGCTTAAGCCGCGGCACCATCGAACAGATCTATCTGTGCATTCGTCTGGCGGCTGCAAGACTTTTGTGGAGAAACGAAAAAATGCCGCTGATTTTCGATGACATTTTTGCTTTTTACGATGATGAGCGCCTGAGAAAAACCATCGCCCTCCTGGAGTCCCTGGATCAGCAGGTGATCATATTCAGCTGCCATACCAGAGAAAATCGCTTTATCACCAGCCATTCCTGAAAAAACCATTGACAGAAGGGGAAAAAAAGGGTATGGATATAAAGGGTGGACATGCGGTATTATGGCTGCAGGCGGCCATGAGACACTGACGCAATGAATATTTGTAAGTAATCTGTGGGGCGGATGAGCAATCGTCCTGACAGGAAAGAAAGGAATAATGAAATGATTAGTGCAAATGGAATTACTTTGCGCCTGGGCAAAAAAGCCCTTTTTGAAGATGTAAATATCAAATTCACAGAAGGCAACTGCTATGGCATCATTGGAGCCAACGGAGCCGGAAAATCCACATTTTTGAAGATTCTGTCCGGCAAGCTGGAGCCCACCAGCGGATCGGTCGTAATCACACCGGGACAGCGTCTGTCTGTGCTGGAACAGGACCACTTCAAATACGATGACTGTGTTGTCCTGGATACGGTTATGATGGGAAACGCAAGACTGTTTGAGATTATGAAAGAAAAGGATGCCATCTATGCAAAGGAAGATTTCACGGAAGAAGATGGGATCAAAGCCAGCGAACTGGAAGCAGAGTTTGCCGGTATGAATGGCTGGGAAGCGGAGTCAGATGCCGCATCTTTGCTAAATGGTCTTGGAATCGAAACAGATCTTCACTATAAGAAGATGGGAGACTTAAATGGCAATGAAAAAGTAAAGGTACTTTTGGCCAGAGCACTGTTTGGAAATCCGGACATCCTTCTGATGGACGAGCCGACAAACCATTTGGATCTTGCTGCCATCAACTGGCTGGAAGAATTTTTGATCAACTTTGAAAATACAGTCATCGTGGTATCCCATGACCGTTATTTCTTAAATAAGGTTTGTACCCATATTGCGGATATTGACTATGCGAAAATCCAGCTTTATTCCGGAAATTATGATTTCTGGTATGAATCCAGCCAGCTCATGATTCGCCAGATGAAGGAAGCCAACAGAAAGAAGGAAGAAAAGATCAAGGAACTGCAGGAATTTATCCAGCGTTTCTCGGCCAACGCTTCCAAATCCAAGCAGGCCACGTCAAGAAAGCGCGCCCTGGAAAAGATTCAGCTGGATGAGATGCGCCCTTCTTCCAGAAAATATCCGTACATCGATTTCCGGCCGGAGCGTGAGATCGGCAATGACGTGCTGATGGTGGAGGGACTCACCAAAACCATCGATGGCGTAAAAGTCCTGGATAATGTGTCGTTTGTGTTGAATAGAAATGATAAAGTGGCTTTTGTAGGTTCCAATGAGCTGGCAAAAACCACGCTGTTTAAGATTCTGATGGGAGAGATGGAACCGGATTCCGGTACCTTTAAGTGGGGAGTAACCACAAGCCGTGCCTATTTCCCCAAGGACAATTCGGCAGAGTTTGACAGCGATCTGGTGATCTATGACTGGCTGCAGCAATACTCTCCGATTAAGGATATCACCTATGTGCGCGGATTCTTGGGAAGAATGCTGTTTGCAGGGGAAGACGGCGCCAAGCAGGTGAAAGTTCTGTCCGGAGGAGAAAAAGTGCGCTGCATGCTCTCAAAGATGATGATTTCCGGCGCCAATATTTTAATATTTGATGAACCGACAAACCATCTGGATATGGAGTCCATCACTGCGCTGAACAACGGAATGATCAAGTTCCCTGGCGTGATCCTGTTCAGTTCCCGTGACCATCAGATTGTACAGACGACAGCCAATCGTATCATCGAGCTGCTGCCGGGCGGATACATCGATAAGATTACGACATATGATGAGTACCTTGCCAGCGATGAAATGGCGATGAAACGTCAGGTTTATACGGTCGCTGCGGATGAAGAAGTAGAAGACAACTAATAGGAACATGGAGAAACTGAAATGAATGCTTTTTGGCTGAAAGTGACAGCGCTGGCTGCCATGTTGGCAGACCATGTGGGAGCAGTGTTTTTTGGATGGTTGACGGTATCCTTATTTGGCAATGATTGGGAGATCCTTCGCATCATAGGCCGGATTGCATTTCCGATTCTGGCATATCAGATCGCAGAAGGCGCAGGACATACATCGAATTGGAAGAAGTATGCCCTGCGTCTTCTGCTGTTCGGACTGATTTCGGAAATTCCGTATGATTTGGCTTTATATGGAACGTTTAGCTGGGACCATCAAAACGTTTATATTACTCTGCTTCTGGGATTGCTGGCGATCCGGGCGGACATGTACTTCGTCAGGAAAGACATGACAACCGGCCGTTTAAAGGGAATCATGGCGGCTGTTTTATGTATGGCAGCGGGCTGGGGGATGCGGTGTGATTACAGCTTTTTTGGCGTACTGCTCATCTATTGGTTCTATTTGACACGGACAGAACCGATTATGATGGTTTTGGGAAATGCAGTGATTGAGTTTTCCATGGGAGGTCTGCAGCCCTTTGGATTATTGGGATTGGTGCCGATCAGTTTTTATAATCATCAGAAGGGATATCATGGAAAATGGATGCAGTATGCGTTTTACCTGTTTTATCCGGTGCACTTGGCGGTGATCGGATGCATAAGGTTTTTGGTGTAAATGGTTCATTTCCGCGTTTGTTCCGAAAAAATTAAAAAAACGGTTGACAAATCCATCCAAGTACGTTATCATATACAAGTCGCTTGAAACAAAAGAGACACAACAAAGACAACTTAAAAACAAAAAATATATTTTTGATAGAATTGAATGCACAATTCAGAGAAAAAGCATCTGCGCGGCAGAAGAACCCAATCAGCCAGCCCGTCAGCGGACGAAAGCGCTGTCTGGTGAAGGAACCGCCCTTGTTTTTAAGCGAAGAGGAACGTGAATGACCGGATTTGTCGGATCAAATCCGAAAAACACGAAAATCTGAAATAAATGAAAAAAGTGGTTGACAAACCAAATGAGATGTGATATCTTATAAAGGTTCGCTAAGAACAAGCAACCACAGCGGCCAA
>DVJD01000049.1 GCA_018710785.1 Candidatus Fimimorpha excrementavium
GTACGGTGCGAATTTTGCGGCACTTCTTTTTTTTATGCCAATTTATTGTTTGTGCCGCTTTTCCAGGAAAAAGCTTCGCGTCTCTTTGGCCACGACGCCGCTTAAGGCAAACAGGGCGATCATGTTTGGAATAGCCATGAGTCCGTTGAAGATGTCGGCGATGGTCCAAACGGCAGAAACCGTCATATAAGGTCCGATGAATACGGCAAGGATATAGACCCAGCGATAGGCTTTGACCAGCTTCTGATTGCCATGGCACAAATATTCCAGGCAGCGTTCGGAGTAGTAGTCCCAGCCCAGGATGGTGGTAAAGGCGAAAAATACCAGACAAATCATCAGGATAAAGGAAGAAACCGTCTCCGGAAACGGAAGTCCGTTCTGAAACGCATATGTGGTGACTTCCACTCCCTCCAGGCCGCTCACCTGCCATGCGCCTGTAATCACAATGGTGAGTCCCGTCATGGTACAGATAATGATGGTGTCGATGAAGGTTCCGGTCATGGAGACCAGCCCCTGGCGCACCGGCTCCTTTGTCTGGGCGGCAGCGGCGGCGATGGGGGCGGAACCAAGGCCTGCTTCATTGGAGAAAATCCCCCGGGCGATGCCCTTCTGCATGGCCACGATCATGCTGCCGACGGCACCGCCGGTGAAGGCTTGGGGCTGAAAGGCAGACCGGACGATGACGGAGAAAGCCGACGGTACCTGATCCCAATTGCAGAGAATCAAAATCAGGGCAAACAGAATGTACAGGACGGCCATGAAAGGCACGACGATCTGGGCCACACTGGAAATCCGCTTGAGCCCTCCGATGAGAACAAGGGCCACACAGAGAGTCAGAAGAAGAGAAGCGATGACGACGGACCAGGAGTACGAACCGATTCCGGGAATGGTGACAGACCAGGAAGAATTCGGATCAAAAAAGCCGTTGACGGCCGAAGAAATCCCATTGACCTGGGTAAAGGTTCCGATGCCGAACAGACCCACACAGACCCCAAAAAAGGCAAACAGTTTGGCAAGCCATTTAAAACGGGGCCCCATGCCCCGCTCGATGTAGTAAAAAGGTCCGCCAAGGACATGGGAATCGCGGTCCACGATGCGGTATTTGACTGCCAGGAAGCCTTCGGCATATTTGGTCGCCATACCGAAAAACGCGGCGACGATCATCCAGAAAATGGCCCCAGGGCCTCCGGCACAGACCGCTGTGGCGACTCCGACGATATTTCCGGTGCCGATGGTGGCGGATAGCGCGGTACACAGGGCGCCAAAGGAGGAAACCTCTCCGGTGCCTCCCTCCTCATTTTTGACCATCCACTTTAAGGCCAGAGGCAGATGGCGGATCTGCAGTACTTTGGTGCGCAGAGTGAGAAGAATACCGCCGGATAAAATTAAAACCATGAGGGGAACGCCCCAGACAAAATCGTCGATGGCGGTGAGCAGCTGATTGATGGCAGTCCACATAAAAAAACATCCTTTCTTGCGACAGACGGGATGTCCGGAACCGATGGAAACGTATGTAGGGAAAAATGGGAAAAGAAAAAAGGACAGAATCATCTGCCCCTGGATATGCGGTTATACATAAATTCTCCGTCCTTTTGCCTGAGAGATTGAATACAAACGCCTGTTTTGTATCTTGCACCTTCGGCACCCATTCCATTGGGATTCTCCAGAGTTACATCCATCTGCAGTCTCTGTTATGCTTCACACAGGGTGTGATCATGAACACCTGAGAGTGTTACTCCTTCGGCGGAAGAATCTTCCTTTTCCTGCAAACTTCGTCTGTGATATTAAATTTCGATACAACTGTACTATACTTCTGTAATTTCGTCAAGTAAAAATCTAAAATTTTAAAATCTTACTATATGAAAGCGGCCGCATATATCGCCGCGATACAGAAAAATATTCCGGAAACTTGTAAAAAACAGCAAGATTATATGTGTAATCAGCAGAATAGTAACTGGATTTTGAGAGCGGATCGTATATAATAAAGATAGTTGACGGCAATTGTGATGAAAGAAACTGGAGGGATGGACAATAAGATGGACAAAATTCCCCGGAGGAACCAGTTTGCAGACAAAACAGAATAAAAATGAGAGAAGTTATGCCCATGAAACAGGATTTCTCACAGTAAAATAACTGGAAATGATCAAACAGCCAGGGTGAGGCGGGTATATCAGAAGACAGGAAAGGAGTTATAGTTCATGAGAGACGAAGAAATGAAGGCGCTGAATGCATTTCAGGACAATGCAGGAGAAGAAAAAATTGATGTCAGCCACAAGTTAAAGATCGGTATCATCGGTACCGGATGGATCGCAGGAGACCATATGACCAGTTATCTCCATATGCCGGATGCCGAGGTGGTGGCCGGCGCCGATCTGATTCCGGGAAAGGCCGAGGCGTTTTTTGAGCGGTTTGGCATGAAGGGAGTTCGTACCTATCCGGATCACAAATCCATGCTGGAGGCCGAGGAACTGGATGCGGTCAGCATCTGTACCTACAATGCAGCCCATGCCCAGTGTGCCATTGACGCACTGAATAAAGGAGTCAATGTACTTTTGGAAAAACCCATGTGCGTGACGCTGGAGGAGGCAGTTGCCATCCGCAAGGCAGAAAAAGCCAGCGGAAAGGTATTGTCCATCGGCTTCCAGCCGCGGTTTGATGCCAATATGAAAAAGATCAAAGAAATCTGCGAATCCGGCGTGCTGGGCAAGATTTATTATATTCAGACCGGCGGCGGAAGAAGAAGGGGGATCCCGACACCATTTGGAACTTCCTTCATCGAAAAGGAAACCGGCGGTATCGGCGCCCTGGGTGATATCGGATGCTATTCTCTGGACATGGTATTAAATGCCATCGGCTATCCGAAGCCGCTGACTGTCACAGGATACCGCTCCGATTTCTTCGGAAAGAATCCGAAGACCTACCCATTCCACCCGGAATATGCGGAAAAATTCGGCGTAGATGATTTTGCCGCAGCATTTATCCGCCTGGAAGGCGGTATCATCCTGGATTTCCGTATCGCATGGGCCATGAATCTGGATACCCCTGGAGATACCATCATCATGGGAACCGAAGGCAGCCTTCGCATTCCTTCCACAGAGTGCTGGAACGGCACCGTGGGCGGCCCCATGACTCTGTATCACGAAGTGGCCGGCAGCCAGGTGGAGACGGTGATCCCGGTCATCGAGGATAATGGGCCAAGCCTGTTTGACAGAAAGATCCGTACCTTTATGGATGCCTGCAAGAACGGAACGAAGGCACCTGTGCCGACGGATCAGATCCTGTATAATCAGGCTATTTTGGACGGAATCGCCAAATCGGCAGAACTGGGAAGAGAGATTGAGATCACGATCCCGGAATAAGGTATGGATCAGAGAGCGGGGAAGCGAAAGGAGAAGGTACGATGAAGAAATTTCCAATTGGACTTCAGTTATATTCCGTCAGAGAAGACATGGAAAAGGATTATAAAGGGACGCTGGAACAGGTAAAAGAGATGGGATACGACGGCGTGGAGTTCGCCGGTTTATACGGGTGCACGCCAAAGCAGATGAAGGAGGAACTGGACCGCCTTGGTTTGATTCCGGTCTCCGCCCATGTGCCGTTTGTGGAAATGATGGCAGATCCGGAGAAGGTGATCGGAGCCTATAAGGAAATCGGGTGTCCGTATATTGCGATTCCGTATCTGACGGAAGAATACAGACCGGGAACAGAAGGATTTCAGAAAACCATAGAAGGCGCCAGGGTATTGGGAGAGACGGCGAAAAGGATGGGAATGCAGCTGCTGTATCACAACCATGATTTTGAGTTTGTGAAGATTGACGGCAAATATGCGCTGGATATTTTGTACGATACGGTACCGGCCGATTTGTTAAAGACGGAGCTGGATACCTGCTGGGTGAACGTGGGCGGCGAGAATCCGGCCGATTATGTGCGGAAATACACGGGCCGTGCACCGGTGGTTCATCTGAAGGATTTTGCCGGTGAAAAATCCGAGCATATGTATGAGCTGATTGGCATCGAAGAAGAGAAAAAAGAAGAAAAACAGAAGTTTGAATTCCGTCCGGTGGGATATGGAAAGCAGGATTTCAAGGCGATTCTGGCCGCATCGGAGGATGCCGGAGCCGAATGGGTGATTGTGGAGCAGGATCAGCCCAGCATGGGAAAGACACCGCTGGAATGCGCGAAGATGAGCATTGACTATCTGAGATCGATTCAGGGATAGTGTCAGCCTCATATGGAACGTGGAAAAATATAGTATGGCGCAGTCCGGCCGGGCGGTCTCGGGAAGATACGTCCGGCCGGACTGCGGGAATGGAGTGATTGTATGAAACTGGGAACTTTGACAAATGTACTTGGGGCCATGTCTCTGGATGAGGCGTGCAGATTTTTATCGGAGAACGGTGTGCAGATGGTGGAGATCGGCTGCGGCGGATATCCGGGAAAGGATCACTGCGATCCCAAGATTCTGCTGAACGATGAGGATAAACGGAAGGAATTCGTGGATACCATTAAAAAATACAATCTGGAGATCAGCGCACTCAGCAGCCATGGAAATATGGTTCACCCCAATAAGGAAGTGGCGAAGAAATTCGACGACGATCTGACGGATGCCATCCTGCTGGCGGAAAAGCTGGGCGTTTCTGTAGTCAACACATTCTCCGGCTGTCCGGGAGGAAGTCCGGACGACAAAGAACCAAACTGGGTGACCTGTGCCTGGCCGGAAGATTTCCAGCGCATTTTGGATTATCAGTGGAACGAAGTTTTGATTCCCTACTGGAAAAAGAAGGTGGCGTTTGCAAAAGAACACGGCGTCCATAAGATTGCCCTGGAACTGCATCAGGGATTCTGCGTATACAATACACGGACGCTTTTAAAACTCAGAGAGGCAGTGGGGCCGGAAATCGGCGCGAACTTGGATCCCAGCCATCTGATCTGGCAGGGTATGGATCCCTGTGCCTGCATCCGGGAGCTTGGAAAAGAGGGCGCTATTTTCCATTTCCATGCCAAGGATACGAAGGTGGATGCTGCCAACACAGCGCTCAATGGTGTCCTGGATACCCTTCATTACAGCGATGAAATTCACCGTTCTTGGATTTTCAGAGCAGTGGGATATGGCCATGGAGAAGATTACTGGAAGGATATCATTTCGGAACTTCGCCTAGCAGGATACGATTATGCAATCAGCATTGAACACGAAGACAGTCTGATGTCCGGAAAAGAGGGACTTCTGAAGGCAATTCAATGCTTGAAAAATGTCCTGATTTTTGAAGAGCGGGGAAATATGTATTGGGCATAAAAATAGAAACGGAATGAGGAGACAAAAATGGAAAAGAAACAGTACCATGTGGGGATAATAGGATTCGGCGGAATGGCGGGATGGCATAATGAATTGATTCAGACCATTGATGGACTCAGCGTGGCCGGTGTTTATGATATAAAAAAAGAACGGTGTGACTATGCAGAGTCCATCGGACTGCATGCTTATGGAAGCCTGGATGAACTCTTGGCAGATGAGAAGGTGGATTTTGTGCTCATCGCCACACCCAATGACGTCCATAAGCCCATCGCCATTCGGGCCATGGAAGCAGGAAAGGCAGTGGTCAGTGAAAAGCCGGTGACCTTAAGTTCCAAAGATCTGCAGGAGATGATCGATGTTTCAAAGAGAACAGGACAGTTCCTGACGGTTCATCAAAACCGCCGCTGGGATGAGGATTTTCTCACCATGCGGCAGATTTTGAAAGAAGGAAAACTGGGAGACGTATACCGGGTGGAATCCCGCGTCCATGGATCCAGAGGAATCCCGGGAGACTGGAGAAAAGAAAAGGAACACGGCGGCGGTATGATCCTGGACTGGGGCGTGCATCTGCTGGATCAGGTCATGTATCTGATGAAGGATCACAAGTTAAACCGGGTATATGCCACAGTGACGAATGTGACCAATCAGCTGGTGGATGACGGATTTACGGCGGAACTGACGTTTGACAACGGACAGATCTTTCTGGTGGAAGTGGGAACCAGCAATTTTATCAACCTTCCCCGCTGGTATATCCTTGGCCAGAATGGGACGGCAGTGATTGAAAACTGGGATCTGGACGGAAAGCTTGTATGTGCGTCGGGTAAGGATGAAACCGATGTGGTGCCTGTAAAGACGGCGGCCGGGCTGACAAAGACCATGGCGCCCAGAAGGGAAGATACCATACATACCGAACCCCTTCCCGTTGTGAAAAGTGATATCCGCGACTTTTACCGCAACGTCATGGCTGTGCTGGACGGAAAAGAAGAGCCGAACATCAAGCTGCCGGAAGTGATGCGCGTGATGAAGCTGATGGAAGCCATCTTTGAATCCGCCGAAACGCATGCGGTGATTCCATTTGAAGAGTAACAATCGGAGAAAGAACATACAGATGCCGACAGCAGGCAATCGCTAAGGAGGTGCGTGTTATGATCACATTTCAGATCGGACTGCAGCTTTTCTCCATCCGGCAGATGGCGGAAAAGGATCTGCATGAAACTCTCAGGAGAGTGAAGGCGCTGGGATATGACGGCGTGGAATTGGCCGGATTATACGGCCATGATCCCGAGGAGGTAAAGAAATGGCTGGATGATATCGGTTTGGAGTGCATTTCTGCCCATGTCCCGTGGAAGGATCTGTCGGAAAAAACGGGAGAAACGCTGGACATGTATCAGAAACTGGGATGCCGTTATGTGGCCATTCCATCCATCAAAGAAGACTACCGGTCCCGGGAGGGCATGGAAAAACTGGCATCCCAGGCGGTGCCGGTGGCAGAGGCCTGCCGGGAGAGGGGAATGACGCTTTTGTATCACAACCATGCCTTTGAGTATGAGAAGGATGAAAACGGAGATTCACTTCTTTCCACGCTGCTGCAGACGGCCAGGGAGGAGCTTGGCGCCCAGCTGGATCTGGGCTGGGTGCTCGCCGCGGGAGAGGATCCGGAAGAAGAAATCAAAAAATATGAGGGCCGGGTATCTCTTCTCCATATGAAAGACGTGGAGACGACGGATCCCGTCCATTTTTGTCCGGTCGGCAAGGGACTTTTGCCGGTGAGAGCTTTGATGCGGGCAGCTTATCAGGCCGAAACGAAGTGGCTGATTGTGGAGCAGGACAATGAGGAACCGACCACATGGAATGATGTGGAATATAGTATCGTATTTTTGAAGGATCAACGATTTGAATAGGAGGATGGAGACGTGAAGCAGATAAAAATAGGTACGTGTATTCCGGGAGACAAAGTGGAAAGCTGGCTGCCTCATTTCATAAAGGCGGGCTTTGAGACCATATCCATCAACTTTCATATGACACTGAATGGGACGGATCTGGTGAAACTGTCCCAGAGGGTAAAAGAGATCATCGGGGATTCCGGTGTGGAAGTCACCACCCTGGGGCTTTACTGCAATCCGATTCAGCGGGAATCGGATAAAGAGGCTCTGGAGTACTGCCTGGAATGCGCTCCCTTATTCGGAGCATCGACGGTCAGCACCTTCGCAGGCGCCTATGAGGGGAAACCGGTGCCGGAAGCGATTCCAAAATTCGGAGAGGTCTTCCGCGATCTTACCAAAAAAGCAGCGGACAAAAATCTGAACATGGCCATTGAAAACTGCACCATGGGCGGGACATGGGACCATGCCACCTGCAACATCGGATTCAACCCCAGGGCATGGAAACTGATGTTTCAGGAAGTTCCGGCTGAGAATTTCGGCCTGGAATGGGAACCGACCCATCAGATGGTTCAGCTGATTGATCCGGTGGCGCAGCTGCGGGAATGGGTTCCCAAGATTGTGCACATGCACGGAAAGGATGCCACCATTGATTGGGACGGTGTGAGACGGTATGGCGTCCTGGGGGCATCGGAGTTTGTATACCACCGGACCCCTGGATTCGGAGATACCAATTGGAGAGATATTTTCACGATTCTGCATCAGAATGGATACGAAGGGGATATCTGCATTGAGGGGTATCACGATCCGGTTTACCGGGATGACTGGGAGATGACGGGACAGCTTCATGCGCTGCATTATCTGAAATGGTGCCGGGGCGGAGATTTTACGCCGAATCCGTGGGATGCTCCCAGGGAGTAAGCGGCAGACGGCACCTGGTTTGAGAAAGGACAGAATCGTATGGACAAATTGAGAATAGGCATCGTGGGGTGCGGGGGGATCGCGAATAATAAGCATCTTCCTGCCATTAAGAGAAATGGCAATTTTGAAGTAATGGCGTTTTGTGATATTATCCCGGGAAGGGCGGAGGAAGCGAAGGAAAAATTCGGTTCCCATCGTGCCCGGGTGTTTGACAATTACAGGGACCTGATCAAAGAAGATCTGGATGCCGTTTATGTCCTGACGCCCAATAAATCCCATGCGGAGATTTCCATCGCCGCCATGCGGGCAGGCAAACATGTGATGTGTGAGAAGCCCATGGCCAAAACCTACGCAGAGGCCATGGAGATGGTACGCGTGTCCGAGGAGACGGGAAAACTGCTGACGATCGGATATCAGAGCCGTTACCGCACCGATTCCATTTATCTGAAACGCGCCTGTGAAAATGGAGATTTGGGTGAAATTTATTTTGCCAAGGCCCATGCTCTGCGGAGAAGGGCGGTTCCCACCTGGGGCGTATTTTTGAATGAGGAGGAACAGGGCGGAGGCCCGTTGATCGACATCGGCACCCACGCGCTGGATCTGACCCTTTGGATGATGAATAATTATGAACCGGCTTCCGTGACTGGGGCCGTTTTCCGCAAGCTGGCGGATCAGAAGGAGCAGGGGAATGCGTTTGGCGAATGGGATCCTGAGAAATTTACGGTGGAGGATTCCGCATTTGGATTTATAAAAATGAAGGATGGCGCTGTGATTGAACTGGAATCCTCCTGGGCGCTGAATACGCTGGATGTGGATGAGGCCAAGACCAGCCTGTGCGGGACAAAGGCAGGCGCCGATATGAAGGATGGCCTGCGAATTAACCGGGTTCAGTATAACAAGCAGTGTGTGGAAAAGCCGGACCTGAGCAGCGGAGGAGTGGCATATTTTGACGGGACGGCGGAGACAGAGACGGACCGGGAACAGCGTGTATTTTATGAGGCGGTGACACAGGGCAAGCCTCTGACCGTGCTTCCGCGGCAGGCAGCCACAGTAACCAGAATCCTGGAAGCGATCTATGAGTCGGCTAAAACAGGGAAAACGATATATTTCGATTAAAAAGGGACTTTTACGGAAAGATTTTCCACAAATTTTTGTACTTTCTGTCTTTGCTTTTTTCATAACTTCCTTTATAATAGAAAAAAGAGCTGTTTTCCGCACAAATAGTTACACAAGAGCGGCCTTTGGAAGCAGTGAAAAGTAAAAGATAGGGTGGTGTCTGGAATGAAAAAATGGTTCATTGGCCTGGTATTGGCAATGGGACTGCTATTGTCTGCCTGTTCCGTGACGAGTCAGGGAACGGCGCAGTCAGAGGAGACGGAAAATAGGACAGATCGTACATACACGATGGAAGAGTTATTTAATCAGTACGTGACGGTAAGCAAGGGGAATTATTATCCGGCTAAGTATAAGTACGGGACAAAGATATCGGAGATTACACAGGAACTGGGAGAAGCACTGCCTTATGAAGCCACGGAGCCGCAGACGGACTCGGATACCAAGGCAGAGACGGAATCATCCGATGTTTATTACTACCGTGAGTCCTATAAAATGGATGATGGAGAGATCATGGATGTGCGGGTTCTGTATTACGGGGATGAGAGCAGCAGCGAGCTGGAGCAGGTGCGTTATCTGTTTCCGTTCCAGTCAGAGGAAGAGTGTCGTAAAATCTGTGAGTCATTTGTGAAATGGATCGGAGAACAGGGAGATTCCGATGAAAAGGTGGAATTAAAACTGGAAGATGTGTTTCAGGAAAACAACAATACGGATTTGGCGATTTCCGGAAAGGGACATCAGACCTACATGACCAGCGGGATCCGCTGGAAGACGGATGTGGCGGATCCGGAGGATTTGGAACAGGATGTATTTTTCATTCAGCTGATCAATCCGGTGCGGACCCATATTGATTGAAATGTGGATGGACGGAATAATAAAAAATAGTTAAAGTGTGAAAATGCGCCTGAGGCGGCTGTCGGCCGACCTGAGGCGCATTTTTCCTATTCTTTTTCAGAATCCGAGGCTGTCTGCGAAGCGGCTGTTTCTGAAAATTCTGTGGTGACGAGATCTTCATAGGGAACCCGTTCCGCCAATTCTCCGGCATCCTGCAGAATATCCTGCAGAAGATCAAAACTTTCCTGCGTGAAGATCGTATCTGCTTTCCAGGTATCCTGCTGTTTGTAGCGGTCTACGATGGCGGCGATGGTGGATACATCCGTGTCGGTAAACTGGGGAGCGATGACGTCGGCGATTTCCTCAGCCGTGTGGGAGTTCACATAATCCAGTCCTTTTTGAATGGCATTGGTGAATCCCTGGATCACATCCCTGTGATCTTCCAGATACCCTTTGCGGACACAGTATGCAGTATAGGGAACATAGCCGGAAGCCTCACCCAGAGAAGCGATGACATATCCGTCGCCCTGCTGTTCCAGCAGGGTGGCATGGGGTTCAAATTCCACCGTATACGCACCCTGGCCGCCGGAAAATGCAGCCGCCGTGGAACCGAAATCAATGTTTTGGACGATATCGACTTCCGAAGGATCGATGCCCTCCTGCTTCAGAATATATTCAAACACCATCTCCGGCATTCCGCCTGCCCGCCGGGGCATTGTGTAACGGAAGGAGGGCGGGCGAGATAAAGCCGCGCAGATTGATTTGGGCGGTTCCGTCGGCATCGACGGCAATGGAATCCACCAAAAGGTCCAAATCCTCCCTGGTCAGGACACCTCGGCGGATGATGGCATCGAGGATTTGAGCCGCTGAAAGGGATAAAGAATCAGAGGAAGGAACCGATGCCTGCTGCCAAGCGCTGCCGGAGCCGCTGGAAGAGGAAGGCCGCAAATCCGATTCCAGTTCATGGATACGGGTGAGAAGCTGGGATTCCAGGGAGTCATAGGCGGCGCAGATCATGTCTGAGCGATCCGGATGGCAGGCAAGATCGCGGATTTTCTGCTTGAGAAGCGTCTGAAGCTGACTGCGGGCTGTTTGGAGGGAGGTTTCCGGCAAAGAAGCAGAAGTCGGACGAAGGACGGATATGTCTGCCTGGTACGGCCTGCCCTGTGACTTGAAAGACAGCAGATCTCTGGAATCAAAAGAAGATAAAACATCGGAAAACAGGCTGCGGCAGAGACGGATGTAGCTCCAGACAGCTTCCCACAGAACCCATTCTTCTATGAGATGGGCGGACG
The DNA here is from genome assembly GCA_018710785.1 of Candidatus Fimimorpha excrementavium. GTDB lineage: Bacteria > Bacillota > Clostridia > Lachnospirales > Lachnospiraceae > Fimimorpha > Fimimorpha excrementavium. The sequence continues at coordinate 11,337 of DVJD01000049.1, forward strand.
GGCAAAACCGTTTTCCTTTTCTGTTATACGTGCTGCAAATGAAATAGCGCCGAATGCTGTTTTTATTTCTGCGTTTGATGGGAACCAGAGGACAGCCGCAGTCTTTGCAGATCAGAAGGCGGGAAAACGGAGAGGGAGGGGAGTCGGGATCCCGGGCAAACGAGTTTGGCGTTCTGTGCTGCAGCCGCTCTTTTTTGATCTGCTGTACGCGGGCAAATAATTCTGCCGACAGGATGGCAGGATGGTGATCGGGGAATAGATATTGTTCCTCTTTGGGAACACGGGTATCCGTGCCGTGGATCAGACGGCGCGCTCGCTTATGAAGGCGATACACGCCGGTATAAAAATCATTGTCCAGGATTTCCTTCACCATACTGTCGGACCATTCCAGGGCTACCCGGCGTCTGGAAGGGCTGCCGCCGGAACAATCCTGTCCAAACCGCATGAGGGATGGCGTAGGCACGCCGGAATCATTGAGATGTTCCGCCAGCCGCCGGTAGCCCAGTCCGTTCTGATATAAATCATAGATCATGGTGACAATCGCGGCCTCTTCCGGGACGATTTCAATGATCTGGCGGTCTTTCCCGCTTCGCCGGTAACCGAATGGCACCTGGGTCACCAGGGTGCCCTCCTTTTGTCTGGCGTTTAGGACACGCCGGATCTTTTTGCTGGTATCTTTCACATAGCGTTCATTGTACCAGGTTTTGATGCCGATGATATCATCGTCCGGATTCAGAGAATCATAATTGTCATCCACGGCGACAAAACGGCATCCTTTTTTCCGGAATTCGTCCAGCAGCAGCAAAACCTTGGCATTGTGGCGGCCGAGACGGGAAAAATCTTTGACCAGAATGGTGTCGATTCTGCCGGGGCCATCTTCTCCCAGGGCAGCCATCATCTGCTGAAACTGGGGACGGTCAAATCGATAGCCGGAGATACCGTCATCTTCATACCAGCGCTCCACCGTCATATTTTGCGTGCGCGCATACTGAAGGATGACGAGTTTCTGATTTTCTATGGAACTGTAGCTGCGCCCGTCATCGTCCCTGGAAAGACGGACATAACCGGCGATCATGGTCGGCCTCCTGTCTCATCACAGGCAGATGTAAGATGGCGGCGGATCAGTTCCAGGATGACATCGGCAGCTTTGCTGTCAGGGGATCCGTTTTGAAACAAAACGATCCGGTCGCCATCCCGTCCGCAGCAGCCAGCGGATTGCATGCAGCCAGCGGACTGCATGTAACCAGCAGATTGCATGTAACCAGCGGATTGCATGTAACCAGCGGATTGCATGTAATCCGCTGGCTGCATTGAATCCATGGAAACACAGGAGGAAAGCCAGATGAAGTGCAGTTCTTTTTTCATGGGCACTCCGTTCTGAAGCAGCGATGAAAGTGCTGCTTCGAAAAGGTTTCATAGTAAGATATGCAGAAGAAAGAAATCGGTGAATCATTGGAGTTCGCTCAGTAATTCTGCGCATACTGCCTCAAATATCGGATATAGGCTTCGCCGAGAGGGCCAGGTGCCGCCTGGCGGTGGGTGATGTAGCCGATGCGCATAGAGTCTTCCACGTCCAGAGGGAGGGAGATGATCGTTTTTCCATTCAGCTCCGCGCTTATAATACCGCTGCAGATGGTATAGCCGTTCAGCCCGATCAAAAGATTAAACAGGGTGGCACGGTCACGGACACGGATGGTTTTCTTCCTCTCAATGGTACTTAAGATTTCCTCGGAAAAATAAAAGGAGTTGTACTCCCCCTGCTCGAACGAAAGATAGGGAAACTCTTCCAGATCAGATAGGGATAAGCGCCTTTTTTGAGACAGCGGATGGGAGGAACTGATAAATACGTGTGGGGCTGCCGTAAAAAGCGAATGAAACGTGAGATTGTGGGAACGGATCATGGCGGAGAGAACCTTTTCATTAAAATCGTTTAAGTAGAGAACACCGATTTCGCTTTTTAACTGGGAGACATCCTCTATGATTTCATGAGTCTGAGTTTCCCGGAGGCTGAATTCATAGTCTCTGTCACCGTATTCTTTTATGACATCCACGAAGGCATTGACGGCAAAGGAATAGTGCTGGGCGGACACGCAGAAGTGACGCTTGGCTCCTGTCTGGTGAAGGTAACGTTCTTCCAGCAGATTTGCCTGCTCCACCACCTGTCTGGCGTAGCCGAGGAAGATTTCCCCCTCCTTTGAGACGATGACGCCCCGGTTTGTCCGTGTAAAAATGGTCAGGTGCATTTCCTGTTCCAGCTCCCGGATGGAATTTGTCAAGCTGGGCTGGGACAGAAACAGCGCTTTGGCAGCATCGCTGATACTGCCTTTTTCGGCTACGGTAATCACATATTTTAACTGCTGAAGTGTCATAGATATCCTTTCCGGCAATATGGCCATGGGTGAAGATGAAAGCAGCGGAAAAACAGAGGAGAACGGTCCGCACTGCTGGTCCTATTATATCGGGTTATCCGAGAACTGGCAATAAAGAAAGCCGGGGAATGGATAAAAAATGAATAAAAATTTTATGCTGACAGGGAAGATTTGTTGCAAATACACGAAATGTCTAGTATAATATTCTTAAAAAATTATTTGGGTGAGCGCGATGCACATTGTCCTGCAATTACCTGAAATAAAATAAAAGAGGAAAGGAGATTTTATGAACGATAACGTTGGTAGTAGTGATGTCCCGTATCACAGTTGCTGTCATTGGAATGGCAGGTTAAAAATGAATAGAAGACCGATTCGAAGTGTAGTTATGCCGAAATACAAGGGGTAACTATGCTTTTTTTCATTCCAGCCAAGGGCAAGTTAAAAAAAAATCAATGGAATCAAAGTAAGAAAGAGCAAAAGAAGAGCAAGCATAGAAGGAAAATTGGGAAAGGAAATTTGAAATGGAAGGTGACAGTTTATTTATTATAATCATTGTTTTTTGTATCGTTATGTCGGCATATTTTTCCGCAACAGAGACCGCATTCTCATCTCTAAACCGCATACGTATCAAAAATATGGCGGAAAAAGGGAATAAACGGGCAGCCCTGGTTCTCCGTTTGTCGAACAACTATGATGGATTATTGTCCACGATTTTGATCGGCAACAACATTGTGAATATCACCAGTGCATCTCTGGCTACAGTGGTTTTTGTTCGATATCTGGGGGAAGAGGCGGGAGCCAGTATCTCCACCGTCGTGACGACCATCGTTGTCCTGATTTTTGGTGAAATTTCCCCAAAGAGTATTGCAAAAGAAAATGCGGAAACATTTTCCATGTTTTCGGCGCCGATTTTAAATGTGTTTATGAAGATTCTGACACCGGTGAATTTCTTATTTAAGCAGTGGAAAAAGCTGCTTTCTAAGATCATCAAAGCAGAGGGAGATCATTCGATTACGGAAGAAGAACTTTTGACCATTGTGGAAGAGGCAGAGCAGGAGGGCGGCATTGATGAGCAGGAAAGCTCTCTGATCCGCAGTGCCCTTGAATTTTCGGAACTGGAGGCCGCCGACATTCTCACGCCCCGTGTGGATGTGGTGGGAATTTCATCCGATCTGTCGAAGGAAGAGATCGCCAAAATATTTGCACAGACCGGATATTCCAGACTTCCGGTGTATGAGGGCTCCATTGATCATATCATAGGAATTATTTATCAAAAGGATTTCCACAACTATGTATACCATACCAATAAAAATATTTCTGCCATCATCCGTCCGGTGCTGTTCATCGCCAAGAGTAAAAATATCGGTGAATTGCTGAGGGAGCTTCAGAGGAACAAATCCCATATTGCTGTGGTCATGGATGAATTTGGCGGTACCGTCGGAATTGTGACACTGGAAGATGTGCTGGAAGAACTGGTGGGCGAGATCTGGGATGAACATGATAAAGTGGTGGAGGAGATTGAGAAAGTATCGGAGACGGAATATTTCGTCCTGGGAAGCGCCAATGTGGAAAAACTGTTTGAAGAGCTGGACAGAGAGGAAGAATTCGAAGTCCTGACCGTCAGCGGATGGGTAATGGAAGAACTGGATAAAGTCCCGGAAGAGGGAGATGAATTCGAATATGAAGGACTGAAGGTGAAGGTACTCCAGATGGATGGAAAGCGTGTCGGTAAAGTCAGAATCACCATAGAGCAGAAGAAACCTTCCGAAGAGTCAGATGAAAAATAACAGAAAATAGGAGTCATGAAAAAGGGCAGGGGCTGTGGCGGCCGCCTGCCCTTCCGCCGAGAACGGTCTGCCCCTTTAGATCGTCCCATTTAAAATCCGGGTCTTCTGTGCGTGAGACGAGAAAATTTCCGGCACGCTGTGTCAGCTGGGCGAAGTTTACCGCATAGTCTTCCTGTCCTTCTGCGTATACATAGATGGAGGATTCGGAACCGGCAAAACCGATATCCGCATTTCCGGAGATAAGGGCAGTCATTACTTTATCTGCGCCAAAGGCATTTTCTATGGTAAGGTCAATGCCCTCCTCCTGAAAATAGCCCAGCTCATAGGCGGCATACTGCGGCGCATAAAAAATAGAATGGGCCACTTCGCTCAATGTAACCGGGGTCAGCTGCTGACCCTCTTCTTTTTTGTCCTGGCATCCGCCCAGAAAAACGGAAGTTCCAAGGACTCCCGCGGCGATCAGTGCAAACCATTTTTTTCGACCTGTTTTCATAAAAGCCTGACTCCTTTCCCATGTTTGCATGAATGGATGTTCCCATGGTTCATCCATGATTTTTATGGTTAGAATATAATATTCGGAAAGATGAAATCGGTTCCGCTCGGAGGAAGAGACAGGGGATGTGTGCGTGTATTGTCCTGCAAAATGGGAAAGTGTACTTGATTTTTTCACGACACTATTATAAACTGTTAAAGAAGAAAAGAAACAGGTCAATGGGGAGTGTTGGTTTACAACACCCCCTTTATAATGGAGGTTTGCCATGAAATTTAGGTTGGATACCCACACACATACCATTGCCAGCGGGCATGCTTATAATACAATGACAGAGATGATAAAAGAAGCAGCAGCCAAGGGGCTGGAGCTGATTGGCATTACGGAACATGCACCGGCCATGCCCGGATCCTGCCATGAATTTTATTTTCAAAATTTAAGAGCAGTGGACAGGGAAGAGCTGAGGGAGAGATATGGGATTATGGTACTGCTCGGCGCGGAACTGAATGTGATGGATGAAAATGGTACCCTGGATCTTCCGGAACCGGTGTTTAAACAGTTGGATGTCACGATAGCCAGCCTGCATCTCCCGTGTCTGCGGTGCCGGGATGAAAAGGACAACACAAATGCAGTCATTCGGGCCATTGAAAATCCCCTGGTAGATATCATAGGACATCCCGATGACGGACGCCTGCCGCTCACCTATGAGCCGATCGTGGAGGCGGCCAAGAAACATGGAAAACTTCTGGAAATGAATGACAGTTCTCTTCGGCCGGGCGGCTATCGAATGGGGGCGGATGAAAATTACAGGAAAATGCTGAAGCTCTGCATGGAGTATGAGCAGCCGATTGTAGTGGACAGCGATGCCCATTTCATTACCCAGATCGGTTCCCATGCTCATGCCTTAAAGATCCTTGAGGAGATGAATTTTCCGGAACGGCTGGTGATGAATACATCTGTGGAAAAGTTTTTGCCGTATACAAGAAAATATCGGCAAAAACAGTAGACTTTGTGACTTTACTATGTTAAAATAGTGTAGTGATAAACAGAGACATGCTCCGCAGGGGCATGATAAATATAATTGAATGGAAAGAAATCTATACTTTGGAGGTTCCAATGAATAAAAAGATCAAAACATCTGCAGTGGATTCGTTATTTCGTGCGATTCTGACTTTAAAAAATGAGGAAGAATGCTATGCGTTTTTTGAGGATGTCTGCACTGTGAACGAACTGCTTTCTTTTGCCCAGCGCTATGAAGTGGCGATGATGCTTCGGGAAGGAAAGACCTATCTGGAAATCGCGGAAAAGACGGGCGCTTCTACGGCGACCATAAGCAGAGTGAACAGAAGCCTGAATTTTGGAAATGACGGCTATGATATGACATTCAAGCGGCTGAAAGAGAAAAGTGAAGAAGAAAACTAGACTCCGCAGGAAAGAAAACCGCGGCGTCCCAGCCTTCCATCCCGGACAGAGCGTATCGGATCCGGCAGGGAAAGCCATGGCGCCGCGGTTTTCTTTTGTATAAAAAATCAATCCTTTTTGTCTTTTTCTGACTTCCGAATATCTATGATGGTTTCAATCATCCGTTTTTTCAGATAGACATCAAATCCCAGCATACAGATAAAAGAAAATAACTGGAGTTCTTCCTGTTCCGTGCCGGATGCATCGGCAAAAGAAGTCTTGGATAAATGGAACTTGGCATAAATATCTTTTAAAAGGCGGTGCATTTCCTCGCTCTCAAAGGATACAACTTCAGAGTAGATATCCTCCAGATTCCACTTCTCCGTCTTCCCGAAATGGGATGTGAGAGGAGAAAAAAGTTCCTGAATATCCGTGATGGAGAGGAAGCTTTTCATATAGTAGATGAAGATCAAAAGAAGCATGTGCTCCTTGGAATATTTCTTCTTCACCGGGGGAGGAAGAAGATTGTTTTTGGCATAGTTGTTGATCATGGTTTTCGTCAGAATCTTGTCGTCTTCCCGGCGTTTGGCGTCGGCGAGATGATCGTTCATAAATGTAGTGACCTGATCCATATATAAATCTATGTTAGGAATCTCCTCCGGTTTGATGAAATCCAGATTAGAGAGTTTCCGCAGTAATTCTTTATAAAGCTCCTGATTTGTCATGGAGTACCTCCCTTGTTCCGCCGTATCCATGAAAGATAGGGGCGGCATTTGTCGTCGAAAATCATATACATTTATTATATAGTTTTTAATACTAGATGACAAGTGTTTCTTGAAGGAAATCAGGACAAACGCAGGAGTGAATCGATTGGGAACAAAATGAAAAAACCGGACGGCCGAAGGGAACGAACCTTTTCCCTGTCGGGACGCTCTCGCTCCGTGAAAAACGTAGCGGTACTAAGATTTTTCTGCGCCGTGTCCGGCTGGAAAAATCAAGTACCGACGTTTTTCA
>DVJD01000050.1 GCA_018710785.1 Candidatus Fimimorpha excrementavium
TTTATGAGAAAGACCAAAAAAGCGGTTTCCGCGCTGGCTCTTACCCTGGCAGCATCCACCCTTTTTGTCGGATGCGGTGACAGCGGTACCGGTGCGACGACAGCTGCGGCGCAGGAGACCGAAGCACAGGAAACCACAGAAGCCGCAGAGACCAGTGCCGGGGAGACAGAGATGAAGGACGAAGAAGAGACAAGCGCAGAAGGCACAGAGACGGAAGCGGAAAATACGGATACGAAGATCGGCAATGGCGAGACACTGTTGATCGGCATTCAGACCAATGCGCTGGTGACGGACTATGAGGACAATTTCCAGACCAAGAAGCTGGAGGAAGATCTGGGAATCAACATTGAGTTTTATATGCTCCCGGCTTCCGCGGATGACTGTAAAACGAAGCTGTCGCTGATGGCGACCGGAGGAGAAGCCCTCCCCGACATCATCATGGTGGACGGCGTGTTATCGGCAGAGCAGGTTTTGGACTATGGAAGCAAGGGCATCTTCGTTCCGCTGAATGACTATATCGCCGATGAATCCATGTGCCCATATTTTTCCGCCATCCCGGAGGAGGATATGGAGACGATCATGACAGCCATCACATCGGCGGACGGCAATATCTACTGTCTGCCGAAGTTTGAGACTTCCACATGGAATATGACGCCAAACCGTTACTATATCAATGGGGCATGGCTGGATAAGCTGGGGCTGGAGGTTCCGACGACCACCGATGAGCTGTATGAAGTACTGAAGCACTTTGTACAGGATGATCCCAATGGCAATGGAAAAGCCGATGAAATCGGCGTTTACGGCATGATGGAAGGCGGTTATGGCCAGAATACCGTGGCGGCTTTGATGAATTCATTCCTGTTCTGGAATGGAGGTGGCCAGAATGGAGGGCTGGCTCTGGATGAGTCCGGAGAGACGGTCATCGCACCGTTTACCCAGGATGCGTTCCGTGAGGGACTCCGGTACATGAATAAGCTGTACAGCGAAGGATTGATGCCATCCGCCATATTTACGGATGATGATACGCAGTTTAAGGCAGTCTTGAATGCGGAGACTCCGGTGGTGGGTCTGGTTTGCGCCGGTTCCACAAGCAACTGGAATGACTGCGACAACAACCCCAACTTCCTGGAACTGGACATCATGTCTCCTCTGACCGGACCGGAAGGCGTATGCTACACACCATATACAGAATATTCCCCGACGTTGGAATTCTTCATTACATCCGCGTGTGAGAATCCGGAACTGGCATTCCGCTTCGGCGATTACTTCTATAAAAAAGACATCTCCATGACGGCACGTTTTGGAGAAGAGGGTGTGGACTGGACCATGGATCCGGAAGTCTGCGCAGAATTCACCAACTGCTATGTGGAAGCAGGCATCACGGACGCGATCTCCATCGTTTACAATTACAAGACTGATGTAAATGTATGGGCAGAACCTTCCAATAAGTTCTGGCACGGAACGCAGCCCAGATACTCTGCTTTGGAATGGAGCAACGGAGAGGCAGACGGATCAGCTCCCTACGATCCATCCAAGAAGAGCGCGACTTTGAATGCATACAATTACGAACACTATTATGATAAACATCCGGAACATGTACTTCCGATGCTTCACTACACACTGGAAGAATCCAGTCAGCTGGGTACCATCACGAGCGACGTTCCGGAACTGGTAAACAGTGCGATCGCCGAATTCATCACCGGAAACAGAAGTCTGGAGGATGACGGATGGAATGCATATCTGTCTGAGCTGGAAACTTCCGGACTGAGCCAGTGGCTGGAAGCCGCACAGAATGCGTATGACAGAAGTGCGGGAAACAATTAAAAAATAAAAAGGAATCAATCCCGCAGATTTCAGAAGAGGCGCTGCATAGTCAGGCGACAGGCGGTATGTCCTGCGTCGGCGAAAGAGGGCAGCGCCTCTTTTTTTGCGTGATCAGCATGCGGCAAGCATGGAAAGCGGCTGCCGTGCTTGCACGAGCAGACATTTGCCGGACAGCGGCAGCGTACAGCAATTCTGTGAGCTGGCTGCGGTACTGCGGCGCATAAAAGGAGAAAAATTGGATGGGGAATAGGTAAGTTTGGATAGAAGAGTTGTATCATGTTCCTAATTGTGCTAAATTGATGAAAAACAGAGGAGGAACCGATATGCATAAGATTATATTCGATCAGGTGGAAACCGGATGGCATAATGCGCTTCCGCTCGGAAACGGAAGGATGGGAGCGATGGTGTTTTTCAGGGACAACACCATCCATCTGGCGCTGAACCACTATGACTGCTATTATCAGAATCTCTACACCAGGAGAAAACAGACGGAAAAGGTGCCTGGGGAGCGGTACCGGCAGCTGTGTGAGATCGCGGAGAATGCCAGACACCAAAAGGAAGTGGAACGGAGCCATTATAATCAGACACTGCGCCCCGAAACCGGAAAAAAGCGGCCCCAGTTTGAGGGAACGAGCCATCCCATGGGAGGGGAAGTGCTGTTTGGCCTCTCGGAAGAAATGAGGGGCGCGAAAACAAACCTGCAGCTCATCATTGAAAAAGCAGCCGTTGTGTTCACGGCAGAAAAGGGAGAAAATAAGGTTACCATGACCATCTGTGTGCCTCCCGATGCGGAAGGCGTTCTGATTCAGGCAGAGCAGTCAAAATCCGGTCTGTATGAGCAGGCGGATCTGATCCTTCCCTCCGCCAGGGGACTGGACCAATACCCGGTGGAATGGGGCATGGAAGGGGAGAGCAAGTGGATGCATACGACCCTTTACCATGAGGATGACCATTCGCAGGCATTCGCCCCCGAGACAGCGCTGACCGTACCGGGCAGCAAAGCGGCGGCAGGAGCCCTTTCCCTTTCGGTTCTGGGGACAGTATTTTCGGCATCGGCATCGGTGCGGCCGGACCGGGGATCAACATTGAATTTTACATGATGCCATCCAGTACGGCAGACTTCCAGAGCAAGATGTCTCTGCTGGCCACAGGCGGCGATGATCTGCCGGATATTATCATGCCGCTGGGAAGTTTATCCCAGTCCATGATTCTGGATTATGGTTCCAAGGGGCTGTTTGTACCTTTGGAGGATTATTTAAATGACGAAGAAATCAGTCCTCACTTTAACGCAATACCGGAGGAAGATAAACAGGAAATGCTGAATCTGATGACAGCAGCCGACGGACACGTCTATGGACTGATCAAATATGAACCGCAGACCTGGAATTACAATCCATATCGTCTCTATATCAACCAGGCATGGCTGGATAAGCTGGGACTGGAAGTGCCGACGACCACCGATGAGCTGAAGGAAGTTTTGACACAGTTTGTCAATAATGATCCAAACGGAAACGGAAGGAAAGATGAGATCGGTGTCTATGGTATCATCGGCGGATATGGACAGAATACAGCAGTCGCTTTGATGAACGCGTTCACATTCTACGATGACGGACTTGGAAAGAATAACGGTCTGGCGCTGTCTGAAGACGGAACCGTATATGCTCCATGGGTCACAGACGAGTGGAGAAAGGGACTGGAATATCTGAAAGACTTGTATGACAACGGACTTTTGGCACCGGCCATGTTCAGTGACAACGATTCTCAGTTCACAGCCACACTGAACCTGGAAGACAATGTCATCGGATTCTGCTCCATCGGTTCCCAGACAGTAAACTATCCGGATGCGGATAATAATAAAAACTATCAGGAAATGACCATGATCGAGCCTCTGACAGGACCGGAAGGCGTTCAGTATACACCATATGCGCCGATCGGATATACACCGGAGTTCTTCGTAACCAGTGCATGTGAGAATCCGGAACTGGCATTCCGTGTAGGGGAAGCTTTCTACGATTATGAAATGTCCCTGAATAACCGCTATGGCGAGTACGGCGTAGACTGGACCGATGATCCGGAAGTATGCGCAGAGGCAAACAATGGATACAAAGAACTGGGCCTGATCGATGAGATTAAGCTGGTAACCAATATCGGTGATGTCAATGTTTGGGGGGAAGTCAACAATAAATTCTGGCATAACATCGGACCTCGCTATACACCAGCCAGCCTGACCGATGCCATGGCAGACGGTTCCACAGAATTCAATGCAGACAGCAAGAGTTCCATGGCGTCCGCAACCTGCTATGAACTGTACAATGACAAACATCCGGAACAGCTTCTTCCGGTTCTGAGCTATACACAGGAAGAAAGCACAGAGAACGCACAGGTACTGACCTCCATGTCTGACCTGATTGACAACTCCATGGCTGAGTTCATCACAGGGACGAGAAATCTGGATGATGACGGCTGGAATCAGTATCTGAAGGAAATGGAAAATGTGGGACTGAATGACTGGATTGAAAATGCACAGGCAGCTTACGACAGAATTAAATAATGGCGGAAAGCTGCAGCTGCTGTGAGAGTATTTACATGGGATGGCTTCTATGGTAAGATACAGATACACAGCAGATGAACCGCGGCGTTTGTGCCGGGCGACTGATGCATGAGACACACAGGAGTTGGGAGGCAAATCTGCTTTCCGGCTCCTGTTTTTTTGGCGATTAGGAGGATTTTCTTATGAGGAAGTTTTTGCAGGAGGCCGCAGGGGTGAGGCCTTCCAAGAGACAGTTGGATTGGTTTGACACGGAATTTTATGCATTCATCCATTTCAGCCCCAACACGTATACGGATTTGGAATGGGGAAACGGAACGGAGCCGGAGTCCATTTTCAACCCGGAAAAACTGGACTGTGATCAGTGGGTGGAAGCCATAAAAGCGGCGGGCATGAAAGGCATGGTGCTGACCGCAAAACACCATGACGGATTCTGCCTGTGGCCGTCCAAATACACTGAGCACAGTGTAAAGAATTCCCCGGTGAAGCGGGATATCGTGAAAGAGGCAGCCGATGCATGCAGAAGAGGCGGCATCAAATTCGGCTTTTATTTATCTCCCTGGGACCGCAACTCCAAATATTACGGAACGCCGGAGTATAATGACTATTTCTGCAATCAGCTGACCGAGCTATTGACGGAGTATGGGGAGATCTTCTATGTGTGGTTTGACAATGCCTGCGGAGAGGGACCCAATGGGAAAAAACAGGAGTATGATTTCCCACGTTATTTTTCCCTGATCCGCCGTTATCAGCCGAATGCCGTGATTTTCAATGATTTCGGTCCGGATGTGCGCTGGTGCGGAAATGAGGCCGGGACCGCCAGATATGCCGAGTGGTCTGTGGTGCCGTCGGAACTGTGCCATTACAGCGAAGTCCAGACAGGCCCGGGGCCTCTGGCCGGGGAAGGAGACTTAAGCTATATGTACAACACGGATCAGAATATCGGAACCCTCAGCAACATTTTATATTCCAAGGGTCTGGTCTATGCCCCGGCGGAGATCGACACATCCATCCGTCCTGGTTGGTTCTGGCATCCCGATGAACAGCCCCATTCCCTGGAGCATTTGTGCAGAATCTACTTATCATCCGTTGGGGGCAATGCCGCGCTGAATCTGAATATCCCTCCCAATCGGGACGGCCTTCTGGACGAGCGGGATGTGAAGCGGTTAAAAGAGCTGGGAGACTGGATTCGGACGGAATTTGAACATGAGATCTTGGCGGAAGTGAAAAGGGAAGGGACGGCCATGCAGCCGGTTTACACCATACCGCTGAAGGTTCCCTATAAAGCCATCCGCTATGTGACATTGGAGGAAGACATCGCACAGGGGCAGAGAGTGGAGAGCTTCCGCATCTTTGTCAATGAGGGAAGCGGCGATAAGCATCCGCTTTACCAGGGAACCTGCGTGGGGCATAAGAAGATCTGCCAGCTGGCGGATCCGTTTGCCGATCAGAATCCTCTCACCAACGATATGGACGGAGCGGAACAGACCCTGGTGATTCAGGTTACTGCGGCCAGGGGAGAAGTAAAGATGAAGAACATCCGGATTTATATCTGAGCGAATCGAGGAAACATACAGCTGCCCGAATGTACGTTACAAGCGTGCATCCGGGCAGCTGTGTATTATGAGCGGTTTTGCCGACGACCGATATTCCGGTAGGTTTTTATACGTACTGGGACGGATCGTCGTGTTCGGTATAAGTTAAGACAAAGGAGCGGTCTTTGGCATCCGTTTGCCCCTGCATGGGGAGACGGCTGGTCAGAGTGTGGTTTTCAAACTGGGGAGAAAGTTCCTGACAGAAAGCCATGAATTCTTCCAGGCTTCCGTTTTCGCGTCGGCATCCCAGCTGCCAGAAGGAGGCGATATCGCCGCCGTAGGCACGGTATTCGCAGTCAGCCAGAAGATCGTTCCACGGGATCAGGGGAACATTGCACCAGATGCCGATGTAGCTGTCGTCTTTGGAGGCAAACAGCCAGTTTCCATCGTATTTCCAGAAATCAAATTTGCATTTCGGGAAAAAGAAATGGATGAAATCCACCGGATGCCGGTCATTCAGTTCATAGATACAGCCCAGGGAATTTTTGACCTGCTTCATGGCAGGCATCAGGCCGTTTCCGTACCAGTACCCGGGGCGCATGGAGGACAGATCGGATGTCTCCCCCGGATGATTGACAAACAGGACCGCTTCCCTTCCGATGGCTGCATAGCACATATGCTGCTGGTAGCCGTAGGTGCCCGGCTCAAAATGGCTGGTGCCGTGGAAGCATTCATTCATGGCCTTGTTGCGGATGACAAGGGTGTCCAGGCTGGTGTCATTTTTGACGGATTCCGGAACCGGCGACCACATTTTGCCGCCGTCTGTCCGCGGAGACTGTACCGATGTCAGGATGTAGTCTTTGGTCTTATACAGATGAATTCTGGCATTGCTGCTGGAATAGGCAGTGTCCAGATCTTTGCCGATCCACTCCTTCTCCTGGTAAGGAATCTGGTAGCGGGTGGTCAGAAGGAACGAGAGCCATTCGGATTCGGCCATGGGGCAGTCAGAATCCAAAAGATACATCAGGGCCTGGGCGTTCTGGGTATAGGGATAAAGCACCGAGCGGTAGATTCTGCCCTGGGGCGCGATGATCTCACCCTTATAACAGTGACACGCAAAATGATGGAACAAAAGATCCAGGAGTGTTCCCGCGTCCTTCGATTCCTGCTCTGGCGCATAGTCGAACACATTCAACAGGGCGCCCATGGTGACGCACATGTAGTCGGCGCTTAAAAATTCGTCAAACCCGTATTCCACCACATCGGAAAGCCACTGACGGACACAGGACAATGCCCATTCACTCTGTTCCCGGCCCAGACGGCCGGAGCGCAGAAAACGTTCCTCCGGATAGAGCTGACCGGCCATGTAGGCGTTGATGTAGAATAAAAGGGAGTGATTCTCACTCCAGAAGCACATACCGTCGGATCCTTCTTCCGTCATCCAGTAGCGGTAGGTTAAAAACGCATCCTTGGCGCGGGCTTCCACTTCTTTTGGCAGTCCGTAGCAGTGGATATGCCGCAGAAGAGCAGCCATATAAAAATCCGAACAGTCCGCGCGCCGCTCGATCTCACAGAGGGCCTGATCCAGGCATTCCATATGGTATTTGACCGGCCGGTTCAGTCCCTTGCCTGCCATCCAGTACAAAAGGCTCAGGCGGGTCCCCTCAAACTTGTTGCCTTCGCATACCTGGGAAAGCACCTCATAGGGATTCTTTTTGGTTTCCGTATCCGGGACGATCTGATTGATGCGTTCCAGGGTACGGCTGACATGGTGAATGCCCGAAGAGAGCCGGAGGGTGATGTGGGGATCGCTGTTTTGCATCTCATAAGAAGAAACCCCGGTCAGATCCATCGGATGGTCCGGATCCGTCTCATAAGTAAGGCAAAGCTGTCCCTCAAGTCCGCAGGGCGGCAGAGATAAGGTATCTCCTTCCAGGCGGATGGAAGCAAGATAGGCCTGCGCGTCTTCATAGAACAGACCGTGCTCCTCGTCGGGAAGGACACAGGTCACGTCATCCGTATGATCCAGCAGTTCGATGCCGAACATATTTCTGGTATCCCTTGCGCCGAGGCAGATCATGCGCACCAGGAAGAGATTTTGTCCCTTTTTCAGAGAAGCGGAAAAAGGAATCCGCTTCATGGGCTTATAAAGAGGCGCATCCATGCGGCAGATGCAGGCATCCTCCTGCCAGATTTCGATGGCGCCGTAACTCCAGAGAGCCATGGAAAGGGTGAGCGCCTGCTTTGCTTTCAGACAGAAGGCTGCCATGACTTCGGTCTTGGTCAGGGTGTAAGAGAACTGCTTGATGGAAAGAAAATAATCGCCGTATGAATCATAAAATTCCCACGGCATGTCAAGTTCACTTAGGGCGCCGATCTGCACATGCCCGCGCGGAACCGGCCCCATCTCTTTGGCAATGATGGAGCGAAGATACTGCTCATAGCGGATCTGGTTGGTATCGGTCTGCTCGTGTTCAAACGGAGTGATTTTGGGACCGGATACCAGATATTTTGTAACAAATTGTCTCATGGACAACCCCCATTTCTGTGCTGCCATAAACTTTCATAGGTAGAACCATCCGGCGGCAGCACGTGCCGGATTGGATGGTTGATATAAGTTGTATAGTTGTGCTGCTGGAGGGAAAAAGTCTTGAAGTATCCCCAACAACATAGTATCATGAATTTAAGGAATTTTTAAGAGTTTTTCTTGAATTCCATCATTTTTAATTGTTACCATATAACCATAGAATTCGATTGAGGCCGTCAGGCCGCCGCATGTGGAGGAGTGTATGTATAATATTCTAGTTTGTGATGATGATAAAGAGATTGTAGATGCCATTGAGATTTATTTGAGCCAGGAGGGATATACGATTTATAAAGCTTACGACGGGGTGGAGGCGCTTAAGATCGTCAAAGAAAAGGAAATCCATCTTCTTTTGGTGGACATTATGATGCCGAAGATGGATGGAATCCGCACCACACTGAAGCTGAGGGAAGAAAGCAAAATTCCGGTGATTATCCTGTCTGCCAAGTCGGAGGACACAGATAAGATTTTGGGCTTGAACATTGGAGCAGACGATTATATTACAAAACCGTTTAACCCATTGGAGCTGGTGGCGCGGGTAAAGTCACAGCTGCGCCGCTATACCAGTTTTGGGTCCATGACTTCGGAAGACAATGTCCATGTGTATAAGACCGGGGGATTGTGGATTGATGATGAGAAAAAACAGGTGACTGTGGATGGAGAGGAAGTGAAGATGACTCCCATTGATTATCGGATTCTTTTGTTCCTGGTAAAAAATGCAGGGAAAGTTTTTTCCATCGAACAGATTTACGAACAGGTATGGGAAGAAGAAGCATATTGTGCAGATAATACGGTAGCTGTCCATATCCGCCGTATCCGGGAGAAAATCGAAATCAATCCAAAGGAGCCGAAATATTTGAAAGTCGTATGGGGAATCGGTTATAAAGTGGAAAAATTATAGCGAAGGAGCAGGCCAATGTGGAGACAATCATCCGTCTGGAAATGGGTGGCAGGCGGGCTTCATATGATCAGCGTATGTGTGCTCGCCGCATTGATTATTGCATTTATCGTATTGAACAGCGGCGGACAGAACTACTGGAAGCAGATCATTGAAGACAGCAATGGGGGGAAAGGATACCAGGACAGCCGGTTTCTTTCCGATACCGTCAGCGATGCATTGCCAAGTTTTTTTTCGGATGTGGAGCTGGGAGAAGAACTGTACCATATCTTTTATACCGAAGAGCTTTTGAGATTCTGGGGAGAAGATGGGAATGAAATTGCCTGGACGGCCGAAACCATCATGAACTGGGATGGCGAGTACGCCAGCATGCAGCAAATGCTTCAGGAGGCAGGTGTAAAAATCATATCGCAGGAAAACGGCGGTGAGGATTATGTCTATGTCACAGGTCTTCATACGATACGCAATTATGTGAATACTAATTATATCGAGACATCCACGAGCGGGTATACCATTACAGATGGAAACTGGCAGATGGAGGAATCGGATATCTATATGATTCTGAGGCATTACCAGAATTTTGGGCAGGAGTTTTCCAACTACTACTGCGATTTTTCAGGATTTCAGAATATTGTCATGGTGATGGATATCCAGGATGCCGTATATACCAACCTGACATCCTCCAGTATCATGACCTCTTTGTCAGGACAGGGCATGACGGCCAGGGAGCTGATCCGGGAGTATAAAAACGGTTCCCGCATGGTCACACTCAATGGCACGGATATGGATATTATCTATGTCAATGGAGAAGGAGTGCAGGAGCTGAACAGAGAAAGCTTTTCTGTCATTGGAGAATATCTGAGCGGCCAGACAGCGGGGAGAACAGACGCGGCCATCGTGATGCTGGAGGCAAGGGGGTATCCGTTCTATGACAGCATCCGTGACGGGATGTACATCTATCAGATGGGAGGAACCCTTTACATGTGGATTCCGGTGGGGATCGTGCTGTCTGCCATGATGTGGCTGGGGAGCCTGATCTATCTGGTGGTATCCGCCGGAAGGAGAAAGGGGGAAAAAGTGTATTTTCTCGCCCTCGGTGACCGAATGAGCGGAGAAATGATGCTGCTTCTGCATGGCATCATCGGAGGAACCGTAGGAGGCATTTTAATCGGAGTGGGAAGCGGAGCGTCCGGTGTGCCGCTGTCTTTGCGGATTATCATGGTGGGAGCCGGTATCATGCTGTGGTATCTGGAATTCATCTGGATTATTCTTCGGATTGTGCGCCGTGTCCGCGTGGGCCTCACCTATTGGGATACCAGTATCTTTCACCGCATGCTCCGGGGCATACGAAAGGCATTCGGCCATTTCCGGGCGTCCAGCCGGATTATCATCGCGTTTCTTCTCTATTTATTTGGGAGTTTTCTATGCTTTGCCATGGGAAGCATGCTGGGTTTAGTCTTTCTTTTGGCGCTGCAGGTTTTGGCGGTGGTGATTCTTCTGAAAAAAAATTCCTGGATCATGCAGATTGACCGGGGCGTGGAAAAGATAGCGGAGGGTTCCGACGATTATCAGATTGATATCAAAGAAATGTATGCGGGAAGCGTGGAGAAAACGCTGGCAGAGCACATCAATCAGATGGGAGGCGGATTCCAGGAAGCCGTCCGTTCCGCCACCAAAAATGAGCGCATGAAGGCGGAACTGATCACCAATGTTTCCCATGACATTAAAACCCCCCTCACTTCCATCATCAACTATGTGGATCTGATTAAACGGGAAAAATGCGATAATGAAAAAATACAGGGATATATTCAGATTCTGGATCAGAAATCCCAGCGTTTAAAGCAGCTGATCGAGGATTTGGTGGAAGCCTCCAAAGCCAACAGCGGCAATATTGAGCTGGAAATGACGGAACTGAATCTGATGGAACTGCTGAAGCAGGCGGTGGGAGAACTAAATGACAAATTCGAACAGAGAAATCTTACCGTGGTGGCCAATATCATAGAAGAACCGGTTTATATTGAGGCAGACGGAAGACGCCTTTGGCGGGTACTGGAAAATCTGCTGGGAAATGCATGCAAGTACTCCCTGCCCGGGAGCCGGGTCTATGTGGATACCAAGAAGAGTATGAACCATGCGGCAGTGATCATAAAAAATGTGTCGGAAAGTCCGCTGAATATTCCGGCGGAAGAGCTGACGGAACGCTTTACCAGAGGGGATACGGCCCGTACCACAGAGGGAAGCGGACTGGGCTTGTCCATTGCAAAAAGCCTGACGGAACTCATGGGAGGGAAACTCCATTTATACCTGGACGGAGATTTGTTCCGCGTAACCGTGGAATTTCCAAGGATCGCAAAAAAAGAGAGAAAAGCGGAAGAACCGGAGCAGGAAGTGGACGCGTCTGTGGATGAATGAGGATATTGATTCGATGAAAGGGACGAACGCCAGCTTACTATGACGGGGATGCCCCAATATTTGCATAGACACAGAAAAATAATTCTGAAGTTTGATTTTTTCTGTGCAGTGCAAATATTGGGGCATCCCCGTCATAACAGTTTATGGTTTCAATTTTTTCCATGTCTGGAAAGTTTGCCAATGTTTAATATGGCATAGCGGATCAGGCTGTAGAGCATGAAGCCAATGCTGATCAGGATCAATGTGTTGGCGGCACCCAGCGGAATTGCAGGGAAGAAGATCAGGAGAATCATGACGGCATATAAGACGACGGTACAGATCTTCCCGAACCAAAGAGCGCCGTACACCTCCCCGTGGCGCAGAAAAAGAAGTCCGGTGATTCCCATGAAGCCTTCTTTTATAAGGAAGAGGGCAAATAAGACGATCATGAGAGGGTATTTGGTCATAAGACAGACAGCCAGGGCTCCCTGAGTAAGCTTATCCGCGATGGGGTCCAGTGCTTTTCCAAGGGGTGTGACCATATGAAAGCGGCGGGCAATCTGCCCGTCCAGCGCATCGGTCAGACCAGATATGACGACCAGAAGTGCGACAAAATAATAATCGGAATCCGTTTGGGCATGAAAATAGTTCCACATGATGATGGGAATCAGGATAATACGGAAATATCCCAGTATATTAGGGATTGAAAACAGCTGTTTGGACAACGGGATTTTTGACGGTTGGTTTTCCATAAATAGATTTTCCTCCATAGTTTTATCGGTTCTTTTATTATATCATTTTTTGAATGGAAAAACAGTAGTCTGGGGGAGATTTCTGCGATAAATGGATAGGCGAATATAGATAAATATGGATACCCGGACGGCCGTATGGAAGCAGATCGTCTTCTAACGGGGCGCTTTCGCTTCTGGAAAACGTAGCGGTACATAGGATTTTTCGGCGCTCCGTTGGAGCTGGAAAAATCAAGTACCGACGTTTTCCAAAACCCTCTAGAAGACGATCTGCTTCCATACGGCCGTCCGGGTATCCATTTTACTCGATTTTCCGGAAAAGATATGGTATACTCAGTTTATTCGCAGGAAGAAATTGCCCCATGCGCGGGGGGAAGGAAATTAGGATTTCCTTTACAAATTATTATAGTGACGTTATAATGTATGAAAGTGCCCGTTCTCTCCGGCAGTGTCTGCGCAGGACACAGAGGAGGATTGGGAACAGCTGTTTGACGAGAAAAAGGAGGATACTGCATGATTAAGCTATTGAAACATGGCGCATATTTATTAAATGGAACAGAGCTGGTGGAGGATGACAAGGAGGCGGCTGCCGTCCTGAAAAGCAAACTGGGAGAGGTTCCGGATAAGGCCGAGGCGGCAAAGCAGACTATGGCTTACGGGATCCTGAAGGATCATAATACATCGGACAATATGGAAAAACTGAAAATCAAGTTTGACTGTCTGACCTCCCATGACATCACCTTTGTCGGCATTATCCAGACGGCCAGGGCCAGCGGTCTGACGGAGTTTCCTGTTCCTTATGTACTGACAAACTGTCACAACAGTCTTTGCGCGGTGGGCGGAACCATCAATGAAGATGACCATATGTTTGGTTTGACCTGTGCAAAGAAATACGGCGGTGTCTATGTTCCTCCTCATCAGGCGGTTATTCATCAGTATGCCAGAGAAATGCTCTCCGGATGCGGAAAGATGATTCTGGGTTCGGACAGCCATACCCGCTACGGCGCTCTGGGAACCATGGCATGCGGAGAGGGCGGACCGGAGCTGGTAAAGCAGCTGCTGAATAAAACCTATGATATCAATATGCCGGGTGTGGTGGCCATTTATCTGACAGGAAAACCGGAAAAAGGGGTTGGTCCTCAGGATATTGCACTGGCCATCATCGGCGAAGTATTTGCCAACGGCTATGTGAATAATAAAGTCATGGAATTTGTGGGAGACGGTGTGGCAAATCTGAGCGTGGATTACCGCATCGGCGTGGATGTCATGACGACGGAAACCACTTGCCTGTCCTCCATCTGGACCACAGACGATCAGGTGAAAGAGTTCTATGAAATCCACGGAAGAGAAGAAGCCTATAAAGAGTTGAAGCCCGGAAAAGTGGCCTATTACGACGGTGTTGTTTATGTGGATCTGAGCAAGATTAAGCCGATGATCGCCATGCCGTTCCATCCGAGCAATACGTATACCATCGAGGAACTGAATGCCAATCTGGAAGATATTTTGGCAGATGTGGAAAAGAAAGCCCAGATCAGTCTGGATAATAAGATTCCGTATACACTCAGAGATAAAATCAAGGATGGAAAGCTGTATGTGGATCAGGGCGTCATCGCCGGATGTGCAGGCGGCGGATTTGAAAATCTCTGTGATGCGGCAGATATTTTGGCAGGACACAGCATAGGAGCCGATGAGTTCTCTCTGAGCATTTATCCGGCTTCTCAGCCGATCATGATGGAACTGGTAAAGAACGGATGCATCGCGAAATTCCTGGAGACGGGAGCAACCGTGCGCACCGCATTCTGCGGTCCGTGTTTCGGCGCCGGAGACGTTCCGGCCAACAGAGGACTCAGCATCCGTCATTCCACGAGAAACTTCCCCAACAGAGAGGGATCCAAGATTACCAACGGACAGATCGCATCGGTCGCTCTGATGGACGCCAGATCCATCGCTGCTACGGCTGTCAATAAGGGGTATCTGACACCGGCCACGGATATTGATGTCAACTTTACAAAGCCGAAGTATTTCTTTGATAAGACCATTTATGATAATCGCGTATACAATGGTGTGGGAAAACCAGATCCATCTGTGGAAATCAAATTCGGACCTGGTATCGTGGATTGGCCGTCCATGACTTCTCTGACAGAAAATCTGATGCTTCGCGTCGTATCGGTCATCCATGATCCGGTGACGACGACGGATGAATTGATTCCGTCCGGGGAAACTTCTTCCTACCGTTCCAATCCTCTCGGTCTGGCAGAGTTTACCTTGTCCAGGAAAGATCCGGAATATGTGGGGCGTGCGAAGGCGGTACGCAGTTTGGAAGAACGGAGAGAGAATGGAGAGGATCCGTGCACGGCGGATAAAACGCTGAAGCAGGCCTTTGAAGCGGTAACGAGCAGATTCGCCGATGTGGATCCGCAGAACACCGGAATCGGGAGTACCATCTATGCGGTGAAGCCGGGAGACGGCTCCGCCAGAGAGCAGGCAGCTTCCTGCCAGAAGGTATTGGGCGGATGGGCCAATATCGCCAGGGAATATGCCACCAAGAGATATCGCTCCAACCTGATCAACTGGGGTATGCTTCCATTTATACTGGAAGAAGAGGAACTTCCGTTTGAAAAGGAAGACTACATTTTCATACCGGATATCCGAAAAGCAGTACAGGATAAGTGTTCTGAGCTGAAGGCCTATATCGTACGGCAGGGCGGTTTAAAGGAATTTACCCTGCATCTCGGAGAAATGACCGATGATGAGAGAAGAATCATCCTGGCAGGCTGCCTGATCAATTTCTATCGGGAAAGCAATCAGTAACCGATGGTTCTCCGTATGTTTGTCTGTATCAAACGGAACGCTGTATAAAACAGAGATTGAAAAGAAGCGCGGACCTGGAAACAAACGGGGGCTGCGCTTCTTTTGCTGCTTCCATATGACCTGTGAATGGCGCCCAGAGTATCAACGGTTTGTTGGCAAGTTAGTTTTCACCTGAATGGAGCGGATTGCACAGGAAAGCGTATGGATGGATAGAATGTGGATAAAAGGCACACAATTTGTATAAAAGGACACACAAAACGATAAAAATAATTTAGATTTCAAAAAATACTTGACTTTTTCAAGAAAAGAGATAAAATAAAGACATAACAATTCAATGCAAAACCTCATGGAAAGAGGTTATCTGCTGTCGGCAGTTCATGGCAGGAACTCTATGACGCAATTCTTTTTTCTTTCAACCATGATTGTCGGCTGTCTATATTCTGGATGAATCCCCGATTGGAGTGACTATGAAAAAAATATTAGCTGTTTTTGATGAAGACTATCTTTATGCAAAACGGCTGACGGATTACCTGAATCAAAAGAGCAGGCTTCCCTTTCACGTGGTGCAGTTTACGAAGGAGGAAGCCATGAAGGCATATGCAAATGAGCACAAGATCGCCGTGCTTTTGATCAGTCCCGTATTCATGCGCGAGGAAATGAAGCAGTGGAATATCGGGACCGTGGTTTATCTGACCGATATGGAAGGAGTGAACCAGCTGGATTCCTGCCGGGCCGTTTACAAATACCAGTCGGCAGAACATGTGGTGAGGGAACTTTCTGCCTGTTACGATGCGCTTTCTCCTCCGGGAACAATGAAAGGTGCCCTGAAAGGAGCCTGCCGACTGGAGGGCATTTATGCCCCCTATGGAGGCAGCCGAAAAACGACATTTGCCCTGCTTCTGGCTTTGATTCTGGCCGAGCGGTACCGTGTGCTGTACCTGAATATGGAAGGATTTTCCGGCTTTGCCCGCCTGTTTGGCA
The DNA here is from genome assembly GCA_018710785.1 of Candidatus Fimimorpha excrementavium. Taxonomy (GTDB): domain Bacteria; phylum Bacillota; class Clostridia; order Lachnospirales; family Lachnospiraceae; genus Fimimorpha; species Fimimorpha excrementavium. Next base: position 16,322 of record DVJD01000050.1, read on the forward strand.
GGGAATGCGCGTATGACTTGTCTGATCTGCTGTACTTTGGCAGCTTGAACCAATGGAAGGAGAAAAAGGATGCGCTGATTCAGGACTATAAAGGGATGAAATGGATCGCTCCGGTCTGTTATCCGGAGGATCGGGATTATCTGACGGGAGAACGCATGGAGAAGATTTTGAACGAGCTCCTGGAATGCGGGGAATATGACAAAATCGTCATTGATATCGCGGATCATTTTTTCTTTTCTTCCCGGATTCTGGATTTGTGCCATGAGATTTACATACCGGTCAAAGAAGATGCCATCTCGAAATGGAAGCTTATGGAATTTGACGATTGGATGGAGCGGAGCGGGAGAGCAGGGATGGAGGAGAAAATCAGGCGGCTGCATCTGCCCCATGTACCTGTTTTGAAAGAGACGGAAAATTATCTGGAGCAGCTGATGTACGGGGAGATGGCCGATTATGTCAGAAGGCTGGTCAAAGGAGCGCAGGATGAAGAACTGGAACGATGAGCTGCAGGCGTTGGTGGTTGAAAAACTGGATATGGGAAAATCGGTGGACGATGCTTTGATCTCCCGGGCCATTGACGATGTGCTGGTGCAGCAGAAACGGGCGATGTATCTGCCGCTTGCCCGCCGATTTCAATACAAAAAAGAACTGTTTGATTCTCTGCGCCGTCTGGATGTTTTGAGTGAAGTCTCCGATGATCCGGAGGTGACAGAGATCATGGTGAACGGACCGGACCATATTTTTATAGAGAAGGGAGGAAAACTGGAAAAATTTGAGCGCGGATTTTCCAGCAGAAAAAAGCTGGAAGATGTGGTGCAGCAGATGGCAGCCGTTGCCAACCGCAGAGTCAATGAGGCGAACCCCATCGTGGATGCCAGACTGAAGGATGGATCCAGGGTCAACATTGTTCTTCCGCCCATTGCGCTGGACGGTCCGGTGGTCACCATACGAAGATTTTCGGAGGAACCGATCTCCATGGAACGTCTGATCCAGTGGGGCTCCATCTCCAGGGAGGCGGCAGAGTTTCTTAAGATCATGGTAATCTGCGGCTATAATATTTTCATCAGCGGAGGGACCGGTTCCGGGAAAACCACATTTTTGGGGGCATTGGCCGAATATATCCCGGCCGGTGAGCGGGTGATTACCATAGAGGATTCCGCGGAGCTGCGTCTGGTCGGCGTGGATAATCTGGTCCGCCTGGAAACCAGGATGGCGAATTTGGAAGGAAAGTATGAGGTGACGATACGCGACCTGATCCGAAACGCGCTGCGCCAGAGACCGGACCGGATTATTGTGGGGGAGATTCGATCCAAAGAAGCGTTTGATATGCTGAATGCCATGAATACCGGCCATGACGGTTCCCTTTCCACCGGCCATGCCAACAGTCCAAAGGATATGCTTTCCAGGATCGAGATGATGGTACTGATGGGAATGGACCTTCCGCTGGCGGCGGTGCGCAGGCAGATCGCATCCGGGATTGACCTGCTGGTCCACCTGGGCAGGCTGCGCGATAAAAGCCGGAGAGTGCTGGAAATTGAGGAAATCGCGGGCCTGGAAGATGAAAAAATTGTGTTGAATCCGCTTTATCGATTTGTGGAGGAGGGGGAGGCGGATGGGAAAATCAAAGGAACGCTTGTCTGCTGCGCGAAGGGGCTGGTTCACAAAGAAAAACTGCAGGCAGCGGGATACGATGAAGCAGTATTGTTTCACTAAATTTCAATGGATGCGTTATTTGGTCCAGGGAAGCCTGATTTTGATTCTGTTCTGTTATGTCTTCTATAAAAGTCTTTGGCCGGTGCTGCCCGGCATTCCCTTTCTGTATTTTTACATCCAAAAAACAAAGCAGCGTCTGAGCCAGCGGGAGGAGTCCCGTATGCTGCAGCAGTTCAAGGACAGCATTACGGTTCTGTCCGGCATGCTGCTTTCCGGGTATGCAGTGGAAAATGCCATGGAAAAGACGGCCGGAGAGATGGAAGTCATGTGGGGAAAGGACAGCCGGATAGTGGGAGAATACAGGATTATGCTGTTTCAGATGGGGATCAATAAAACCGCGGAGGAGGTGTGGCAGGAGTTTGGCAGAAGAAGCGGATTGGAAGAGATTGAAGAATTTGCCGATATCTTTTCTGTGGTGAAGAGAAGCGGAGGGGAACTGGCCAAGGTCATTCAGCTGGCGGTGAATCAGATACAGGAAACGTCCATGACAGAAGAGCAGATCCGCGTACAGACCGCTTCCCGCCGCTATGAGCAGAAGATTATGAACGGGATGCCGATATTGATTCTTCTGTACGTGGGGATGAGTTCCCCGGACATCATGGCACCCATGTATGAAACATGGGTGGGAAGAATCATCATGACGGTTTGTCTGGCCGTATACATTGGCGCATGTATTCTGGCAGAGCGGATTGGCACCATTCGCCTTTGAATACTTTCAGGTATGAACAGACAGCGAAGCGGATCGCGAATATCCGCAAGCGGATTGCGAATATCCGCTTGACAGCGGAGGGAGAGGGTGAGGAAAACATATGAGATGGATTGGGGCAGCAGGAATTCTGATCTTAGTAAGCATGGTTTGGATAAAAAGAAACTATCGGAGGGAATTTGTACAGCGGCACAGGAAAGAGTTTGGATGGAGGATGCCCATCGCTTCCTGTATGCTGTGGATTGCCGACCGGTGGAGCAGAGGGGAGCCTGGAAAACGCGAGGAGAAGTATGCGCAGGCGGTTTATGTGAGAAACCAGCCCAGGGTACATAGGGATCTGCATGCCGCCAGAGCATTCGGCAATGCATGGTGTGCGCTGCTGCTGGGTTTTTTGGTGATAATTGGCGCCGATGTAGTTTCATCGGAGAAGACAGTACAGCCCGAACAGGGAATCACCCGTCCGGAATTCGGACAGGAAGAAGAATACACATTTCAAGTGGATGGTTTGACCGGACAGACAGAAGAAATCACCGTGACGGTGGAGGGGAGGCAGCCGGGGGAAGAGGTGATGGCAGAAGTGTTTGATGACATCATGGAAAAGACGAAGACACAGATGGTTGGGGACAATCCTTCCCTGGATGAAGTAAGGAGTGATCTGGAGCTGCCGACCGTGTCCGATTATGGAGTGCGCCTGGAGTGGAAGAGCAGTGACTCGGAGCTGATCAATGACTGGGGAGAGATTCAGCGGGAGGCAGTCATGGAAACCGTGGGGGAAGAGGGCAAACTGGTCTCCTTTTCGGTCCGAATGACATACGCCTCCTATGAGTCCAACTATGAAATTTATGTTCGCCTGATGCCTCCTGTAAAAGATGACGAATATTGGAAAGAGATGCTGATGGCGAACATCAATAAAAAAGAAAAAGAAACCATTCAGGATTCGGTATTTTACCTGCCCGATCAGCTGGAACAAAGACCTCTGCATTACGAGCAGAAAAGGGAAAATTCGGGATGGGAGTATTTGGTTTTGACGCTGGCGGCAGCAGCTCTTTTGATATGGGCCGGGCATGAGAAGATGAAGAAAGAATTTGAAAGAAGGGAGGAGCAAATCCAGAGAGACTATCCGCGGGTCCTGGAAAAAATGGGGATTCTGCTTCGCGCAGGCATGACCATCCGCGGTGCCTGGCAGCGGATGGTGGAGGAATATGAAGAACGTATTGAGAGAGATCCGAGACGAAAGCGATATGTGTATGAAGAAATGTTTGTCACATGGAATCAGATTAGAAACGGACGTCCGGAAGGACAGGCTTACACAGAGTTTGGAAGGAGGTGCGGAACCTACCCTTATATAAAATTCGGGAATATACTGGAACAAAATCTGAAGCAGGGGATCGCAGGGATCAGCCGGGCTTTGGAACGGGAAATGACCGATGCGCTGGAGGCGAGAAAAAATCTGGCTTTGAAGCGGGGAGAGGAGGCGCAGACCAAATTATTGCTGCCCATGTTTTTGATGCTGGGGATTGTATTGGTGATCCTTTTGGTACCGGCATTTTTATCATTCTGAGGAAGCGGTGGTTCCTAACGGGAAAGGGGAGAAGTTTATGATATGCAGTGGAAAAGATCGCGTGAAACTATGGCTTTGGAATTTTAGAAACAAGTGGCTCATGTGGGAAAAGCCGGAAGATGGATTCGGAACCGTGGAAGTGATCCTGATTCTGGTGGTGCTGATTGCGCTGGTACTGATTTTCAAAAAACAGATCACGGAATTGGTACAAAATATATTTAAACAGATCAATGCCTCCGTCAATCAGGTCTATTGAGAAGTAGGCGATTACGAAACTCATTGGAAGGAATAGAAGTTTTAAAGTGAAATCCCGGACGGCCGGAGAGAGCGAACCTTTTTCCTGTCGGGGCGCTCTCGCTCGTGAAAAACGTAGCGGTACTAAGATTTTTCTGCGCCGTGTCCGGCTGGAAATATCAAGTACCGACGTTTTTCAAAGCCCGTCAGGAAAAAGGTTCGCTCTCTCCGGCCTGTGAATGGTTTCCGCAAACAAAAGCATTGGTGAGGAGCAATGAAGATGGTAAGGCTTAAAAAGTGAGGATTTATGCGGCCTATAGAGTTTCGCAATTATCTAGGATAGACTGATACAGAAAGGAAGAAAAACGTGAAATTATATTTTGCTCCCATGGAGGGAATCACCGGATATGTGTTCCGAAACGCCCACCATCACTGCTTTGGCGGAGTGGACCGGTATTATACGCCGTTTATTGCCACCCATAAAAATAAGGGCCTGACTTCCAGGGAAAAGAATGATGTGCTGCCAAAACATAATGAGGGAATGCCGGTGGTGCCCCAGCTTTTATCCAACAATGGAGAAGACTTCATAAAAACAGCCCGTATGATGGCTGAATTTGGGTACCGCGAGGTGAATCTGAATTTGGGATGCCCATCCAAAACGGTGGTGACCAAACAGAAGGGCGCCGGTTTTCTGGCAGAGAAGGACCGGCTGGATGCCTTTTTGGATCAGATTTATTCGGGGCTTTCCGGCAAAGGACCGGAGATTTCCATAAAAACCAGGATCGGCATGGAAACAGAAGAGGAGTGGGAGGGGCTGCTGGCCCTCTTCCATCAATATCCGGTGAAGGAACTGATCATTCATCCCAGGGTGCAGCGGGAATACTACAATGGAACACCCCACCGGCAGATATGGGGAGAGGCCCTGAAAAAGAGCAGAAATCCGGTCTGCTACAATGGAGATCTGTTTACCGTCAGCCAGATCCGCGATTTCACGGAAGAATATCCGGACACCCAGGCGATCATGCTGGGACGGGGAATGCTCATGGATCCGGCTCTGGCAGAAAAATGGAAGAGCGGGGAAGAGACGGGAACATGGAAACCGGAAGGGCAATATGACTATGCGCGTATCCGTGATTTTCACGAAGAAGTGTACGAGGGATACCGGAGCATTTTGTCCGGGGACAGAGATGTATTGTTTAAGATGAAAGAATTGTGGTGGTATCTGATCCAGGCCTTCCCGCAGGGGGAGAAGACGCTGAAAAAAATCAGGAAGGCAGAGCGGCTTTCGGATTATGAGAGGGCAGTGGAGGAGGTCTTCATGCGGACAATCTGACGGTCCGGACGGCCGGAGAGAGCGAACCTTTTTCCTGTCGGGGGCGCTCTCTCCAGCCTGTGAATGTTTTCCAGAAACAGAAGAATTGGTAAGGAGCGATTGGGATAGAGGAAATCGAGAGATTAGAGTTTACACGGCTTTGAGAGTTTCGCAATTACCTAAGAATTATTGATGAGGAAAGGAGAGAAGCCTTTGGGAAAGGAGCAGCTGTTTCGCGGGAGGGCGAAGGATTATGTGGCCGGAAGGCCTGGGTATGCAGAGGGGGTTCTGGATGAGATGGGGAGGAGATTGGGACTGGCAGAAAAGGGAGATGGGAAACGGATCGCCGACGTGGGAAGCGGGACGGGCAAATTTTCCGGTCAGCTTTTGATGAGGGGATATGAGGTGTATGGCATAGAGCCCAATGAAGAGATGAGACGGGAGGCGGAAGCACGGTTTCAGGGAGAGCGGCGGTTTCATTCTGTGGAGGGCAATGCGGAGAACACGGGGATGAAATCCGGCTGGTTCGATGCGGTGACGTGCGCCCAGGCGTTTCACTGGTTTGATGGGGACGCGTTTCAAAGAGAGTGCCGAAGAATCCTGAACCGGGAGGGAATGGTTTTCCTGATCTGGAATATGCGGGATATGGATGCGGATCTGAATCGGGATTTGTATCGGCTGTTTCAGATACACTGCCCGGATTTTCATGGGTTCAGCGCGGGGCTTTCGGAAGATGACGAAAGGATCGTCCGTTTTTTTTGGAGGCAGGTATGAAAAAATGAAGTGGAAACATCCCATCGCGTTTACGGAAGACCAGTTTATGGCCCGAAACCGCTCCAGCTCCTATGCCAAAAAGGAAGGGGAGGAAGGGTTTTCTGCGTTCCTTCAGGATCTGAGACGGGTGTTTCAGACATATGAAACAGACGGACGGGTGTGGATGCCCAATGAAACCGTGATGTATGCAGGAACGGTTTCGGATGGAATCGATTGACAAATCCGGAAAACCAGGGTACGATGAAATTAAGGATCCTCGAGACGTTCGATATGGTGCAAAAATCAGGACTTGAGAAATGCTTTTTATGTACTTGTCTTATGACTGGCAGATGCGTTGCTGAAATCTTTATTTTGTGAAAAGGGGGCGATGCGTATGTTAAAGCGATTTTTTTCTGTTTTGGGGAGCCTTTTGATTTTTCTTGCCGGTGCAGCCGGATGCGGACAGACGACGGAATCGGCATTTGGAGATCCGGAGACCTTTCTTTCCGAGCATGTAGAATATTCCGATGAGACTTATGCATGCACACTGCTTCCCTGGTATTCCTCCGCTGAGGACGTCCAGTCTCTGCTTTCCTCGTATACGAAAACCGTGGACGAGGATGATTTCAAAATCTATTGGGGCGAGGGTTTGCTGCCCGATCAGACTCCGGTGAGAGAGCGGGCTGCCCTGGGATTCCGGACGGAAAACGGGACGTCGGAGCTGGTGAGTATTTCTCTGATGTATTTTGTGGAGGAAACCGGAGAGGGAAGGGTGCGTGAACTCATGGATTCCATGAAAGAACAAGTAAAACCCTGGGAAGAAGAGGAGGGGGTCGTTTTGACCGGAAACGAAGACGATACCATGTACCAGCTGTATCAATCGGATACCGGGTCGTATATTGCGCTGTACTGCTATCCGGATCTCAGTGAAGATCGGGGAGAGGAGTTCCCGGAAGTTTCCTGGGAACGCTACAGCGGCGTTATGATTGACTTGTGGTATCCGCAGCCGCGGATATCCTTCGAGTGATTTGCAGTGATCAAAACCGGGTGCTCTGTGGATCGGCGAGACAGTTTTTGTCTGCCGCCGAAACGCAGGACACCCGGTTTTATTTATGATTTTCTGTCATCCAGATATGGATATTAATACCATCTTACCATGGGCAGATCGTTGTTGATTCCCTTTGTAACCAGAATCTGGTGCAGGTCGATGATGCCGTTGTGGAAGGTGGCAGCGCATGCGGACAGGTAGAGATCCCACATGCGGACAAAACGCTCATCAAACATGGTGCGCACTTCGTCCAGATGTTCTTTGAAGTTCTTCTCCCAGCAAAGGAGGGTTTTATTGTAATGCAGACGAAGGTTTTCCACATCCAGCACATGGAAATTATCTTCTGCCATGGCAGAGATCATCTCGCGAAGGCTTGGAACTACGCCGCCTGGGAAAATGTATTTTTTGATCCAGGCATCGCCGGGATGTTCCTTTAAAGCGCTGATGAAATGGAGCAGGAACAGTCCGCCGTCCTTCAGTACGTCGCGGACACAGTCATTGAACAGCTGGTAGTTTTCTCTTCCCACATGTTCCACCATTCCCACGCTGACGACGCGGTCGAAGGTTTTTCCATATTTGGGAAGGTCACGGTAATCCATCAGCTCTACGGTCAGATAGTCGGACAGTCCTTCCGCTTCGATTCTTCGTTTGAATTCCGCATACTGTTCGTGGCTCAATGTGATGCCGGTTCCCTTAATTTTATACTTTTTCGCGGCTTCGATCAGAAGAAAGCCCCATCCGCATCCGATGTCCAGCAGGCTCATGCCTTCTTTCAGATACAGCTTTTCCAAAATATGATCCACTTTGTTGACCTGGGCCTGATACAGGGTATCGTCCGGGTTTTTGAAATAAGCGCAGGAATAACTCAGGGTTTCATCCAGCCAGAGTTTGTAAAAGTCGTTTCCGATATCATAATGGCTGGTCACTTCCTTGGCCTGGTTCTTTTTGGATACGGAAGTATGGATCAGTTTTTTCAGCGCGTTTTGATCCGTGGAAAATTTGCCCATCTGTCCGAGAAAATGGTCCAGGGCGTTGTAAAGATTTCCCTCAATGTCAAGTGTTCCATCCATATAGGCCTCTCCGAGGGCGATGGATGTGCTGTTTAAAAGATCGGATACGGGTATGGCCTTTTTGAAATTCACAGTAAAAGTCGGCGTACCAGTACCGATGGGATATTCAGCGTCCTTGAATTTCACCAAAAATGGATCATCGTCAAATTTACTTAAAAACTGCACCATTGCTTTTTCTTCCATTTTTTCTTCTACTTTTCCTAACATAAAAATCCTCCGTTTCACTTCTGATTGATCCAGTAAAAAACAAGTCAATACAAGGGATTGGCACCCTTGTCCCAATTTATGGTATTCCTATTTTTTTGTAAAGTCAACAGAAAGCAATCTACAAAATTTATGTGACAAAATGGGCCATAAAATTGGTGATTATTATAGGAATGATTTCGAAAAAGCAAAAAATATTTCCATATTTGCCCGTCAGCGTTCATTCATACAGAAAAAAAGAGTCATATTATCAGAAATATGACTCTAAAAAAAGATATTTTTATAAAATTTTTATCCATGCACCAAAAGCAGTTCTTTTAAATTTCCACATCCTGGCTGTAGTCCACATTCGGGAATCGGAAGCCGAACATGTGATAAAAATCATCCCAATAGCCGTCGATGTCTGCCAGTTCTTTTACATTATCCGTGTTGATCTTGTCCCAGATTTCCATGACTTCCTTTTGAATGTCCTCCCGCAGTTCCCAGTCATCCAGGCGGATTCTGCCCTCTTCATCCAGTACCGGTGCGTTTCCGGAGAACAGTTTTTCGTGGAACAGGCGGCCGATCTGCTCGATACATCCCTCATGCAGTCCCTTTTCCTTCATCACCTTGTAAAGGATGGCAAAATAGAGGGGTACGATGGGGATGGCGGCGCTGGCCTGTGTGACAAGGGCCTTGTTGACGGATATGTAGGCCTTTACATGCTGATCCGCTAAAGTTTGATTGATGATGGCGGCGCTTTCCTGAAGGTGCTTTTTGGCCATGCCGATGGTACCGTTGAAATAAACCGGATAAGTCAGCTTCGGACCGATATAGGAATAGGCCAGGGTGATGGCGCCGTCGGCCAGGACACCGGCGTCGGAAAGGGCATTCATCCAGTCAATCCAGTCTTCCCCGCCCATTACTTTTACAGTGGCCAGGGTTTCTTCTTCCGTCGCAGGCGTGATGGTGGCTTCTCCGACGGTATTGTCCTTTAAATTCCAGGATTTATTTGTAAAGTCAGAAGATGTCGTCTTCAGAACAGACTGGTAAGTGGTCCCGTCCGCTGTGGTGCGGCGCGGCGCGGCCAGACTGTAAACGACCATATCCACACTGCCGAGATCGCTGCGGATGAGATCGATGACCTGATCCTTGATTTCTTTGGAAAATGCGTCTCCGTTGATGGATTTTGCATACAGTCCGTCGGCGTGGGCAAATTCTTCAAAGGCTTTTGTATTGTAATAGCCGGGAGTGGCGGTCCGGCGTCCGTTGGATTCCTTTTCAAACATGACGCCGATGGTGGCTGCGCCGGTGCAGTAGGCGGCAGCGATGCGGGAGGCCAGGCCGTAACCGGTGGAAGCACCGATGACCAGGACCTTTTTGGGGCCGTCACAGGAACCCAGCTTTTTCATATATTCAATTTGGCGTTTTACATTTTCGCGGCATCCGACTGGATGGGCAGTTGCACAGATAAATCCTCTTACCTTTGGTTCAACGATCATAATTCTAACCATACCTTTCCATTGATCTTTAACATAAAAAGAACAAAGTGGACAAGCCAGCGCGAATGTTTCAGAATATGTCTGATGCCGCAAGGAGAACCTGTACACTTTGCACATGCACGCAAAATGCGGTATAATCATTTGATTATCAAAGTTATTTTAACAAAGTTTTCTCCAGATAGCAAGCGCTTTCTTTCATGAGTTTGCCGATTGTTCTGGTTATCGTGAATTTGGAAATCGTTTTGCTCTTTGGGAACTGTGGCTTTACGCATCGGAAGTTTCGTGATAGGATAAACCCATGGAAGAGCCGAAGGCAGGAGAGAATAGAGAAGGAAAACAAAAGAGGAGATGGATTGCCGATGAGAATTTATATCATGCGCCATGGAGAAACCGATTGGAATAGGGAAAATAAGATACAGGGAAGAGTCGATATTCCGCTCAATGAAAATGGAAGGGAACTGGCACGTATTACGGCGGAAAAATTGAAAAAGATTCCGTTTGCGGCGGCCATCACCAGCCCCTTGATCCGGGCAAAGGAAACAGCAGAGATTATCATGGGAGACCGCAGTGCGCCGATTACAGAGGACTGGCGCATCGCGGAACTGGCATTCGGACAGGGGGAGGGAATGCAGGCGAAGGTGAACGGTTCCTATGTTTCGGTATTTGAGAATTTCTTTCACCACCCGGAACAGTACGAACCGCTTCCGGGCGGTGAGACCCTTCGTCATCTGTGTGAGAGGACCGGAGATTTTTTGAGAGATGTGACACAGCGGGCAGAGTGGAAGGATAAAACCATCCTGGTGGCCACCCATGGAGCGGCCATGCGGGGAATCTTAAACAATGTCAGAGGAGAAAGTCTTGCGCATTTCTGGATGGGAAATCTGATCCGAAACTGTGCAGTTACCATCGTGGATGTGATCGACGGTGTGTATACCGTGGTGGAAGACGGAAAGGTTTTTTATGAGACAGAGAATGGATGAGGGGGCAGAGGAAGTAAGAGAGGGGGATCTTCTCTTCCTCTGCACAGAGAGTGAGGCCTGGGTCAAACAATGGGACGGCCGGGGCAGCGTGGTTCAGGTGCCCGGGAGCGTGAAGGGGAAGCCGGTGACGAAGATTCTCCCCTACGCGTTTTGCGGCGGGCAGCCGCTGAAAGAGATTTGGCTTTCAGACGGAGTGGAGGAGATCGGCGCCCATGCGTTTTTCAACTGCAAAAATCTCAGGAAGCTGACGTTTCCAAGCAGTGTGAGGGAAATCGGAGACGGCGCGTTTAAAAATGACCTGGATTTTCAGACGATCCATTTTTTCGTCACCGATCAGGGACCCAGGGCCTTTGGCATGCTGCAGTATCTGATGAATGACATGGAGCGAAGGATGGATGTGACCATCACGGAAGCCGACAAAAGCCAGGCCAGGCTGGTCTTTCCGTTTTTTGTGGTGGATTATGAGGAGGACTATGAGGCCAGGGTATTTCATGAATTCTCCTATGGATGCGGCCAGCAGTACCGCCACTGCATTGAGCGGGATCATATGGATTACCGGGGATATGACCGGCTGTTTTCCGACAGCGTCCGCCAGGAAAAGGCGGAGGTGATGGAAGATCTCGCCCTTGAACGTCTGATGTATCCGGTTCAGTTGGGACGAGAGGCAAAGGAACGGTATGAAGTGTATTTAAGACAGCAGGCAGTTTCCGTGGGAACACGGCTGATCGCGTCGGAGGACCGGGAGCGTCTGCTCTTTTTGGCAGGCATGGATGCCTTTTCCAAAGAGGCGGCCGATCGCCTGACGGAAGAGGCGCTTCGCCTGGAAAAAACGGCTGCGGTCAGCCTCCTCATGGATTACCGGCATAAACGGTTTTCTGTGCAGGAAAAACAATTCGATCTCTGAGTTTGCGGAAAGGAAGCAGGAATATGCCAGATGACAGAAAGAAGAAAATAGAACAGATTTCCAATGCGATTTTGGGGAGTGCCAGAAATGAGTTGTATCTTTCCATGCGGTTTTTGGATATTGCGCTGCATTCTCTTTCGTTTCAGATGAATCTGTCCACCAGGAGTATCGGCACGGATGGCAGGGCGATTTTGTATAATCCGGGCTATCTGGCGCGGGAGTATCAGGAGGACCGGAGAGAGATTAACCGGGTGTATCTGCATATGCTGCTTCACGGGATGTTTTGTCATATGATGCATGCCGATGAGAAGGAACCGGTTTTTTGGAATCTGGCCTGTGACATTGCGGCGGAGTCCATCATCGACGGATTGGAGTATCCGTGTGTCCGCCGTGTGGTGTCCGATGAGAGAAATGAGATGTATCAGAGGCTGAATAAGGAAATCCCTGTGCTGACGGCGGAAGGTATCTATAAGACTTTGCGAAGACAGCAGATGAGCTATAAAGAAGCCCAGGAGTGGAGCCGGATTTTTTTGGCAGATGACCATGGCTTTTGGGAGGTTCTCAAAGATGAGAAGAGGCCGGGGGCAGAGGGGCCGGGAGGGGATGGCGGACATGGGGAGGCCGATGGCCGTCCGCCCGGACAGAGAGAAGGAGAGGAACCGGGAAAGGACGGCGGCGGATCCGGCGGGGAATCCGGTGGAGAGAAGACGCATTCCCGTGCGTCTTCGGTTCCCAATATGAGCCGCAAGCAGAGGGAAGAACTGGAAAAAAAGTGGAATGACATTGCCGGAAAGACGAAGACCAATATGGAGACATTTTCCAGAGAGGCCGCAAAAAATGCCGGAGCCCTCACCCGGGCCATCCGGATTCAGACCAGAAGAAGACAGGATTACAGGGAATTTTTGAGGCGATTTGCAGTGCGCAGGGAAGAGATGAAGCTGGATCCGGATACCTTTGATCTGGGCTACTATTCCTATGGCATGCAGGTGTATGGCAACATGCCCCTTTTGGAGCCGGTGGAGTGGCGGGAGGAGAAAAAAATCCAGGAGTTTGTCATCGCCGTGGATACGTCCGGTTCCTGTTCCGGCGAGCGGATCCGCCGCTTTTTGGAAGAAACGTATCAGATTCTGACCGAGAAGGAAAACTTTTTCCGAAAGGTGAAGATTCATTTGATTCAGTGTGACGCCAAGGTACAGAAGGATGAAGTCATTACGGATCTGGAACAGATGAAAGCCTATGCAGACCGGTTTGAACTCCGAGGATTCGGAGGAACGGATTTTCGGCCGGTGTTTGCCCATGTGGAGGAACTGAAGAAAACGGGTGTATTTCATAACCTGAAGGGGCTGATCTATTTTACGGACGGATTGGGGATATACCCGAAGAAACGGCCGGACTACGATACGGCATTTGTGTATGTGGGATCGGATTGGGAGGTGGGGGAAATTCCTCCCTGGGTGATTCCCATTTGGCTTTCGGAGTAAAGAAAGGAGGAAACGGATATTGAATATCAAACAGGTGAAGAAAGAGCTGATACGAACCATCCAGGCCTATCTTTTGAAGAATGAGGATGGGGAGTACCGCATGGATTTTGTACGCCAGAGACCGGTGCTTTTGATCGGGCCGCCGGGGATCGGAAAGACGGCGGTGATGGAACAGGTGGCGAAAGCGTGCGGAATCGGGCTGGTGGCCTATACCATCACCCATCATACGAGGCAGAGCGCCATCGGCCTTCCCTTTATCCGGGAAAAAGAGTATGGAGGAACCAGATATTCGGTGACGGAGTATACCATGAGTGAGATTGTGGCGGCCGTCTATGAGAAGATGGAGCAGACCGGATTAAAAGAAGGGATTTTGTTTTTGGATGAAATCAACTGTGTGTCGGAGACGCTGGCGCCGACCATGCTTCAGTTTCTGCAGTTTAAGATGTTCGGAAACCACAAAATTCCGGAGGGATGGGTGATCGTGGCGGCCGGAAACCCTCCGGAGTATAACAAATCCGTGCGGGAATTTGATCTGGTGACGCTGGACCGGGTGAGGAAAATCACGGTGGAAGAAGATTATGGTGTCTGGAAAGAATATGCCTACCAGAAGGGAATCCATTCGGCCATCATCGGATATCTGGATCTGAAAAAGGAGAATTTTTACCACATTCAGATGGCGGCGGACGGCATGGAGTTTGTCACTGCCAGAGGCTGGGAAGACTTATCGGAGATGATCGGCGCCTATGAGACCATCCATGTGAAGCCGGAGGAATCCATGGTGGTTCAGTATCTGCAGGATGAGAGAATCGCCAGGGACTTTGCCAATTATCTGGATTTTTACTATAAATATCAGACGGTGTATGATATGGAAGCCATATTAAGCGGCGAGGGGACAGAGGAAATGATCCGAAAACTGGCGTATGCCCCCTTTGATGAGAGGCTCAGCGTAATCCGTCTGCTGATGGGAAGTCTGGGAGGTTCCTGCCGGGACGCGTACCTCACCGATCGGTTCGTGAGCTGTTTATTTGACTGGCTGAAGCAGGAGAAAGAAACGATACAGGATCTGGATGGGAAAGGCGAAGACACGGCCGCCTATCTGGCAAAGCGGACAGCGGACCGAAGGGAGAGGTATAGGAAGAAAAAGAGGGCCGACCTGTATACAAGGGAAGAGGCATATGCAAAAAAGAAAAGTCTGGAATGCATGGAACTTTATGCAAAAAAACTGAAAGGTGCTTTGGAGAATGGAGAGCGGGACAGCTTTGCGGTTTTGAAAGAGGAGTTTCAAAAAGAAACGGCACGCCGCCAGGAAGAAATCAATACCATAAGGAATCGGATGGAACAGGCGTTTTCTTTCGTGGAGCGCGCATTTGGGGAAAGTCAGGAGATGGTAATCTTTCTCACGGAACTGGCCATGAATTTTTATACCCTCACCTTTATACGGGAAAATGGATGTGAGGCCTACTATCATTACAATGAAGCGCTTTTATTTGAAGAAAAACAGAAAAAAATACTGGAACAAATTCAAAGTATCGAGGACTGGGAGAACCTGTAACGGGGGATTCCAGTCCACTTTTTTTTCACAAAATGATGTTAGTTCTTTCACAATTTTATAAAAATTTTTTCACAGATTTTCTCTATACTTCAGGATGTAAACGATGAAGAAACAAAAACAACAACCGGAAAGGAAAAGAAAAGTGATATTTGTACCACCGGTGTTCTGGCGGCGAAAGAAACCGCAGAGAGGATGGGTATTATGTTAGAGTTTAGAGAAAATCATTTTGAAGAGACTTCCGAAGAAAATAGAGGAAATGAAAACAGGGAAAGGAGAAACAGAAGGCAGAAAAAAACGATGGTTAAAAAAATCGGCGCGCTGACCTTGAGTGCCGTGCTGTTTGGCACAGTGACAGCGGGGACCTTTCAGGGAATCCATTATCTGGCAGGAAATGCGGGCAGTGAAGCAGCATCCGGCACAGAAAATAATCAGCAGACCAGTCATCTATTGAATGCCAATGTTCTCTCCACAGATAATTCGACCCGTGCCACAGGCACTCTGGACGTATCTTCCATCGCAGAAGCAGCCATGCCGTCCATTGTATCCATTACAAATCGATCGGTTCAGGAAGTACAGAACTATTTCCAGACATTCGGATTTAGTTTCCAGCAGCCGCAGACAGAAGAGACAGAAAGCTGCGGTTCCGGTATCATAATCGGACAGAATGATACCGAACTTTTGATCGTAACCAATAACCATGTGGTAGAGGGAGCGGATACCTTGTCTGTCAGCTTCATAGACAATCAGGTATATGAAGCCAATATCAAAGGAACAGATGCAGCCAATGATTTGGCCGTGATCGCCGTTCCGCTGGCCAATATTTCAGAAGATACCATGTCAAAGATTTCTGTGGCAGCCATCGGCAGTTCCGATGATCTGAAAGTCGGGGAACAAGTGGTGGCCATCGGAAATGCGCTGGGATATGGACAGTCAGTGACGACAGGAATTGTCAGCGCCACCGACCGTGTCATCAGTACTGCTTCTGAGAGCGGCGAAACCACGACAGAAGCCAATACATACATCCAGACCGATGCCGCCATCAATCCGGGAAACAGCGGCGGCGCTCTTTTGAATATGAACGGAGAACTCGTCGGTATCAATTCCGCAAAGCTGGCTTCCACAGATGTGGAAGGTATGGGCTACGCGATTCCGATTTCACGGGTTTATGATATTATTGAAGGTCTGATGAATCAGACGACTCGTACAAAGGTTGCGGAAGAAAACCAGGGGACACTGGACATCAAGTGTCAGGATGTGACGAGCCAGATGGCAGATGCATACGACGTACCGCAGGGTGTTTATGTTGCTGAGGTGACAGCTGGCGGAGCTGCTGATCAGGCAGGCATCACCACTGGTATGATTATCACAGCATTTGACGGAAAAACAGTGACGGATACCACGCAATTGAAAGATGTATTGTCTTACTATTCTGCCGGGGAGACCGTTGATATGACCGTATATACTCTGAATACAGACGGAACCGCATATACACAGACGACCATCTCCATTACGCTGGGAGGAAACGCAGCGTCGATCGCATAACCGAAAGGAAATGTCAGCAGCGGCAGAGAGAAATTTTATAGGTTTCGGATAAAAAAACAAAGGTTCGCAGAGAAAATGCTGACGGAATGTGAATGAAAAATGAACAAAGAATGAAAAAATGAAGGATTTTTAAAAAAATTCATATTCTAAATCCCTGGAAAATTTTCTATACTTGTATCATAACAAGGGAAAATCTTTTAAGGAGGAGAAGAATATGAGAAAACGATTTATGGCAGCGGCCCTGGCAGCCGTGATGACCGCATCGGCCCTGGCAGGATGCGGCAGCGATTCCGCGTCGACCACAGCGGCTCCCGCAGCAGGAGAAAGTGAAACAGAGGCTGCGCAGAGCGCCGGAGAAGAAGCTACGAAGGCGGAAGACACGGAAGCAGAAGACACAGGAGAAAAAGAAACTCTGGTAGTGGGACTTCAGGGAAATACCAATATTACGGATTTCAAGGATAATTACCTGACAAAGCTTCTGGAGGAAGAGTTAAACTGCAACCTGGAGATTTATGAATTTGCGGCTACCGGCAGCGATCTGGAGACTCAGGTTTCCCTGATGGCCAGCGGCGGTAGCGATGATGTTCCGGACGTGATTTTATATAAGGGATTTACTCCGGAAACCGTGTTAAATTACGGAACCAATGGATTCTTCATTCCGATCAATGAGTATTATGAGAGAACCGATACCAACTATGCGCAGATTCCGGAGGAGGATAAGGAAGTCATTGAGAAGGCCATGACGCTTGCCGATGGAAATATGTATTCTATTCCAAACTACTCAGAGAGTCCATGGAATGATACGCCAAACAGGCTGTTTATCAATACCACGTGGCTGGATAAACTGGGATTGGAGATCCCCACAACTACCGATGAACTGTATGAGGTTTTGAAGGCATTTGTCAACAACGATCCCAACGGCAACGGCATGAAAGATGAGATTGGTCTCTACGGATACACCGAGGGCGGATATGGAGAGGATATCGTAGACACCATTATGAACGCTTTTGTATTCTACAACGGCGGCGAGCAGAACGGCGGCCTTGCGCTGGATGAGACCGGCGAAACGGTGATCGCTCCTTTCACCACG
The DNA here is from genome assembly GCA_018710785.1 of Candidatus Fimimorpha excrementavium. GTDB lineage: Bacteria > Bacillota > Clostridia > Lachnospirales > Lachnospiraceae > Fimimorpha > Fimimorpha excrementavium. The sequence continues at coordinate 33,953 of DVJD01000050.1, forward strand.
GAAGGGTGGAGAGAAGGACTTCGCTATTTTAAGAAATTATATGATGAAGGTCTGATGTCTTCTTCTGTCTTTACAGACGATACGACACAGTTTAGAGCTACTCTGAACAGTGAAACCAATGTCGTAGGCATGGTATCCGCAGGAAGCAAGAGCAACTGGACTGATGTTGACAACAATCCGAATTTCCTGGAACTGACCATGATCGAGCCGATGACGGGTCCGGAAGGGCTTTGCTACAGCCCCTATGCGGAATATTCACCGGAGTTTAACTTCTTTGTGACCTCCAGCTGTGAAAACGTGGATCTGGCTTTGGAACTGGGCGACTGGTTTATGACCATCGAGCATTCCAGAATCGGAAGATACGGCGAGAAAGGCGTGGACTGGACGGATGATCCGGAAGTATGTGCTGAATACACCAATGCCTATGTGGAAGCCGGATATGCTGAGGAAGTGACAGGCGTATGGCTGACCAATATATGGTCTGAGCCAAACAATAAATTCTGGCAGAACATCAATACCTACTACAGTCCTCTGGAAGGCGAGATGAGTATGGCAAACGGCGTGACTGTATTCGATGAAAACTCCAAGAGCAGCATGCTGGAGGCATACAACCTGGAGTACAACTATGACAAGCATCCGGAACATATTCTTCCGCTGCTTCACTATACCGCAGAGGAGAGCGCACAGTGCGCACAGAGCATGGCAGATATTAAATCATTGGTAGAGCAGGCAAAAGCGGAATTCATCACAGGCACAAGGGATATCGAGAGCGGCTGGGATGCTTATCTGAATGAACTGGAACAGTGCGGTCTGAGCGACTGGATGGCGATTGCCCAGACAGCCTTTGAAAGAGCCCAGCAGTAAGACAGACACCCCATGGGCAGGTAAAGAAATAATGCATTAAATTATAAAGTCCGGGGTCATGATTTTGCAGGACGCAAAACCATGATCCCGGATTTTCTGTGTTATCTGGAAGAAACGTAAAAAATAATGCGGGATAACGGTTTCTGTGCTTGTGTACATGCGCAGAAAAGACTATAATAATATCAGTAAATGCGTAAGGATATACAAAAATTTTCAGGAAGAAGGGATGAAGGTGAAAACATTTCGCTATGACGATGTGCCGGTGATTGAGACGACTTCCGGAAAGCTGAAAGGTTATTTTTATGACGGAGCGTACGTGTTTAAAGGAGTGCCCTATGCGTATGCGGATCGGTTCCAGATGCCGCAGGCATCGGCATGGGAAGGGGTCCGGGATGTGACGTCCTATGGATTGGTCTGTCCGTTGATGAGTCAGGGAGAGCCCAGGGGGGAACTCATGGTGCCCCACCGCTACTGGCCCCAGGATGAGCACTGCCAAAATCTGAACATCTGGACCAAGACGTTGGATCCGGATGCCAAATGTCCGGTGCTGGTGTGGCTGCACGGTGGCGGATACTATGCGGGATCGTCCATTGAACAGGTGGCCTATGACGGATTTGGGCTGTGTATGTATGGGGACGCAGTGGTGGTATCCATCAACCACAGGCTGAATATTCTGGGATACCTGGATCTTTCCTGCTTCGGAGAAAAGTACAAAAATTCCGGAAATGCAGGGAATGCGGACATCGTGGCGGCACTTCGGTGGATCCATGATAATGTAAGGGCGTTTGGAGGCGACCCGGATAATGTCACCGTATTCGGACAGTCCGGAGGCGGTATGAAAGTGGCGGATCTGATGCAGATTGAGGAGGCCGACGGTCTGTTTCATAAGGCTCTGATCATGAGCGGTGTGGCAAATCAGGACATGCTTCCTTCCAGCACCGGAGACGGGCGGGAAATTGTGACGGCCATGCTGAAAGAACGGAACCTTGGGGAGGATGAGGCGGAAAAACTGGAGCGTGTACCGTATGCAAGTCTGGTTCAGGCCTACGAAACGGTGAGCCCTGCCATAGCCGAAAAGGGCGGATACATTGGAGGAACTCCTTTGGTCAATGACTACTACAGGGGAAATCCGCTTCAGTACGGGCTGCGGGACCGCGGCCGTAAGATTCCTCTCATGATTGGTACCGTTTTTGGGGAATTTTCTTTCCGCCCGGCAGAGTACGACAAGACGCGGCTGTCAGAGGAGGAGACCGATGCCCTTCTGAGACAGGCCTATGGAGAGAGGGCCCAAGAGGTGGCAGAGTGTTTTCGGAGGACCTATCCGGGCAAAGCGGTGACGGATGTGCTGTCACTGGATCGGGTGATGCGCCAGCCGTCCAAACGCCTGGCAAAACTCCATGCGGAGGGAGGAAAAAGCGGCACGTACCTGTATAATTTTGTACTGGAATTTCCATTCCAGCATGGAAAAGCCGCCTGGCACTGCTCCGATATTCCATTTTTCTTCCACAATACGGATAAGGTGGAGATCTGTGCCATACCGGGAGTCCGCGAGCGGCTGGAACAGCAGATGTGTGATGCCTGGCTGTCCTTTGCCCGGACGGGCACACCTGTGTGTAAAAATCTTCCCAAGTGGGAGAGCGTCACGCCGGATCGGGAGCCGACCATGCTGTTTGACCGGGTTTGCGAAGTGCGGGAAAACTACGACGATGAGCTGTATGCGCTCATCGACAGCATCCTTCCGCCCTATCAGACGAAAGAAGAGCTGGAGAAACAGGATGTGCAGCACTAGGGCCGCATGGCGGGGCGTTCAGCGGGATAAGCATGACAAATGAATGAATGGATTGGGAAGAAGATGGAAATCCGGACGGCCGGAGAGAACGAACCTTTTCCCTGTCGGGGCGCTCTCGCTCAATGAAAAACGTAGCGGTACTAAGATTTTTCTGCGCCGTGTCCGGCTGGAAAAATCAAGTACCGACGTTTTTCAAAGCCCGTCAGGAAAAAAGGTTCGTTCTCTCCGGCCTGAGAATGCTTTTCGGAAATAGAAGATTTTCATTTTGTTCACACTCCATGCATTTATGTGTTTATCGTGAATGGATAAAAAAAGTGCTTGACATCATTCGGATGCAGTGATAAACTACTAACAATTTATAAAACCGATACAAAAAAGTCGATGAGCAAAAGGAGTACATACAAAGGGACATCACAGAGAGCCGGGATGGTGGAAACCGGTATGAAAGGTTGTATGGAATGGATTTGTGAGACGCCAGGTGAAAGGAAACGAGTAGCTGGAGCCGTAGTCCTGCGTTAAAGGATAGGGTATCGAGACTGAAGCCGTCGGAGAGGACTTCCGGGGCGGATGGTTTCCGTACTTAAATGAGTCAGATTGGTGGCAGATATTTCCAGATTTGAAATATCTGCTTTTTTTTGCGATAAGCAATGACACAAAATCTGAGAATAGGGGTGGCACCACGACACAATCGTCCCCGGCAGAGGAACTACTTCTGCCGGGGATTTTTTGTGCGATACGCCCGGAGGGCGACCGCCGTGCTTGCACGAGCGGGCATCCGACGGGCAACGGTCATCGAGCGGCAATGCCGCGAGATGAGCGAGGTATCGCGGTGATCGGATAGGGGAAAGAATCTTCCTCTATCCGATTGTGATAAGCATGCGGCAAGCATGGAGAGCGGCTGCCGTGCCTGCGCGGGCAGACATTTGCCGGGCAACAAACAGGCAGCTCATTGGAAAAGGAAAGGGAGGAAAAAAGATGCTGACCAATTATGATGTAACGTTTCCGGAATATTCCATAGGAGACCGCGTATATGAAAAGATAGGGGCCGTGTGTCGGCCCTATGGAAATAAGGCAGTGATCGTCGGAGGAAAACAGGCGCTGGAAGCGGCTGGAGAGGAAATTTCCAAACATACGAAGGAGCAGGGCATCTCCATCACCGGAGTTTTATGGTATGGAGGAGAGGCCAGTTATGAAAATGTGAACCGGCTGATGGAGGATCCGGCGGTGAAACAGGCCGATATGATTTTTGCAGTGGGAGGCGGAAAGGCATTGGATACGGGAAAATGTACGGCGGTGAAAATGGGAAAGCCGGTGTTTGCATTTCCGACCATCGCATCCACCTGCGCGGCGTGCACCAGCGTCTCCATCATGTATGAACCAAGCGGCGTGTTTAAGGGCCCATTTTTCTTTGAAAAACCGCCGGTTCACACCTTTATCCAGACCACAATCCTGGCGCAGGCACCCAAGCGCTATCTGTGGGCCGGGATGGGCGATACGTATGCCAAATATTATGAATCCACCATCTCCTCGAGGGGAGAAGAGCTTCCCCACTATTATACGCTGGGAATTACCATGAGCCGGATGTGTCTGGAACCGATTCTGCTCTATGGAAAAAAGGCGTATGAAGACAATGAAAAACAGGTGGTTTCCTATGAATTGGAACAGGTGATATTGGCAATCATCGTGACCACGGCCATGGTTTCCATACTGGTGACCAAGGAGCACAAAATTGATTACAATACGGGGATGGGCCATGCAGTGTTTTACGCCCTGACCTCTCTGGAGCATGTGGAAAAGGAACATCTTCACGGTGAGGTGGTGGCCTTTGGAATTCTGATTCTGCTGTTGGTGGATCATGACAGAGAGGAACTAAACCGGCTGTACCGCTTCCATCAGTCTGTGGGACTTCCGGTCCGCATTTCGGATATCGGCGTGACAAAAGAAGAATTGGAACAGGTTCTCCCAAAGATTGCGTCCATGCCGGATATTGCCCATAATCCCTATCCGGTGACCTATGACATGGTAAAAGAAGCGTTTGAAGAGCTGGAAGCGATGGCTGACAGGGAAACCATTTCAGAAAGATAAGAAAATAACCTGCGACGAAATGATAGAACGGAAATAAAGAAAGTGAGGACAACTATGAGAAAGACAAGAAACAGGACAGCAGTTTTGGCAGCAGCCGTGATGACATTGGCCATGGTGACCGGATGCGGGACGGATGGCGCTTCGGTGGACAGCCAAGCACAGGCGGATGGATCGGCCAGCGGGAATTCTTTGAGAATCGGTGTGGTACAGATGATGGATAACGGAGCATTTTCCGATATGCGGGAAGGATATATGGAGAAACTGCAGGAGCTGTATCCGGATCGGGAAGTGGAATTTGTCTATGAGAATGCACAGGGGGATGCCTCCGCACTGAATACCATCTGTCAGCAGATGGCAGACAGCGATCTGGATGCCATTGCCACCATCGCGACTCCGGCTTCCCAGGCCATGGTCAATATGGAAATTGATACGCCGGTATTTTTTGTGGCTGTATCCGATCCGGTGGGGGCCGGGCTGATTACGGATATGGAGAAGCCGGATAAAAATGCGACGGGAACTTCCAATGCCATTCCGGTGGAAGACATTTTCGCCCTGTGTGATGAGCTGACACCGGGCTGCGAGACCTATGGCCTTTTGTATAATACCAGCGAGGCCAATTCGGTGTCCACAGTGGAAAAAGCCAAGGAATATCTGGATTCCAAAGGGATTTCCTATGTGGAACAGGTGGTGACGAATTCCTCAGAAGTGCAGCAGGCAGCGCAGGCGCTGATGGGACAGGTGGACGCGGTATTTGTGCCCAATGACAGTATGATTCAGAGCGCCATGAGTCTGGTGACGGAAGAAGCCAGGGAGGCGAAGGTGCCGGTCTATGGCAGTTCGGCGGTTATGGTGGAGTCCGGCGCATTTGCCACCATCGCCATCAGTGATAAGGAAATCGGCGCCATGACGGCAGAGATGACGGCCGAATATTTGAATGGAACAGCTGTGACGGATATTCCATCCATCGTGGTTCCGGCATCTTCCACGGTGATTAATCAGACGACCGCAGATGCCCTGGGCGTTACTTTTACGGATGATGTGAAGAATTCTGCCACATTTATAACAGAGACAACCAACTAGGAGGAAAAGAGGATGTCATTACTGATCGGTTCCCTTCAGCTGGGATTCCTGTACGGGATCATGGCCCTTGGGATTTACATTACCTTTCGTATCTTAAATATACCGGATCTGACGACCGAGGGCAGCTTTACGCTGGGGCTGGCGGTTTCCGGGATGATGACCATAAGCGGCCATCCATGGCTGGGCATTTTGATGGCGGCGTTGGCCGGAGCGGCAGCGGGGGCTGTGACCGGACTTCTGCAGACAAAACTGGGGATCCATGCGGTTCTGGCCGGGATCCTCACCATGAGCGGTCTGTATACGGTGAACCTGATGATTTTGGGCAGCCGGTCCAATCTGAGTCTGATCGGTTCGGATACCTTGTTTAAGCAAATTCAGGATCTGTTTTCCGTGGATAAGGATGCAGCTTATCTGATCATCGCCGTATTGGCAGCCGTCTTGTTTGCGGCGGGACTCATCGCATTTTTCAGAACCCATCTGGGCCTTTGCATCCGTGCAACAGGAGATAACGAGGACATGGTCAGCGCTTCGTCCATTGATGTGCATGCTATGAAAATCATCGCACTGGCAGTCAGCAATGCCTGTGTGGCAGTCAGCGGCGGTCTGATCGCCCAATATCAGGGCTTTGCCGACATCAGCTCCGGGACGGGAATGCTGGTGGTCGGTCTGGCATCCGTCATCATCGGAGAAGTATTTACCGGAAAACGGAGCCTGGCGGTGGGACTTTGCTCCTCGGTGCTGGGGTCCATTGTGTATCGGTTTATCATCGCGCTGGCCATGAAGAGTCCCATCTTCCCGGCATACGCGCTGAAGCTGGTCTCGGCAGTCATCGTGGCAGCGGCGCTGGCGATTCCGGTGATTCGGTATCAATATTCCATGAGAAAGAAGAAAAAGGAGGCAGGTACCCATGCTTGACATCATCCGCGCAAAAAAAGTATTTCTTCCGGGGACGCCCAATGAGCACACTGCCCTGGATGGACTGGATTTCCATATGGAGAAAGGGGATTTTGTAACCATCGTCGGTTCCAACGGCGCCGGAAAATCCACATTGTTCAACGCCATCTGCGGGAATTTCTGGCTGGATGAGGGGAAAATCATGCTGGACGGAACCGATATCACGTATCTGCCGGAACATAAAAGGGCAAGAGCCGTCGGGAGGGTGTTTCAGGATCCCATGCGGGGGACCGCGCCGAACCTGACGATTGAAGAAAATCTTGCGCTGGCCTATACAAGAAGAGAGAGAAAACCATTTCGCCGGGCCGTGCGCAGACAGGAGCAGGAATTGTTTCGCGAACAATTATCCAGGTATCACATGGATCTGGAGAATCGGATGAAGACAAAGGTGGGACTTTTGTCGGGCGGGCAAAGACAGGTGGTTACCCTTTTGATGTGTACGCTGGTGATTCCAAAGCTTCTTTTATTGGATGAACATACGGCGGCCCTGGATCCTGCCACCGCGGAACGGATCATGGAGATCACAAAAGAAGTGGTCAAAGAAAACGGGCTGACGACGCTGATGATTACCCACAATCTGAGTTCGGCCCTGAATACCGGAAACCGCACGATTATGATGGACAGCGGATCCATTATTCTGGATATCCGGGGCGAGGAACGGGACCGGATGACGATTGATTCCATGCTGGAGCTCTACGCTGAGAAGAAAAAGAAAGAATTTGATAATGACAGGATTTTGCTGTCGCAGTGATGGGAGGAAGAAGATGGTTATTGGGATTATCGGAGAAAGCTGTACGGGGAAGTCTACTCTTGCAGAAAAGCTGAAAGATTTGCTTCATGCCGAAGTCTATACGGGCAAGGATTATTTACGTCTCGCAAAGAATGAAGCGACTGCAAAAAAACTCTTTCAGAAACGTTTGGATGAGGCTTCTGACGGCCAATCTGTCATCTATGTGATTTCTGAAAAAGAGCATTTGCCGCTGCTGCCCCAAAAGGCTTTTCGAGTGCTTGTCACAGCGGATTTGGATGTGATTCAGGAAAGGTTCGCTCAGCGAATAGGTGGAGAGCTTCCAGCCCCTGTGGCAGCTATGCTGGAAAAAAAACATGGTTGTTTTGATCATGAAGCGCATGACATTCATGTCGTATCTGGTCAGAGTGATCTCGATGAAGTATGTGTTTCCATCCGGAATAGGATCAATGAGCGTTAAAGTGTGGAAGGGCGGATTCATGGCCGAATTGTCTTGGTGAACGAGAATTAAGCAAAAGAAATGTTGTTGAAAAGACTTAAATTTCCCAGGCGGAGAAATCGAAAACATGTCAGAAGGCTTGTAGATACAAGGAAAAGTAAGATGGCGGTAAAAAGTGAAACTCGCCTGGGAAAAGTGAAAGAAAAGCTTGATTTTATGGAGGAAATTCGATATAGTAGAGAAAGAAAATGTAGGAAATATGTTGGTTTAATAGTAATATAGGATATATTGAAACGTGCAGTAATTGCGGAAAGCGGTTTCAGACCAGTCCGGTTTAATAGTAATATAGGATATATTGAAACTATTTGGAGCAGCTGGAATAATTATAGGCAACTTTGTTTAATAGTAATATAGGATATATTGAAACATACCAAAGAAATTAAGAAAATCTGATAAAACAAATGTTTAATAGTAATATAGGATATATTGAAACCATACATAAAATTGTAGGGATAACAGAACAGTTTATGTTTAATAGTAATATAGGATATATTGAAACGTGTTTTCATTATCTCTGTGTAAAGGTGTTATAAGTTTAATAGTAATATAGGATATATTGAAACCCGTTTAGAAATGCGTATTTGTTGATCGGCGATGGCGTTTAATAGTAATATAGGATATATTGAAACTATTCTCCACCCTTTCACTGTTGCATTTCTGATAATCGTTTAATAGTAATATAGGATATATTGAAACATGACATTTTGGAAGTGATCGGAAAGCCAAGAATGTTTAATAGTAATATAGGATATATTGAAACAAGCACATCAAAATGGCCGCCAAAAATTTCGGAGAGTTTAATAGTAATATAGGATATATTGAAACCCCTTAATCTTAGTCCATGTGTATTTTTTAGGGTCGTTTAATAGTAATATAGGATATATTGAAACCTAACGACGAGTGGGCGGCACTGGCCCGTCAGAGCGTTTAATAGTAATATAGGATATATTGAAACCGCAGCGCCTTGATTTGAGGCCCCGAAGCGTTGCACGTTTAATAGTAATATAGGATATATTGAAACTCACCGGTTGCGGAGATTATTGCCTGGCGTCCGCTTGTTTAATAGTAATATAGGATATATTGAAACATATTTAATCAGACAACATTCCTGCGTATATAATGTTTAATAGTAATATAGGATATATTGAAACATATGAAGGCAAGAAAAAAGGCTGCCCGAGTTTCCGTTTAATAGTAATATAGGATATATTGAAACTATACCGGACACTCTTCGCAAACTTCCTGTTCTGGTTTAATAGTAATATAGGATATATTGAAACGCTATACGTGAATCTTCAATCTGTTTCTGCCGTTCGTTTAATAGTAATATAGGATATATTGAAACCACATAAGGCTGGTCAGGCGGCGGCCAGCCGGGAGTTTAATAGTAATATAGGATATATTGAAACCCTTTTGATACCGAAAAATATACGCCGTGATTTGACGTTTAATAGTAATATAGGATATATTGAAACGATCGATTCTGACGATGGCATACTTTTGAATGTATGTTTAATAGTAATATAGGATATATTGAAACCTAACAGCAATAACTTCTTTTGTAAAGTTCTTTGCGTTTAATAGTAATATAGGATATATTGAAACTTCTTTTATCACTGCATCCTCTGTGCTTTCTTCGGTTTAATAGTAATATAGGATATATTGAAACAGATAAAACCGGATAATCTTTGTGAGAATAGAAAACGTTTAATAGTAATATAGGATATATTGAAACTACATCCGTACAATGGCGAGTCTGGATCCGTGTCCTGTTTAATAGTAATATAGGATATATTGAAACTCTGGTGCACGTATCCACTCACCGCAATTCGGGCAAAGTTTAATAGTAATATAGGATATATTGAAACACCAGAGAGGTGAGCGTGGTCGCTTGGATCGGCTCGTTTAATAGTAATATAGGATATATTGAAACAAACGCCGGGATTTGGACAATATAGCGGCTACAGCGTTTAATAGTAATATAGGATATATTGAAACATCTTCTGGGCGGAAGATGTAACGTCGGAAAAATAGTTTAATAGTAATATAGGATATATTGAAACTCGGCGATCTTGTGCTCGATATATTCGGCGAGCTTGCGTTTAATAGTAATATAGGATATATTGAAACCACAGCATTGACACACTGACGCCCCACTGCGTCGTGTTTAATAGTAATATAGGATATATTGAAACATCGGCGAACAGGAGGGCAAACAAGAGGCAAGCAGGTTTAATAGTAATATAGGATATATTGAAACATACCGCTCACAACAAGTTCCGCACTCAACACATCTCGTTTAATAGTAATATAGGATATATTGAAACATATGAAGGCCAGAAAAAAGGCTGCCCGAGTTGCCGGTTTAATAGTAATATAGGATATATTGAAACGGTACTTGACTTGTTCCTTATCCTCTTCTGTCATGTTTAATAGTAATATAGGATATATTGAAACACCTACCAAGCAACAGGGCAAACGCTCCAGAAACAGTTTAATAGTAATATAGGATATGATATATTGAAACAACATTGAGAGTAGTTACTGCCAAGGTACGCAGAATATTTAATAGTAATATTAAGATATATTGAAACATATATTTTATTTTGTTTCAAAAATATGATTTAATAGTAATATTGGATATAAGAAGATTCATGAATATTTTGATGTATTATTCAATATAGTTTACATTAATATAATCAATATACTTTATTTTGTTAAAATTCAAAATTACTATTGCATAAAAAGAGATAATCTGCTATACTAAATACAGATCACTTAAAAAACACAGATATTTAGCTAAAAAATTAAAAAAAGGAGTAAACATCATGCTGGTATTTGAATATCGATTAAAGGTGCGCATGAAAAAGAATATTGCCTATGAGGAATGTGCGGAAAAGATAGGCCATTTTATTGACAGTGCCCTTTGCAAAGATAAGGAATATCTGGAATTTCACAGAAAAACGGGATACAAGTGGTACACATTTGACTTGCCTGCGCCCATCGAACCGGGCAAGGTCTATCAAGTAAGTAAAACATACTATTTTCGTATCCGTACCGTACTCCAGAATCTGGCGGAGTATTTTTCAAGATCCCTCATATATCACATTACGGATGAAATGGTGGGATTGACGGGAGAATTGAGGATTATTCCGAAAAAACCATTGGAAAAGCTATTTTCTTTGACGCCTTTAATCCAGCTTACGGATCACGGATATTGGAGAGATCATTTGAGTCTGGAAGAGTTTGAAAACCAGATCAAGGTGAATCTGATAAAAAAATATAACATGCTGAATCAGTGCCGGATAGAAGACGAGAGTTTTCATTTATATCGGGGGATCGTATTTAAAAATAAAAAGCCAGTAAAGGTGAAATATAAGAATATTACTCTTCTGGGGGATAAGATAGAAATTATGGCGGAAACCAATCCCATGGCACAGGAACTGCTGTATTTGTCCATCGGATGCGGTATGGGAGCCCATAATTCCCGTGGCGCTGGTTTTATGGGGTACAAATATTTGGATTAGATCGACGGATTATGTGTAATATCCACAGATAGGAGGTGGCGAAATGCTGGAAGCAGGACTGGAAGTCTTTCGGCAGATGCTGAACCAGTATGGAGAGCGGATACTGCTGGACGAGTATCTTCCGAAGGACGGGACGTACATTCTGGCGGAGCTGGAGGAGAACGGATACCGGATTGTGAAGTGTATGGATATCCGGTATGACAAGAAAAATAAGACCATTCAGGGAAAGGAAGAAGGAGAAGCGTATCGGTTTATTTGTTATCTGGATTACCAAAGCAAATTGATTGACATGAATAAGCCGGTGGATTCCAAAAAGCAGATCCATTCCAATCAATATCTGGCTTTTGCTGTGAAAAAAGAAGCGCTGAAGGAAAAAAAGGTAACAAAGGAAGTGATCGAAGGATATTACAGCAGGTTGGCATTTCCGGAAGAACGGTATAAGGGAAAGAACGATCAATTGTTATATCGAACGGTAAAGGAAACATTGGGAGATCCGGATCGGGATGCCATTGCGAAAATCCAGTCCTATATTATGGAAGGAAACCTTTGGAGCGGAGTGGACTTGGATGTAAAAGAATACATAAAAATATTTTTCATATATCCGGACAGAGAGCGGACCAAACAGATCTATGAGCAGGAAAATGAACGCTATATGATTCCCTGTATTTACAACAACAATGATTTTAATGTGAGCGGAGCAGACGGAGGTATCCTGGGCCTTTCCAATAATAATATGGGAATGAATTCCAAAAAGCCTTTTCTTGCCAATCGATCCAGAAAAACACCGGTACCCTATTTGCTGAGGCAGGAAGAAGCACTGTTTCAAAACAAAATGTTTGAATATTGGATGGCATTGGCGTCAAAGGGAAAGATTCATCTGTATATTCATCCGGATGCCGAAGAGCCGACGATGCGAGCTTATACGAGTCAGGAAGAGCCGACAGAGATGCAGTATGGATACTATGTGCGGCTGAAAAAAGGAAAAGAAGTGGAGATTCACCACTGGGACGTGATAACGGATTACAGTAATCAATTGAAACAGCCGTTCTATTTGAGAAAAGTCATGGAGATTCCACAAAATGTAAGAGGAGCCATGGAGATTTCGAAAAAGAGAAAAGAATCTGCAGCGTTGCTGTATCAAAATCCCTGTACGAAATTGTTTCAAATCAAGATATGTGTGGATACGATTTTGTTTGATGATTATTTGTCCGCAAATTGGGACACGGACGCAGCGGATCTTTCCATCAGGGACACGGTTGTAAAGAGATGTCTTTTGGAAAGCCGCGACCGGCTGGCTGCCTGGTTTTACTGCGGGGATGAAAGCGGTGTCCGGGATATTATAGAAAAGATCACATGGGATTTAATTTGGCACTCCATGGCATCGGGGAACCTATGGAATGCGAGGAACCAGTTTAATTTAAGAATTTCTCTTATGGATTATTGGAATCAGAACAGGAGGTATGAATCGTCTATGAAACAGATCAGAGAGCAGCTTCGCAGTCATTTGCAATCAACGGAAGAGTGGGAACTGGAATCGGAACAAGCATTTGCCTATGCCCTGGGACAGGCAGCCATGTTCCTCTTATCCAGGAGCAAGGCATCCAAACTGCCGTCTTCCATGGTCAATGCTGTGATAAACGTAAAAAATCATGAGATGGCCAGAAAAAAATTAAAATATTTGTTCTTAAAATATAATTACGACATTGATTTTGAAAAATCCAAACGGCTCAAATCACTGATGGCCCATATCATGATGTATGAACCAAAAGGAAAGCTGGATCAGGAGATGGTCCTCGCCGGAATGGCGGATGAATTGCTGCTGTACGAGAAGAGTGAGAAATCAGAAGAGAAAGAAAATAAAGAATAAGGAAAGCAGAAAGGAAGCGGTTAAAATGGAAGCAATGAATAAACGGGTTTATGGTATTTTGGGTATTTCTTCGATTATGGCAAATTGGAATGCGGATTTTTCCGGATTTCCCAAGACCACATCAGACGGAACCGTGTTTGGCAGTGATAAGGCGCTGAAATATCCCATGAAGCGGATGTGGGAAAATGAGGGAAAAAAGGTTTTGTACATCAAATCCATGAAACTGGAAGCGGACAAGAAGAAGGCGGAAGAGGTCAATTTGGTTCCCCGCAGTCTGAAAGAACGGTATGAATTGATCTTCCAGGTAAAAGATCTGAAAGATTGCAAAGACAGCGGCTTGATTTTGAAAAATTTGTTTCAGGCAGTGGATGTGAAGAACTTTGGCGCCACTTTCGCCGAAAGCGGATGCAATATTTCCATCACCGGAGCGGTACAGATCGGCCAGGGATTGAACCGGTATGAAGAATGTGAGGCAGAGGAACAGCAGATTCTTTCTCCATTCCGCGATGCCACCAAGACCACGGAGGAAAAGGGGGAAGCGAAAAATTCCACGCTGGGGAGCAAGATTGTCACCAAGGAGGCGCACTACTTTTATCCCTTTGTCATCAATCCGCTGGCGTATAAGGAATACGTGGAATTGAGAGTGACAGAAGGCTACACCGAGGAAGATTATCAGATGTTTAAACAAACATCTCTGGTTTCTACCACGGCGTTTGCCACGAATGCAAAAGTGGGATGTGAAAATGAGTTTGCGATGTTTGTGGAGACGGAAGCGGATTTGTACCTTCCCAATCTGAGCGAATACATTACCTTTGAAAAGACAGAAGGAAAGAATCGGATCGGGTTGACGTGTGCTGAATTGCTGGATGAGGTGAGGGACAGGATTCAAAAAATAGAGATTTACTACAATCCGTATACGACGGAAATCGGCGGTGAGCAGATTGAGGGGGCAAAATATTTCAACATTCTCACACGAAAAGAGGTGTGAGAATGGATGCACTTAAATTTTGCCTGCGGGGAAAATACGCGTTTTTTAAGGTGCCGGATGTCAATACCTTTCTCTATTTTACATATGGAAATATACACAAACCTGCTCTTCTCGGAATGTTTGGGGCTATTTTGGGCTACGGAGGATATCAGAGACAGTGGGAGAGGAATTATGGGGGCAGAGAAAAAGGCAGAGGCCAAGCCGTTTTTCCTGAATATTATGAAAAACTGAAAGATTTGTCCATCTCCATTGTTCCATCCAATCCCAAAGGATACTGGACGAAAAAAGTGCAGACGTATAATAATTCGGTCGGATATGCATCTCAGGAAAAAGGCGGGAACCTGGTGGTGAAGGAACAGTGGCTGGAAGATCCGGAGTGGACCATTTATGTGAAATTGGATTCCGAGGAAAGCTGCCGACTGGCAGAGTTTATATGCGGGAAGAAAAGCATATACATGCCGTACTTGGGAAAAAATGATCATTTTGCGGATATTTATGATCCGAAATGTGTGTCTGTGGAGCTTCAGGAGGATGGGGGGGTTGCCATCAACAGCTTGACACCGGCATCTGCAGTGGAATTCGACTGGATGGAATGCAGCCATAAATATGAGGAATATTTGCCCATCCGTTTGGATGCCAGATGGAATCAGTATGAAAAAGAGGCATTCCTTTTAACGGATGCATTGGCGGAATCGTTAAACAGTCCGGCATATCAGGATGGGGATCACACGATTGTGTTTTACTGAGCATGTGGAACCATCTTTATGAAATAAGACGTTCTGAGGATGCGGGAACGAAACAAAAGAAAACAGTTATTTTGAAACATGGGAAAGGGGCATTGTGGAGACAGCGAGGGACAGCCTGCCGAGACTCCGCAGTGCCCTTTCTTATCCAACTGCCATGGGCAGCAAAGTGATGATGCTGGGAGGAAGAAATGGAATATATAGACGGGTGTTTCGAAGGTTTGTTTGATAAAAATGTGCTTCTTTTTGCCCATACTCCCATGGAGCAGGGAGAAGAAAAACAGAGTGGAGTACAGCAGGAGAAGGAGACGCTTCAGGAACATATTGGGCGGTGTGATGCCTATTTTCATAGACTGGACAAAGAAAAACACTTTGAAAAAGTTATCCGAAATTTCTGTCAGATGATGTACAAAACGGAAGAACCATGGGTGAGGAATTTTGTGTTTGACTTATTTCATCAAATGGTACCGTACCACGATCTGGGAAAGTGCAATCCAAAATTTCAGCGGGAAACCATGAAGAATACCAGGTTCACCGGCGAGGAATGGGAAGGCATCCGCGGGACGGGACATTCGTTTTTATCCGCACTCATTTATGTGGATCATATGGTGAAACAGGTGGAAGAAGTCTGTGCCAGGCAGTCCTGGGACAAGACGGCGGAAAAAAAGACCTGGGAACGGAGGTTAAAGGTTTTAATTTTGGAGCATGCCTATGTCATTTCCAGGCACCATGCGAACCTGGGAAAAATGACGGATTTTTTGGATGAATTGGTGGGAGAGGAGACAGAAAAATTAACAGAACTGGCAAGGCAGACACCGGGATACCATATTTTTTCCCAGGGAGAAGCGTTCTGGAGAGAACGGGGAAAGCTGAAAAATCTTTTCATCCAGTGGAAAAGAAGAGAGACGAGGGAAGAGAGCATGGCAGGATATCTATACATGAGATTTCTTTGTTCCGTTCTTGTCTCCTGCGACTATTATGCCACATCTGAATACCGAAGCCATGTGGCCATAACAGAATTTGGATCGTGCACCAATATGGATGACTATATCCGGGCATATGGGGAAAGTGAGCGAATGAAAGCGATTCGCCGTTATGAAGAGCAGTGTTATGAGGCGAAAACAGATATTTCTGTCATCAATGAGATGAATGAACTGCGAAGCCACATGTTTCTGGATGTGGAAAAAGAGTATGAAAGAAATCCGAACCAGCCCATTTATTTTTTGGAAGCGCCTACAGGAAGCGGAAAAAGCAATACTGCGCTGAATATAAGTTTTCGGATGATGAAAGAAAAGAAAAAGTTATTCTACATCTATCCGTTCAATACGCTTGTGGATCAAAACAGAAAGACACTGGAAGAATTGTTTCCGCAAAAGCAGCTGAGAGAGCAGATGGTGGTGGTCAATTCTCTGACACCCATTCCCATGAGGGGCGGGCAAGAGGAATATGAGATGGAGGCATATTACAGCAGAGCTCTTTTGGATCGTCAATTTCTCAATTATCCTGTACTCATTACCACCCATGTCAGCTTTTTTTCGTTATTGTTCGGGAGCGGAAAAACGGATGTATTTGGTTTTTTACAGTTAATTGATAGCGTCGCGGTCATGGATGAGATCCAAAGTTATAAAAATTCCATTTGGGCAGAAATGATTCTGTTTCTGAGGACATGTGCAAAACTGATGGGGATGCAGATAGTGATCATGTCAGCCACATTGCCTGGCCTGGAAACGCTGGCAGGAAAGGAAGGCCATGTGGTGCGGCTTTTAAAAAACAGGGAATCCTATTTCTCCCATCCCATTTTCCGGGACCGGGTCAGCATTTCCTATGAACTGCTGCGGGAAGGAACCATTGATATGGAACGGCTTTATGACCATGTAAGAAATCAGTATGATGGAAAGAAAAAAATTCTGATGGAATTTATTAAGAAGGAATCTGCTTATGCATTTTATCGGATGATTTGTGAACGGGGAGAGGGAATGCGCGCCGTGTGTATGACGGGAGACGATTCTGCCTACGAGAGAGAAAAAATACTGGACCCCATTCGAAGCGGGAACGTGGAGGGGATTATCCTCGTAGCAACACAAGTGGTGGAAGCAGGAGTGGACATTGATATGGATTTGGGCTACAAAGACATTTCTAAATTGGATAGTGAGGAACAGTTCATGGGACGGATCAATCGTTCCTGCAGAAGACATGGAAACGTATACTTTTTTGAGATGGATTCCGCAAAATCCATATATAAAAACGACATTCAGCTCTCGGAATCGCTTACATTGAAAAACTCCAGAATGCAGCAGATTCTGAGGGAAAAGCAGTTTGGTCAGTACTATGAACTGGTTTTGGAAGAATTAAAACGGGGAAAAAATGATTTGACCAATGAGGAGGGGCTGGAACAGTTCTTTAAAGATCATGTTGGAATGCTGGATTTTCCGGGAATAGAAGCGCGTATGCGGCTGATCGAGGAACGGGACTGGCTGGTTTCTGTTGTACTTTGCCGAGTATTAGAACGGAAAGATGGGGAAGTTTTGGATGGGCGGAAGGTTTGGGAACAATATAAAGCACTGCTATGTGACAGGCAAATGGGATATGCGGAAAAACAGATCAAACTGTCAAGGGTGAAGAGTAAACTGAGTTATTTCCTATACCAAGTCAAGAAACCGGTATTGGATTATAGTGATCTATGCGGGGAACTGTACTGTTACTACAATGGAGAGGATTACCTGGAAAATGGGAAATTAAATCGTGAGAAACTGGGAGGGGGAACGTTATTTTGGTAGTACCGGTGCGTTTCAAAGTCCTTAAGGAAAAGTTTCGATCCTTTTAGCCTTTTGGCCTGTGGATACTTCAAAAGGATAGAAGCAATGGTGAGGATAGAGGAAAGTCATAGAGGCAAAAGTTGAATTTTTGCGGGCTTGAGAATGTTGCAATGATTGAAAGGTTACATAAAAATGAGAGGAGTTTTGCGCATGGCAGTGGAAGTTACGGGAACATTAATGAACTATTTTTTTCATTGTAAACGTCAGTGCTACTTACATGGGAATAAACTGAATTTGGAAGATAACAGTGAGCTGGTACAGATTGGGAAAGCACAGCATGAAGCGCGGGCTTTGGATGGGAATTCTGAAATCGAGATAGAACATATTAAGCTCGATAAGCTGACGAAGGAATATTTGACGGAAATAAAAAAATCAGATGCTGATGTGGAAGCCGCAAAATGGCAGACACTTTATTATCTAAAAATTCTGAAAGAAAAAGGAATTGTGCGCAAGGGAAAGATCGAATTTTTAGAAAAAAACAAAACAGCGAAAAAAACGATTATTGTAGAACTGGGAGAAAAAGAGGAAACCGAACTCAATCGCTATATGGGGGAAATCCAGAAGCTGATAGAGGGAGATGAGATTCCAAGTCGCCTCGACAAAGCTCAGTGCAAAAAATGTGCCTATTATGAATATTGTTATATTTCTTAAATGAAATAAGATAAAAGGGAAAGGGAATCCTGATTTTTGTGCGGGACTAAAGGTATTGCCACAGGAAAGGAGAGAAGATGGGAAGTACGAGATATATTATGAGTATGGGGGAGGTTAGCAGGAAGGATAATTCCTTGTGTTTTCGCAGCAATGGAAAGAATGTGTATTTGCCCATTGAGAACACGAAAGAGCTGTATTGCCTCAATGAGGTATCCATAAATAGTAAGCTATTGGATTTTCTGAGCAGTAATCATGTGGTGGTTCATTTTTTTAACTATTATGGCGGATATAGCGGAACATTTTATCCAAGAGACCAGTACCAAAGCGGAAAGTTATTGATAAAACAGGTTTTGGCCCAAAGGGAGAAGCGAATGCCTGTGGCAAAAGCCATTGTACAAGGGATTGGGATAAATATTGCAGAAGTTCTATATCATTACTTCAAGCATGGAAAAAGTGAAGTAAAAGGAACCATAGACTGGTTAAGAAAAGATTTTTTGATAAAAGTGGAAAAGGCAGAAACAATAACCGAATTGATGGCCCATGAAGGAGAGGCATGGATCCAGTTTTATGGAACATTCCGTCATTTTCTTCCGGAGGAGTTCCTAATCAATAAGCGAGTAAAACGTCCGCCGGATAATCCCATGAATGCGGTAATCTCTTTTGGAAATACACTGCTTTATACCAAGACGATTTCAGCAATTTATCGTACCCATCTGGACCAGCGAATCAGTTTCTTACATGAACCGGCAGAACGAAGATTTTCTTTAAGCCTGGATATCAGCGAGGTGTTTAAGCCTGTTATTGTATATCGAACCATATTTGATCTGATCAATAATCGACGGCTGCAGGTGGAGAAACATTTTGAGAAAAAAGTGAATTATTGTTTATTGAATGAAGAAGGGAGAAAGCGATTCATTGAAGCTTTTGAAAACAGACTGGAGTCGGTTTTTATGCATCCGAAGTTAAAAAGAAAAGTGAGCTATCGTACGGCAATAAAATTGGACTGTTATAAATTGATTCAATTTATATTGGAAGATAAAGAATTTCATCCATTTTCGCTGAAGGAGGGGATGTAGATGGCAAAGAAAAATATTACGTATAATTATGCGTTTGTATTCTATGATGTAAATGAAAAACGTGTTCAAAAGATATTTAAAATTTGTAAAAAGTATCTTTCCCACTTTCAGTACTCTGTCTTTCGTGGAGAGATCACACCGTCAAAAATGATTCAGCTTCGGACAGAACTGGAAAAAATTATAGATGAAGAGGAGGACTTTGTCTGTATGATAAAATTGATGAATGACAATGTATTCGGAGAAGAGACTTTAGGAAAAAAGGATATTGTAAATGGAGAAAGTCTGATTATTTGAGAATTGAGAGTATCTCATTGAGCAGTATATAACTTTCATCACTATCAAATTTTCCCAGGCGGAAAAACATGGGGAGAAGTGAAATGCCTGTAAAATCAAGGAAAAGAGTAAAGCTTTATCATTTTTTTTGAAAGAAAAGAGAACGCCTGGGAAAATTTGTGGAAAAACTTGATTTTTTAAGGATTTTTGAGTATAGTAAAAGAAAGGAATGTAGGAAATACGTTGGTTTAATAACAATATGGGATATATTGAAACAAAACAATATCTGTAGTAATTTTATTCTTTTTGAGTTTAATAACAATATGGGATATATTGAAACCCGTACACATATTTGATAGAGCTACCACGAATTTTGTTTAATAACAATATGGGATATATTGAAACTCCAGAGCCGTACCGCCCGGAAAGGAACAACGAAGGTTTAATAACAATATGGGATATATTGAAACTCACTGCATCATACAGCATTTCGACGTTTTTCACAGGTTTAATAACAATATGGGATATATTGAAACGCCGGAAGAAAAACGTTGTTAGTGGTCCGGTAGAGGTTTAATAACAATATGGGATATATTGAAACTTTTCTATTATCGCCATTTTAGTCCCTCCTATTCGTTTAATAACAATATGGGATATATTGAAACTGCGAATGATGCTTGTGATTCCTGTGAATGTCCTGGTTTAATAACAATATGGGATATATTGAAACAGATAATCGTCAGCTCCTTCTTCAGTGTCAGTAGACGTTTAATAACAATATGGGATATATTGAAACTCCAACTGGAAGAATCCCTGAGAAAATCCACACTTGTTTAATAACAATATGGGATATATTGAAACGACGGAAAGCTGTTATCGAAGTCGTACACAGGCATAGTTTAATAACAATATGGGATATATTGAAACAAGATAAGGGCCCTAGGACTTTGGAAGAATCAATAGTTTAATAACAATATGGGATATATTGAAACTGCTCTGCTTCGTTTATAAACTCTTCTCCCAGCGTTTAATAACAATATGGGATATATTGAAACTAGCATCCCTGTAGCTTCATTTTTGTCTCATTGATTGTTTAATAACAATATGGGATATATTGAAACATACCTATGGATTTATGCTCAAAATTCCCAGATAATCGTTTAATAACAATATGGGATATATTGAAACATGATTTTCTGGATTATATTTACATGGAGCTGAGAGTTTAATAACAATATGGGATATATTGAAACAACTTCACATAATACATCCATGCAGGAACATCGCCCTGTTTAATAACAATATGGGATATATTGAAACTATACCTGTTATACGTCTCTATCGTCTTCCTCCGGGTTTAATAACAATATGGGATATATTGAAACATGGTAGAAATGGGTGTGCTGATATCAGCATACCCATGTTTAATAACAATATGGGATATATTGAAACAGAAATGGAAGGGGATAGAAGAATGAGAGAAACATTGTTTAATAACAATATGGGATATATTGAAACATCTGTTTTTCTGTTAATAACGTACAAGAGTAATCCGTTTAATAACAATATGGGATATATTGAAACCCGCAAAAGGCGAAGTTGTTGTCGGCAGTTTGTTTTGTTTAATAACAATATGGGATATATTGAAACATACTCTTTGGCAATCCATCCCATTCGAAAATTGAAGTTTAATAACAATATGGGATATATTGAAACTTCTGAAAATTTAGAAAATCGTGTTACTGGAGGACGTTTAATAACAATATGGGATATATTGAAACACTGAAAGAGGATGGGCAGACCATGGAGAATTTCGTTTAATAACAATATGGGATATATTGAAACGTCGCAAGGGCATTCGCTAACACAGCTTACATGTCGTTTAATAACAATATGGGATATATTGAAACAGCCGGAATAAAGGGCGATGTTTTGGGAAGTATTTCGTTTAATAACAATATGGGATATATTGAAACTATTCGTGAAGAGTTAAAGACTATAGTTGAGTTTGTTGTTTAATAACAATATGGGATATATTGAAACCTCACATCCGCCTCCCTATCTAAATCTACAAACTGGTTTAATAACAATATGGGATATATTGAAACATAAGTTTTACAGTATCACCGCCGGGAGACCTCCGTGGTTTAATAACAATATGGGATATATTGAAACATTATAATAGATAGATATGGGCGCGTTACATGTGAAGTTTAATAACAATATGGGATATATTGAAACATAAAAAAAGTTGATTAAAGGGACAAAAAAGTATTGGTTTAATAACAATATGGGATATATTGAAACTCCCTCCTGTAAACATATGTTCTCGTTGCATACACTGTTTAATAACAATATGGGATATATTGAAACATCAGATATATGGTCTCTCTCGCATGATCGTAATGTTTAATAACAATATGGGATATATTGAAACATGGGTCTTACAGTCTTACCTAAAATCCGACATAAGTTTAATAACAATATGGGATATATTGAAACTCGGCTGGATAGATATGATGGACAACCGTGGCTTCTGTTTAATAACAATATGGGATATATTGAAACTGTCTACAATATACTTAAACCCTCTTAAATTGGCCGGTTTAATAACAATATGGGATATATTGAAACCATAACCGAAGCATATACCGCTGATCGCGGACGTGTTTAATAACAATATGGGATATATTGAAACCGATAAACAAAATCTTTTCGCATCGGCATGCCAAGTTTAATAACAATATGGGATATATTGAAACTCCAGAAAGTTTTGCAATTGCCCCTGTGGAGGTAAACGGTAGATAGTGCGTACCTTGCAGTTTTCTACCGTTTATGCGACAATGCTCTCAGTTAGGAATGCTCTTTGGAAATTAAAGATTGTTCTTTGGAATGCTGGCTGATTCCTCCCTGCTTCCGGCATC
>DVJD01000051.1 GCA_018710785.1 Candidatus Fimimorpha excrementavium
CGCAGAAAAATCTTAGTACCGCTACGTTTTTCACGGAGCGAGAGCGCCCCGACAGGGAAAAGGTTCGCTCTCTCCGACCGTCCGGATTCCCATTTTGTTCACAATTTATTTACTCATGCGTTTGTCCTGAACCTAATTCACTCACATCTTGACACCCCAAAACATTTGATGGTACGATTAAAAAAATACATTTCCGAAAGAAGGATTCCTATGGAACAATACATTTTATCCATCGATCAGGGGACTACCAGCAGCCGGGCGATTTTATTTGACCGCCATTCCCATATCATCGCCTCTGCCCAGAGGGAGATTCCCCAATATTTTCCCCATCCCGGCTGGGTGGAACAGGATGCCAACGATATCTGGTTCAGTGTGCTTTCCGTCATACTGGAAGTGGCTTCCTCTGCCAAGGTGAAGGCAGAGCAGATCTGTGCCATCGGCATCACCAATCAGCGGGAGACCACGGTCATCTGGGATAAAGAAACGGGAAATCCCATCTACCACGCCATTGTCTGGCAGTCCCGGCAGACGGAAGATATCTGCGATGCCCTGCAGAAAGCAGAAAAGGAAGATATCATCCGGGAAAAAACAGGACTTTTAATCGACCCTTATTTTTCCGCCACAAAGATCAAATGGATTTTGGATCACGTGGAGGGAGCCAGGGAGCGGGCCAAAC
This sequence comes from Candidatus Fimimorpha excrementavium, assembly GCA_018710785.1. Taxonomy (GTDB): domain Bacteria; phylum Bacillota; class Clostridia; order Lachnospirales; family Lachnospiraceae; genus Fimimorpha; species Fimimorpha excrementavium. The sequence continues at coordinate 677 of DVJD01000051.1, forward strand.
GGGGAGAGCTGCTCTTTGGCACCATCGACAGCTTTCTGGTATGGAAACTGTCAGGAGGCAAAGCCCATATCACCGATTACACCAACGCCTCCCGGACGCTTTTATATAATATCTATGACCTGCGCTGGGATCCGGAGCTTCTGGATTTGTTTGATATCCCGTCCTGTATGCTTCCTGAGGTAAGGCCGTCCTCCTGTGTCTACGGATATACCGCTTCCTATCACCTGGCCAATAAGCCCATCCCCATCGCCGGAATCGCCGGAGACCAGCAGGCGGCTTTATTCGGACAGGCCTGCTTTGAGCCGGGCATGGCCAAAAATACCTACGGAACCGGCTGTTTTTTGCTGATGAACACCGGCGAAACTCCCATCCGCTCCAAACACGGCCTTATCAGCACCATCGCCTGGGGAATCGGCGATACCGTGGAATATGCCCTGGAAGGCAGTATTTTTGTGGCCGGAAGCGCGGTCCAGTGGCTCCGCGATGGTCTCCAGCTGATCCACACCGCTCCGGAAAGTGAGCAGGTGGCCGCCGAAGTGGAGGACAGCGACGGGGTTTATCTCGTCCCGGCTTTTGTCGGTCTGGGCGCTCCCTACTGGAAGCCCCGTGCCAGAGGCGCCGTATTCGGTTTAACCCGCGGGACGACCAAAGCGCATTTCGTCCGCGCCACCCTGGATTCCCTGGCCTATCAGACAAAGGATATCATCATCGCCATGACCAAGGACAGCGGCATCGAGCTGAAAGAATTAAAAGTGGACGGAGGTGCGGTGGCCAATGACCTTTTGATGCAGTTTCAAAGCGATATGCTGAATGTCCCCGTAAAGCGCCCCGTCGTCAGGGAAACCACGGCCCTGGGAGCCGCCTATCTGGCAGGCCTCGCCGTGGGCTTCTGGAAAACAAAAGACGAAATCCGGGCCAATTATCAGCTGGATTCCGTCTTTCTTCCCAAAATCAACGAGCAAAAGCGGGACGAATATTACCGCGGATGGCAGGAAGCCGTGCGATGCACCTGTGAATATTTTCCGGATGGCAGCCATCTCACATAAATGAGAAGGCCGAGGAACCGACGGCGGCGCCGCTCGTCGGTGTCCAGAAGCAGTTTTTTCGCCCGCTCGATCCGGATCCGAATGATATAGGAAGACAGCGCCTCTCCTTTATACTGATGAAACGCCCTGGACAGATAGGAAGAATTAAAGCAGAACAATTCAGCCAGATACCCCAGAGACAGATCCTTCTCCGGATTTTTTCGGATGTAATAATCAATTTTTTCCATGATTCCTTCCATGCCGGAAGATCCTTCCGGCGCTTCTTTTCCCTCCAGCACCACCAGTTCTCCGCATACAAAGCCATTCTCCTTCCGGCGGTACAATTCCAGCGCATCCGGCTCCCACCGCTCCGGCTTTCCGTTTTTACGTATGGTCACCGATATCCGCACATCCTGTTTTTCATACAAAATACTCTGCACCTCTTCCATGGTCTTGTACAGACTCTCCCGAATCCCATCCCGCATCTCTCTATACTGCACGATAAAAAACACCATTTGACCGCCGCAGGGACAGATATGCACCGTGACAGTTCCCCCATACATGGTTTTCATAATCTTCCGTATACCATCCAGGATGACTTCGCCATTCATTCGGCTTTTCCGGAAGCACAGAAGAAACAGATCCGTCTCCAGATTCGGATTCAGGGCAATCTCTGCCTGCGTCAATATATGCTTCACATCCTCCTCCCGCCTGACCCCGGATGGTATGGGATCCCTGCCGTCAAAAGATTCCTCCGAATCATTTTCATTTCCGGAATGACTTCCCCGGAAAGCCTCCATCCATTCTGCGTCCAGACGGGCGATGACATTGGACAGCGCCTCCTTCAGTTCCTCATCCCTTGCAGGCTTAATCAAAAAATCCACGCACTGCAGGTGCATGGCATTCCTCACATAATCAAAATTCCGGTTGCCTGTCAGGATGATGGCTTTGATCCTGGGCCATATCTTCTGCGCCTCACGAATCAAAGCAAATCCATCCATTCCCGGCATCCGAATATCCGTAAGAATCATATCATACGGAACCGTCTGCATCCGTTTCAGTGCTGCGGATGCCTGGTATACGACATCCACGTTTTTCAGCGGAAGGTGAGAAGCGCAGACTGCCATCTGCAGTCCGTCCGCGATGATTTTTTCGTCGTCCACGATTAAAAGGTTATACATATTGTTCCAGCCTCCCTCGGATCTCCATGGCATACTCCACATGGAGACAATCCTCCTTCAGATGCAGGGATACCCCGTCTTTTACGCGGTACATCCCCTCAATCCGATGTTTCAGGTTCCATAATTCAAAGTATTCCTCCGGAAGCGCAGTCCCATTCATGACAGTCTGCATGGCTTCCACCATGGATTCATCAAATGCCCCGGAATCTTCCCATATGGAAAACACAATCCAATTCTCCTTTTTTCTGATTTCAATCCGAATCCTGCATACCGGATGCAGACTTTTTTCCAAACCCTTCTGAAACAAAAACCCCAAAAGCGGCTGCAGCAAAAGGGGGAGAATCCGCTCATCCTTCAGCGTCCGGTCCCACACCATCTCATATTCCAGCCGTTCATCATACCGCATTTTATTTAACTTTAAATAAGCCTCTGTAAACTGGACTTCATTTTCCAAACGGATATAATCCCTGGACGCATAGGTCAGTACCCCAAAATAGTCCCCCAGGTACAAACACAGCGAAGCCACAGACTCCGTATCATCCGCCTTTGCCAAGCGGTATCCCATATAGAGACTGTTAAACAGGAAATGAGGGTTAATCTGCAGAGACAGCTGCCTGTTTTTGATCTGTTCCATCAATATCTGTCCTTCCAGCACTTCCTCAATCAGTGTGCGGATTTTTTCCGCCATCTTATTAAACTGTTCAAAGACATAGGAAAACTCCCTGGATTCATCCTGCTCCAGGCTGATGGTGTAGCAGTCCTGTTCAATTTTTTTCATGGCATACTCCAGCTTTCGGATGGGCCGCTTAATCATGCCGCGGATGGTAAAAATGAGGAACAAAAGCACAACAAACAGAAGGAACAGCAGTATGGTCCAAATTCCCCACATATAATACACATCTGCCAGCACGTCTTTCCTGTCGCTGTACATGACGATATAAAACTGATTATCCGGGTTTCCCAGGCACCGCACAAAATAAGTGTCCTCTCCCACCTGATATTCGTCTTCCAGCTTCTGTGACCAGTCCACGGTCTGGTAAATTTCTTCCTCCACCTGTGCATCTCCGCTGCCGTTTCCAAGGTATTGGTAGTCTCTGGATGATACAAAGAAAAACTGATAATCCCGCTCGCTCTCATAGGACTGCAGTGTACTTCTGACCTGGGGCAGAGAGATGACCATCCCCACGGCTAAATTGTTGTCATCGTAATAAAGATAGGTGATCTGGTTTTCTCCGTAAAAGCAGTTTTCCCCTGTCTCCATCCCCCACTCCAGCCATTCCTGATAGGCGCTGCCCTCCACGGAATACAGACTCTGGTCCACCGACAGAATCTGCCCCTTCTCTGGAACGTATAAAAACACATCGTCAATATACATGCTGCTGGCAAAGCAGTCGCTTAACTCGCGGTAGCCCTCGCGGTAGATCTGGTAATCCCGGTATTGAAACGTTTCCTCACCGCTCCGGACAAACTGTCTCACGCTCTCATCGACGGACAGCTCCGCCATTCTCCTCACAGTATTCTGGATATCCTTTGAGACTGCAGCGGAAAAATAATTGATCTTATCCTCCTGATTGGCAGTCAGCCGTTGTGACACTCTTCCGCTCAGCTCCAGAAAAAGGGAAACCATGATTCCTGAAAATACCGCCCACACAATGCCGATGATGAGTACAATTTTCATACTGATCGGCAGCATCCTTATCCTGCTTTTTATCTGATTCATCCCCGTTCCTTCCTCTCTCCCGTCCGCTGTCCGTGGCCCGGCAAATGTCAGCGCGCGCAGGCACGGCAGCCGCGTTCCATGCTTGCTGCACGTTTATGGCGCAAAAGGATGCCATAAAAGGTTTAACCCCCTTTACAGCATCCGCTTCACGCATTGCGCTTCGCGCCGCATGATTCTTTGTGCTTGCGTTCATTTTATCACGGTTATCCTTTTACCGCACCTATTGTGATTCCTTTCACAAAATATTTCTGGAGGAACGGGTATACCACCAAAAGGGGCAGAAGGGTCAGAAACATCTGTGCCGCTTCCAATGTCTGTGTATTGGTCAAGATATTTTGTATGGAATCGGAGACCACAGTATTGTCCACATTGGAGAGCATGGCCTGCAGATAGGTTTGCAGCGGATAGTTTGCGGAATTGTTATTATAAATCTTTCCGTCAAACCAGGCATTCCAGTGGTCAATGAAGGAAAACAGCGTCACTGTCGCCAGCACAGGTTTGGAAACGGGAATCACAATCCGGGTCAGCACCGTCATGTGGCTGGCTCCATCCACCTTTGCGGCTTCCAGCATGGTTCCGGGCAGCTGTTTGATAAAATTCATCATCAGGATTACGTGAAAGATTTTGACCGAACAGGGCAGCACCAGCGCCCATATGGTGTCAAAGAGCCCCAAGCTGTGTACCATCAGATAATTGGGTACCAATCCGCCGTCAAATACCATGGCCACCATCAAAATTCCCACATATACCTTTCTCATGGGAAATTCGTTCACCGGCCTGGATAGAGGGTAGGCCATCATCACTGTGATCACCACATTGATGATCACACCCAAAATCACCCGTTTCACGGAGATCCAGGATGCCGTCCAGAAAGCCGCCCGGTGGATGACAGTCTCATAAGAGGCCAGCGTAAATTCCACCGGATAAAACGTGACCCGGTTGGCGCTGACCGCCGCCTGACTGCTCAGCGACGTCGCCAGAATATTTAAAATCGGAAACAGGCACAGCAATGTCACAAATATCAGGACGATACCGTTTAGCATGTTCAGCAGCCGGGAAGAGAGTGACCTGTTTTTAATCCGGTTTTTGCTTTTTATCTTGACCATCACATCTTCCTCCCTTCTAGAACACGGTATAATCCGTATATTTATTGGCAATGGCATAACTGGACACGATCAGGATAAAGCTGGCCACCGATTTTAACAGGCCCACGGCTGTACCCAGGCTGTAGTTGGCTTCCACCAGCGATACCCGGTAAACAAAGGTATCAATGATATCTGCCGAGTCATAAACCAGCGGATTATATAAGTTGAAAATCTGTTCGAATCCGGCGTTCATGACATTTCCCAGGCTCAAAATCAGCATGAGCATGACGATGGGAGCGATGGAGGGAAGGGTAATATACCAGATTTGTTTGATGCGGCTGGCTCCGTCTATCTTGGCTGCCTCAAACAGCGATTCATCCACGCCGGTGATGGCAGCCAGGTAGACGACAGTTCCGTAGCCGAAATTTTTCCACACATCGGTTCCTACCAGCATGGCCTCAAAAGCGCCGCTTTCTCCCATGAAAAACACCGGCTGCATGCCCAGCCCCTGTATCATCTGATTGACCATTCCCTCTTCTGTAAAAAGATCCTGCACAATTCCGGCTATGATGACCCAAGATATGAAGTAAGGCAGGTAGATGATGGTCTGTACCGTTTTCTTCAGCCGGATGTTTTGAATCTCATTGAGCATCAAAGCAATCAAAATGGGAATCGGGAAGTTTACGACGATCTTTTCTATGGCGATGCGCAGCGTATTCCAAAGTACCTGCCAGGTATTTGGGAGGGAAAACATATAGGAAAAGTTCTCCATCCCCACCCACTCCGAACCAAAGATTCCTTTTCTTGGAACATAATCTTTAAAAGCCATCACAATTCCGCCCATGGGAATAAACTTAAAAATAATCAGCAAAATCAGTCCCGGCCAGAGCAGAAGGTGAAGCTGCCAATTTTTTCTCCAATCCCTTCTCACTGACGCGGTTAGCGTTCTTCCTTGATTTCTCTTCATATTTCCTCACCTTCTGCCGTCCAGGCCTTTTCTTCCGCTTTTCAGCGGCTTTCCATATATGCCTTGATTTCTTCGCCGATCTCCGATCCGCCCAATTCCTGATATTTGGTTATGAAATCCCCGAAGCTGTCTGTACTTGTCTCGCCCATGATCATGGCAATATAGGTCTTTAACTTCTCATCATCCAAAATGGACTGCTTTTTGGTAGAGGTTTCCGTAGGCGCGCCCATATAGTCGCTATAGCGGATATTTTCAAAATCCAGGGCCTGATAGCCTTCCAGATAAATCTTATTCCATGTCCACGAGGTAGCCTCATCCAATTCTGTGCTGATCACCTTCTGATAATCCGCATCCTTTCCGTCCACATGGTCCTCTCCATTGGCGATGGCCTCTTCAAACACTTCTCCCCAGTTGGTGTTGGAAGCCATCTGGAACGGCATTAAGTTGTTGGCGCCTGCTGCACCGATCTCTGCATCCTGAGCCAGTTCATTGTATTTTTCATAGAAAGCATTTCCCGGAGTGGGATCCGCATATCCTTCGCATACCCAATTCAGCATGGCAATAATGGCTTCCGGATTCTGACATTCACTGCTGCAGTACATATAGCCGTAGACGTTTGCCACCACACCAGATTCGTAGGTGCCTCCCTCTTCTGCCGAAGGAATGGGCACTGCGATCCAATCCGATCCTTCCACATTTTCATAGCAGCTCTGCAGTGTGCCGGGACTGAAAAAATGTCCCACATAAACCCCGACTTTTCCCTCTGCGATCAGACTTTCCGCCGTCGTGTTATCTTTTACGGCAAATTCCGGATCGATTCCGCCGATCTCATACAGGTGGGCCAGCTCACTTAATGGTTCGGCTGCCTTCTCGTCAATGCATCCGGCAATGTAGCTTCCATCTTCCTGCTTCACATAATAATCATCCATGGTGTAAGCACCATATGCTGCCATCAGCGCATCCATCCCCAAAAGATCTTTATCCATATACAAAGCATAGGTATCCGCTTCCCCGTTTCCATCCGGGTCCTGAGTGGTGAAGGCTTCGCACATATCCCAGAATTCTTCCATGGTCGTTGGCTCTTCCAATCCCAGCGCATCCAGCCAGTCCTTTCTGATCCACAGTTCCCAGATCTGATCCGCCACCGTATTGATCACCGGAATCCCATATGCCTTTCCGTCGCTGGTGCACGCAGACCAGATGGCATCTTCCGTATCTCCCAGGTTCTCTTTCAGCTTGTCCGTCGCCCATGCATCATAATACTCGGACATATCCATCACCAGCTCATTTTCTATCAATGACTGCATGGTAGCGGCATCCACCACTGCAAAATCCGGAATGTCGCCAGTGGTGATGGCCAGATTCATTTTCTCATTGAAGTTGTCCGAAGATGCCGTAATCTGATTTTCCACATGAATCCCCATGACCTCTTCCCACATATCATACAGCGCGTTGTTCTGAGCATCCTGTCCGGTGGGATAGTCTGTTACGGTCTCTGATTTTGCATAGGTCAGCGTAATGGTCTCATCATAATGTTTCAGTTTTTCCTCCTCACTCTGAGGCTTTACGATTTCTTCCTGAGCAGCAGTTTCTCCGCTGTCTGCCGTTTGACTGTTTCCTGCGCTGTCTCCGCCTTCGCTGCCGCAACCGGCTGCCAAGATGGTGGATGCCGCCATGAAAGCAGCCAGAACCGCTGTTTTACGCTGATAACTGTTTTTTCTTTTTCTCATAATATCCTCCTTCTCTAAATTGCTGATGCCCCAAGCGCCCCTTGCAGCCAAGGGCCATTTCCCTGTTTCTGTTAGCTTCATTGTAGAAAAAATCAGTCGGCTAATATATAGTATTCTTTTTACTTTCTTGACCTATCTTTACCAATACAAAAACGTATAATACGCCGTCTGTCATCAATCCGAAAAATAACGCAAAAGAGGATGATGCACACGTTCGCACCATCCCCTTATCCTATTTTATAGCGAAACCTTCCTGTATGCAGTATCGGCACCTTCCTGAATTCTATTCTTCATAGAATGGTATCCCATAAAGTCTCCACGGCTTAGGTCTCCAAAATAATGCTTCATAGATTCCTGCGCTTTGACCGGTTCCATGACAAATGCGGTCTGCTCTTCCCCGCTGCCAAGATAGATGGTCTGCCCTTTTTTAAGATCCGGACAGATAGTCCCATCTTCCTTGATCAAGACGGAAACACGTTCTTCCGACACGGCGTAAATTGGATGTTCCAATGCGCACCGGATCCTGCATGGTTCTCCCGCTAAACTTTCCACACGGATCCACTGGGTTTTCTTCCCCCTTCTGACAGCACTCACTAAAAAAGCGCCTTCCGCCCTCAGATTATGGAACGAGACATCCGGCCACTCATCCGGAATCGCCGGAAATATCCGGATTTCACCGCCCCAGCTCTGCAGCAGCATGTCCTGCATGGCTTCCGCCACCCCAAGCGGCGATTCAATCACCGGCCCTGCCTCCTGATACATGGTGTTGGGCATAAACAGGTGCAGGGCAGTTTTTACATAGCGCAGCGCTTCATTTCCGTCTCCGATGGATGCTGCGATGGACGCTGCTCCGGCGAAGGTAAATCCCCGCATATCTCCCTCAAACCCGATCCAATGGTGCAGGCAATTGCGGATGAACATCCGTTCCTCGTCGGTATCCCCGCTCATGAGATGCAGAGGAAAAATCGGGAGAAGATGGCTGAAATGGCGGTGGCCAAATTCTTGGGGCGTATCTTTTCCAATCATCAGCCCATGTTCATCTTGGTGATAATCCGTCAGATCCGTAAGAATCCACTGCCAGGTTTCCTCCATGGGATCCGAAATATCTAAGATATCACAGATGTTCAGAAGGGTCCGGCATCCCCAGCGAAGAAGCGACAGATCATACGTGGTGTCTTCTACCGCCGAAGAACCATACTCTGGTGAAATCATAGCAGGCAGATGCAGTCTGTGATCCTCTCCTTCCTTTAACAGATGAATGTAATACTGGACACTGCGCTTCAAAAGAGGGAAGAGATGCTCCCGAAGTCTTTTCTTATCCATGGAATAACGGTACTGCCTCCAATAGTTATGCATTAGCCAAGTAAGATTGCCCACTTCCTCTTTCACCGGTGAAACCATATCATTGCTGGCGCTTCGTCCCAATCCCGCTGAATCGCTCCGGTAGGGTTCCGCCACATTTTGGATCAGACTGTCCAGATGGCTGTCCAGATTTCTGCACAGAGATTCTCCAATTTCCAGATGATTGGAGGTGTAAACCGGAGAATACGCCATCTGCACATTCATATTAAACCAGGCCCTGGGCCAGGGCGTCTCGCGCATCCACGGCCCCTGATTATCCATGATCTCGGAGTCCTCCCTGGCGGCACAGGCCAGCTTATAAAGCTGAATCAGATAAAATCCTTCCAGTCTGGTATCGGATATGGATACAAAGCTCTTTTCAAAATATGTACTCCACCAGTCTCTATTTTTTTGTTCCCACTCCTCTTTCGGCGTGTGAACCGCCCTTTTGATCACTTGCATTGCCTCGCTGACAGCGGCATCGGAGCCGCCATTTATAAGGGTCAAATAAAACTGCCGTTTTCCGTCTGCCGTGCCCCGTTCGCAGTAAGCGGCTGTACATCCTTCCGTCTTTGAATACTGCTGAATCTGCACATGGACGCCATCCACATCTTTTTCCGTCAAAACCGTGGGCGGAATGTACTGGTTAAAATTGATGCCATCCTCGTTTTTCATGACATCCGTAACTTCACTGTAAGCATACCATTTGATTTTGGTATCCTTTTCCCCCTCATCCGGCCGGATTTCCAGAAACAGGACTGGCTCTGTACTGTGCACAAAAGATCGGAACGCCACCTCTCCCTCAGTCGTCACCATGACGCCCTCCAGCTGAGCCCGATACAAATCCAACTCCATGGATGTCTTTCCGAAAATTTTCCCTCTCATCTCCAGGTTCATCTCCCCCAGGGGAACGCGGGACGCCATGCCATCGGCGCCGGGGATTTTTACCGACACATCCGTCCGGCCCATGACGAATCGCAGCGCATTGCGCTTTGTCCGTTCTTCCGCGCTATATACCATGGCACCTAAAAATCCATTGCCAAGGGGTGCTCCGTTTTCCCAAAAGAAGGGCTTCTTTGTCCATTTCATATTGTGTCTGGCTGCAAAGGAAGGCCAGTCAATCCGGTTCGCTGCTGTAATCCTTGTTTGTTTTGCTTCCATGAAAACACCTCTCTCCCTTCTTCTCATCCGAAAATATCTTTCCATAAGAATAGCACATCCGTCGTATTTATCCCATATATTTTTTTATAAAACAGAATTTCACAGTCGTTTATCTGCTAAAAAAGGTACCGCAAAATTCGCGTAAACGCAGAAAAATCATCCTACTGTTTGACTTTTCCATGCAGTACGAATTTTGCAGTACCTCTGCAAAATCAATCTCGATTCTCTTATTATCATTGAATTCTACCGCTCACGGCTGCCTCTCAGGCAAAATACGCATCAATCCCATTTGCAATCCCTTCCACCATCTTCTGCTGGTACGTCGGATCGGACATATTCTGATCCTCTGTGGGATTTGTCATGAATCCCATCTCCACAATCGTCACGGGAATCTGGCACCAGTTGATCCCTGTCATGTCATCTGTCAGCTGGATATCCAGATTTTTTGCACCTGTGGCCTCACAGAGACTGTTTACCACCAAACGGGATAAATTCTGACACTGTTCTGCAATGGAACCCACATAGGGATTGGATGTGGACGGGGCAAAGCAAACGGCTCCATTGACATTCGGATCATCGGAACCATTGGCATGGATCCGCACAAAGATCTCTGCGCCGCTTTCATTGGCAGTCACTGCCCTTTCTGCATTGCTGGACGGACAGTCCTGTGTCTCACGGATCATGATCACCTGGTATCCCCGGGCCTGCAGTTCGTCCCTTAATTTAAGAGATACTTCCAGAGTCAATTCACTTTCATTTCTTCCGGTCGCCACTCCCGTGGTACCTGTGGCCAGCTTGGCCTTCATAACCGAAGATCCAGGGCCATTTGGTTCCTGCTCAGAAATTCCGCTCTGCTGATGTCCCGGATCAATACACACAATATGACCAGCAGAGACAGAATCAACCGACGCCTGAGCCGTCGGTTGAGAATCCGTTAAAAATTCTGTTTTCACGAAGTACGATTCGCCGTTCAAATCAATTCTGGACCAGTCTCCGGAAACACCTGTCACAGTAACTGCATCTCCACGGTTTAACGCATAGACGCTTTCTGTATCGGTAGAAGGGCCTCTGCGGACATTTAACTGACTTTCCGCATTGACATACATAGTATGGGCCTCCACATCCTGTACCTCATAGGCCGGTTCCTCCGGCGCCGCAGGAGCTTCTGTGGTTTCCGGCGCTTCTTCTCCTCCGGATGCATCCTCTCCGCCCTCAGTACTCTCTCCCGGCTGGGTCTCGGCCTGCGTGGCTTCCTCCGTCGGGGCCTGATACAAATTATTATTTCCACATGCGCTCAGGCCAAAAATCAAGCATAAACACAATAATAAAACGGCTGCCTTTTTCATCGTCTCTGCGCCTCCTTATTTTTCTCCCGGTACTTCCCTCTATTTCAAAATATACCGAATTCGCTATGGCTATTATAGTATTAATCATGCCAAAAAGCAAGCAGAACACAAAATTGTAAAAAACCTGTAACACACCATCGGCAGCCGTTTTGTATGCCAAAGCCCCTATGTCACCCCCACTGCACAGCCTTAAAATCCAGACGCACGAACAGCGCGCCGTCTTCTTCAATATTTTCTCTCATATAGATAAGATCCAACCAATTCGCCTGGAAACCGCCGACCATTTCCTGAACCGTCACACATCTGTATTTCCCTGCCTTTCCTGTAAACGCAGCCAGACTTTTTTTATTTCTGTTATCCCAAACCAGGACAGAAACATATTTTGCCTGACTTTCCTTCACCATCTGCACCAAGCGTGCGATGCCGATATATTCCGCCACAAGATTGGCTATGACAAGATCGGCCTTTGGTATGGGATCGCAGTCTTCCTGTATGATCCATATTTTAGCCGCAGGATATCCGTTTCTTTGCATTTGTTCCTGTTCCTCCAACATGCTGCCTCTTCTCCCCTGATTTTCTGATGTTATTATACTATTTCTCACTGTCATTGCAAGTTTATACTATATTTCGTTCATTTTATGTTCATTTTGACAGCAATGCCGCATGGAACGATTTGTCAATTTCGGAAGCATCTTCATAACTCTTTTCTTGAATTTCTTAACTCCATATTATCCCCAAAATCAATATCCGTCTATTCCTATATTGATGATGCCGCACTCTTCTGCTACAATTGAGATAATCAAAATGTTCGGAGGTCTCCCCATGGAAGTTTTTATCCGCATCGCTGAGATTTATCTCTTATTTTTCAATCTCCTGGCCTTTACCCTCTTTGGCATCGACAAAAACAAAGCCATCCGGAATGCCTACCGCATTCCCGAAAAAACCCTGTTTCTTGTCGCCATCCTGGGCGGCAGCCTCGGCGCATTCCTGGGCATGCGTTTGTATCACCACAAAACACGCCGCACGTCCTTTCGAATCGGAATTCCCGTCATCCTTTGTCTTCATCTGATCCTGGTTCTGCTCCTGTTTCTATGGCTGTCGTCGCCAGCGCCTCTTGCAATCTCTCCTTTTTTCGATTAAAATAGCTTCATAAAATAAATACTATTCGTTCAGAGAGGAGACTTGACTATGAAAACAATCCATACCGAACACGCTCCGGCCGCCATCGGCCCTTATTCCCAGGCCCTCCAGACAGGAAACCTGCTGTTTGCCTCCGGCCAGGTGCCGCTTTCTCCAGAAACCGGGGAAGTAGTGGGAACCACCATCGTGGAACAAGCCGAACAGGTCATGAAAAATATTTCCGCCATTCTGGAAGCAGCCGGTACCGATTTTACCCATGTTGTGAAAACCACCTGCTTTTTGGCCGATATGAACGATTTTGCCGCCTTCAATGAAGTCTATGCCAAATACTTCACCGGCAAACCGGCCCGCTCCTGCGTCGCCGTAAAGACACTTCCCAAGAATGTTCTCTGCGAAGTGGAAGTCATCGCCGTAACAGAATAATATCAAAAACCATCCCGGGCGCTGCCGTTTTGGCAGCGCCCTATTAAATATTCCAACATCTGTCCTCTTTCCCATTTCCTCCCCTTGACAATCCCCCTCCTTAGATGTATTATTATTTTAATACATAGTTTTTAATACTATGTGATATAATATCATTATGCATCACAAAGTTTTATTCTCTATATCTCAGCATAAACAGCAAGGAGGGCTATCTATGAACACAACTTCTATTTCCCGACCGATTCAGAAATCGGCTCGTACCTTTCGCATCAAAGATCCCGGCAGTGCCATCACCCACTTTATCGGTATGATATTTGCCATGGCAGGCGCAGCTCCGCTCCTTATGAAAGCCGTTCAGAATCCGGAACCTGTATACTGGATTTCCATGTTGGTATTTATATGCAGTATGATCCTGCTCTATGCAGCCAGTACATCCTACCATACCTTTGATCTCTCCGATCGAATCAACCGCGTATTGAAAAAAACAGATCATATGATGATTTCCATTTTAATCGCCGGTACGTATACTCCGGTATGCCTGATTGCGCTGAAGCCTTCCACAGGCACTTTGCTCTGTGTCGGCGTCTGGACCATGGCTTTCTGTGGCATCGTATTAAAGGCTTTCTGGGTATACTGCCCCAGATGGATTTCTTCCGTGCTGTATATTGCCATGGGATGGCTCTGTGTATTTGCACTGGGCCAGCTTTGGAGCAATCTTCCCCGCACCGCATTTTTCTGGCTCCTGGCCGGAGGCGTTTTTTATACCGCGGGCGGTGTCATCTACGCGCTGAAACTGCCGATTTTTAACTCCAGACATAAGCATTTCGGAAGTCATGAAATTTTTCATCTCTTTGTTATGGCCGGGAGTTTCTGCCATTACATGATGATGTATCTTTATCTGGTTCATATGCCTCTCGTCTTATCATAATCCTAAAAGAAATTTCCAAGCAGGCGGACGAAGTTTGGAGGACGCAAAAAGACAAAACCTCCCATCCTTCGTCCGCCTGTTCCTGCTGGTGTGCCTTATTTGTCGATGGTTTCCCCGTGCATCCCAAATAAGTTCTGTTATAATAAAGACAGCCGGATAATCTTATACTATGCCATTTTGCGTAAATGCCAGACATAGAGAAAGGGGAAACTACACGTATGAGTGAAACGCGCTATATGATCTCTGATGCTTCGAAACAGGTTAATGTGGAAGCTCATGTGCTTCGATACTGGGAAGAAGAACTTCAGCTGGAAGTCCCGAGAAATGAGATGGGGCATCGGTACTATACAGAAGAACATATACGAATGTTTAAGCAAATTAAAGAACTAAAGGAAAATGGCTATCAATTAAAGGCGATTAAAATGCTTCTTCCGAAATTAAAAAATATCGGCGAAGAAGAATTTGGACTATTGGCAGTCCTTTCTGAAGAAATGAACCGGCGCGCAATGGCGGATGAAGAAGAAACCTTACCGCAGCATGAAATTCAGGAAAAGGAACCGGGAACAGCAGAAGAAGGGCCTTCCAATGTCATCTCCCTAAATCGTTCCTCTTCTCCTGTGACCCAGGAAGAAAAAATGGCTCAATTTCAGTTAATTATGAATGACATCGTCGCCCAGGCAATACGGGCCAACACAGAAACTCTCGGGCAAAATGTTGGTTCTTACATATCCAGCCAGGTCAGCGATAAAGTATTAAAAGAACTGGATTATCTGATGCGCCTGAAAGAAGAGGCGGAAGAAACACGGTTTAAACAGCTAGACGAAACCATACGCCAATACCAAAGAGACAGGAGTGAGGCCGCCGCAGCCCAGGCGCCGAAGGAAAAGCGGAGAAGAGGCCTGTTTCACAGAAAAAAGTAATCCGCTGTGTACCCATTGGAATACAAAGGGGAGCTGCAAAAATTTGCAGCTCCCCTTTGTATTTCCCTCTCGGTTCCCTTACTGGGCCACCGACTGTTCCGCCGGTTGACTGGATGGCTCCGGAGCCGCCGGAGTCGTAGGCGGCTCTGTCTCCGGTGCTGGCGTCGTAGGCGGCTCTGTCTCCGGCGTCGGCGTCGTAGGCGGTTCCGTCTCCGGTGCCAGCGTCGTAGGCGGTTCCGTCTCCGGTGCCGACGTCGTGGGCGGCTCCGTCTCCGGCGCTGGCGTCGTGGGCGGCTCTGTCGGTGTCGGCGCCGCGGGCGGCTCTGTCGATACCGGCGTCGTAGGCTCTTCTGTTGTCTCCTCCACTTCCATGAGGGATACACTGTTTTCCATCATCCAGGGAATGCTGGAAAACAGGTATAAATATTGGTATGTCAGATCCGCATCCGCCGCATCGTACTGACCTTCCATGGAGAACCAGGACACACGCAATGCAGCCTGCCCATTGGCGGCCGGTATTTCCGCCACTTCCCTCTGATATCCGCTGACAGAGGAAACATCCACATCTACACTGTGCACAAACAAACGCATAAGAAGACCGCTGCCGTCAGCATGGTTGGCGCTTTCATAAAAATCATACACCGTGCCCGTAATCCCTTCCGCGATCTCCACGTCCTCTCCTCTTCCGGCTTCATATCGGTCCGCCCAATAATAGGGCAGCATAACCGTCACGCCCTCAGCCAGATCAAAGCGGATATCGTCCCCTTTCTCTTCCCACGTAAAGGTGGACAATACATTGGAAACATCGCTCTCCATATCCATATAGGGCTGTTCCAGCGATTCTCCGTAAACCGGTTCTGTGGGTACCGTGGCAATCACGGCAGCGATATTCTCCTCCGGATCGGCCTCCCTGAGTACCTGAACCTCATCACCCACCGGCAGCACGGCATCCGTTGTCCGGTATTCCTTTATGGAAAACAAAACTCCCTGATCTTCTGCATCCCCGGACGCAGCCAGCATATTTTCTTTTTCATAAAAGATCAGCGTCGTTCCGTCCAACTCTTCTACGTAACGGCTCACAACACGGTCCGCCCACTCATTTGGAACCTCCATGGTGAATCCCATATTTCCCTCATGCATGACCGTAGTTTCTCCATTGGGAATGAACATCAGCTGGAGATTTGCCCCCGAAATCTCCGTTACATCGGGCAGAGAGCCTTCCTCTGTCTCGGTAGATTCCGATGTGCCCTCCTGTGTATGCGCCTCTGTCTCCACCGCTTCCGTTTCTCTCGGCTTGGACACGCCTCCGCTGATCCCATACCAAATCAGCCAGCCCAGGATCGCTCCCGTAAATATCGCAGTTATCATCATCAATGCAATCAGAAGATAAATTGTCCGTGCTCCTGACCGTCTTCTCTTATTCTTCTTCATTCTGACTCCTGTTTCCCATCTGACACTGCCAATCCCCATGGCAGCGCCAAACTACCCTTTTATTGCCCTGACCAGGTGCTATCAGTATTGTAGCAAAACATCCGCCAAAACTCAACCCTTAGCGGAACCATACATAGATACAGAATAAAATAAATATCGCACAGGCTCCAATCATAATCAGCCCCACCAAAAGACCGGCCAGTGTGGCAGAAACCGCAAAACGAAATGTCTCTTTTTTGCTCATTTCCGTTTTGGGGAGTCCGCTGTCCGGATACAGCGGCTTCGCTTTCCGGTACCATGGCATCCCTTCTACGTTCATATCTGCAATCTGTGTGGTTTCATCCAGTTCTTCTTCCACCGTCTCTTCCTGGATTTCTGCTTCCATTGACGGGGCCTCTTCCTTTTCCAAATGCTGCCCTTTTCCCATGATTCCTCCTGTATTCCTTCCGATTTTTTTCATCATCTGCAATCCGGATACGCAAAGAGGGGCCGCCGCCTTGCGCCCCCTCTTTACGTATCCATCCTTTTGTCCGTTTCCGATCCGTCTGATTCCATATTGATCTATTTTGCTTCTTTTTTCTCTGGCATATCATCGTAAAGATGGCATACCACATAATGGCCATTGCCCACATCAATGGGATGCGGCGCCTCTTTTTTACACTTTTCCATACACTGCGCACATCTGGTATGGAACTTGCATCCGCTGGGCGGATTGGCCGGGGATGGGATACTTCCCTGAAGAACCACACGGTTCATCTTCGCATCCGGATCCGGAATCGGGATGGCGCTGAACAGTGCTCTGGTATACGGATGCAGCGGTTCACGGAAGATATCTTCCTTACTTCCGTATTCCACCATGCTTCCCAGATACATGACGCCCACCGTATCGGAAATATGCTCCACGACAGACAGGTCATGGGAGATAAACAGATACGTCAGATTGTATTTTTCCTGAAGATCCTTCAGCAGATTGATGATCTGTGCCTGAATGGATACATCCAGGGCAGACACCGGCTCATCACAGACGATGAATTCCGGATTCAGCGCCAGCGCTCTGGCAATACAGATTCTCTGTCTCTGTCCGCCGGAGAACTCATGGGGATAACGGCTCTTGTGATAGGGCTGCAGACCACAGTTTTCCATTACCTGATCCACATAGGCATCGTACTCATTCTTCGGTACCAGATTGTGCTCCTTCACAGCCTCTCCGATGATTTCACCGATGGGAAGACGGGGAGATAAGCTGGAATAGGGATCCTGGAAAATAATCTGCATCTTCTGGCGAAGCTTATGCATCTCTTTTTTATCCAGATCAAACACTTCTTTTCCATTGAACAGCACCTGGCCGTCTGTCTTATCCAGCAGACGCAGGATGGTACGGCCCGTCGTGGACTTTCCGCAGCCGGACTCGCCTACCAGGCCCATGGTGGTACCGCGCTTGATATTGAAGCTGACATTGTCAACGGCCTTCACATAACCTTTTTCCTTTGTAAATACGCCTCCCTTAATGGGGAAATATTTCTTCAGGCCGTTTACTTCAAGGATATACTGATCGTCATGTTTGATCGGAGTATAGGATGGGGTTTCCTGGTTCTTCTTCATCATTCATTCTCCTCCCTCTTTATCTCCTGACAGCGGTAACAGGATACCACATGGGTCGGCGTAATCTGTACTTCTCCCGGATATGCGCCGTCACACTCTTTTGTACAGAATTCACAGCGGTCGCGGAAGTAGCAGTAATTGGGCATATCCACAGGATTCGGCACTTTGCCCGGAATACTGTAGAGACGATCCACCTTCTTGCCGACCACCGGCTTGCTGTTCATCAAACCGATGGTGTAAGGATGGCGGGGATCCTTGAACACTTCACGGGCAGTTCCCTTTTCGATTACACGTCCCGCATACATAACGACCACGTAATCCGCCATCTCCGCCACGACGCCCAGGTCATGGGTAATCAGCATAATACTGCTGTTGATTTTGGCCTTCAGGTCACGCAGCAAATCCAGAATCTGCGCCTGAATCGTAACGTCCAGCGCAGTCGTCGGCTCATCGGCGATGATCAGCTTGGGGTTACATGCCAGTCCGATGGCAATCATGATTCTCTGGCGCATACCGCCGGACAGCTCGTGGGGATACATGGCGTATACACCCTCGGCATTGGCGATGCCTACCATCTTGAGCATCTCGATGGTACGGTTCTTTACATCCTCTTTGGACATATTTTTATTATGAAGCGCGATGATTTCATCCACCTGCGCTCCGATCCTAAATACCGGATTTAAGCTTGTCATGGGCTCCTGGAAAATCATGGACATAAGGTTCCCGCGCAGCTTCTGCATCTCGGAAGCCGGAGTCTTTGCAATATCATACACCTCTGTGCCAGTGTTGAAACGGATGCTTCCCTCAACGATCTGTCCCTGTGGTCTCTGAACCAGCTGCATCAAAGACAGACTGGTTACAGACTTACCGCAGCCGGACTCTCCAACCACACCCACCGTCTTTCCCTGGGGGATGTCAAAGGTAACGCCATCCACAGATTTTACCACGCCCACATCGGTAAAGAAGTATGTGTGAAGATTATCAAACTCCACAACATTTCTCGGATCTTTCATCTGAGTGAGATACTCTTCCTTGGGAACATTTTTCCTGTTCCTCATCTTTTCATATTTCTGAGTAATCTTACGATTCTCTCTGGAGATACGGCGTGATTCTTTCGCCGAAATATAATCTGAATTTTTCTTTCCTGCCATCACGCTCACCTACCTTTTCATCTTCGGGTCGTACGCATCACGCAGACCATCACCAATAAAGTTGAAACCAAGTACCGTCAGCACGATACAGATACCAGCCGGAATCCATACAAACCAGTACGTTCTCAGTACATAGAGGTCATTAACGGCTGTGATCATATTACCCCAGGAAGCAAGCGGAAATTTCACGCCCAAACCAAGGAAGCTTAAGGTTGCCTCCATCAGGATGACACTGCCAAGGCTCATGGTACAGGATACAATCAGCTGCGGCATAACATTCGGAATCAAATGCTTGAAAATTCTCTTGCTGACACGGATACCCGTCGCCTCTGTGGCGATCATAAACTCCTGCTCACGCAGAGACAGAATCTGACCTCTCGTCAGACGGGCGATGCCCGGCCAGCTCAAAACAGAAAGAATGACCATCAAAAGCCAGATACGCAAACTCGGATCGATCTTGGCAAAGTCCATGATGGATCCCAGGATCAGATATACCGGCATGGCCGGGATACAGTTAAAGATATCAACCAGACGCATGATCAGATTATCCACCCATTTTCCAAAGTAGCCTGCAAGACCGCCCAGAATGACGCCGATCAGCGCGGAAAGGATGACAACCAAAAAACCAATGGTCAGAGAAATTCTTCCGCCGTACATCAGTCTCGTAAGAATGTCCATACCGTTTCCGTCTGTTCCCAGCCAGTGAGCTGCCGATGGAGACGCGTATGTGTCATTGACCTGGATCTCCTGCATGGTGCTTACCGTATACTCCGCATTATTTCTGGCGATGGTATACTCTGCAGTATTGCCGTCGGCGTCTGTAAACTCAAAACTGCTCTCTTCGTTGTTAACCGCTTCCTGAACACGATTCTTGAAATCAATACTTAAAAATGTGCTGCTTCCCACCGGATTTACAGTAAAATGGGAGGCCATGGCGTACTCAGACTCACTGCCGCCATCTACACGATAGAAAATTGCACTATCTGTTTCTTTATCAATCTCAGCTCTGTAATCCACACCATCCACCGTGAATTCGCTATCCTCATGGATCATCGCCCGTTCCGCTGCCACCTGGAAATTATAATCCAGAACTGTGTCAGAGCTGTAGGCGCTGAAAATCAGCTTATTGATCATACAAAGGTCTTTGGTTGTGGAAAGTGTCACCATACGGCCGCTTCCGCTGATGTAGTACTGGGTTCCATCCAGTTCAAAGGAAGTCTCTCCCTTACTGTTTGCCTCAGTAAAAGCGGCCTCCAGCTCAGGTGTAACAGTGGCTCCTTCCGCCGGTTTGAAAGAGGAAACCGTTCCCAGTGTCGTAACATTGGCCACAGGATTCATCTCGACCACACGGTAGAACTCATCGCTTTCTTTGATCAGGCTATAGGTTACACCCTGGGTCTCAAAACTTTCCTCGCCATTGTTGATGGCCAGGATCGCCTGGGTCTTGGCCATGGCCGGAAGCTCCTGGTCGGGAGCATCGGTGTAAAGAAAATCTGCATTTTCACGAACGCCCGCATAGGCCTTGGATTCCATAGTTGTGGTACGGAATACCTGATCTTCTTTATAAGGACTGACTGCACCGCCAATGAAGGCAAACAGGAACATGATTACGATGATAATGGTTCCCACCACAGCCAGACGGTTTCTGGAAAACCGCTTAAATACCAGCATTCCCGGAGACAGGACACGGACTCTGCGCTCATCGTCCAAACGTCCGGTTTCTTTTGTATTTTCATTATTCGCCATCGATTCGTCCTCCCTCCTATCTTACTGAATTCTGACACGCGGATCCACGACGGCATACAGAATGTCGGCGATCAGCGTACCGAGAAGTGTCAAAACTGCGAGGAATACAATGTAAAACATAACAAACGGGATATCACCGGCCAGAATCGCCTCATAAGAGGTATAGCCGATACCCGGAATCTGGAACAGGGTCTCTGTAATCTGTGCACCTGCAAACAGGCTGGGCAGAGAACCTCCCAGTATGGTAACGACCGGGATCAAAGTGTTGCGGAACGCATGATAATTGATGACACGTCTTTCCGAAAGGCCCTTTGCTCTCGCGGTACGAATAAAATCCGAATTCAAAACTTCCAGCATATTGGTACGCGTATAACGCATTAAACTACCAATGCTGACCACGGTCAGTGTAATGACGGGAAGAATCATATGAGCACCCATATCCAAAACCTTCCCAAAACTGCTGAGCTGCTGATAATTTCGTCCGACAATGCCGAACAGATCCAGCCATCCCAGCTTCACGGAGAAAATCCATTTCAAAAGTGTCGCCAAGAAAAACGTGGGCAGTGAAATACCCAGAAGGGCAATAAACGATACGACATAATCTGTCTTGCTGTACTGCTTCTTTGCTGCGACAATTCCCAGAGGAATCGCGATCACAATCTGTAAAACAAAGGAAATCGCACCAAGTGCGAAGGAATACCAAATAACACTGTTAAATACTTCAATTACGGTCTGTCCCGGACGAGACCATGCATCGCCGAAATTGCCGACTACCGCGTTGGAAAGCCAGGTAAAATATCCGAGGATCAGGTTCTGATCCATACCATAAGCTGCATAGAGCTGATTCTTCCACTCATCAAAGCTCTTGGAACCGGGCCGCGAAGACAGCTCACGGGCCATCTGCTCTACATAATCGGCAGGCATGCAGCGCATCAGGAGATAAGCTATCATGCCAACGAAAAACAGGATCACTATACTGATCAGCAATCGCTTAATTATAAACTTCCGCATTGTTCCACTCCTATTCTTTAGTTTTATCCGCTGCCCTGCTGCCAGAATGGGAAGCCTGCCACGGCCAGGGATTACAGTAGTTGAGCCCACCGGTGCATACATGCACGATGGGCCCACCCAGTTCTAGTATGCGGTCGGCCGAACCGTCCGCCGTGTGCGCAATTAATTCATCTCGATCTTCTCGATTTCAGCAGACCATCCGTAGAATGGCGTCATATCCTTTACCAGAGTTTCTGTATTCACACGCTCTGTGCTGACCAGTGTGATATCCTTTCTCTGATATACCGGAATCTCTACGCCCCAATCCAGAATGATATCCAGGCACTGCTTATAAGCTGCCTTACGGAAGGACTGATCCGAACTCTGTCTTGCCTGCATAATCAGCTCATCCAGTTCCGGATCTGCGATACCATAAGAGTTGGAGTCGGTACCGCCCTGTCCGGCGATGTTGGAGCTGTGGTATACCTGATACATATCCGGGTCCGCGGTTGCACCCCAGGCAGCTGCCCAAAGCTGGTTGGTACCGGCATTGTTGGCATCCCAAAGGATATTGGAATCAGACAAGTCGTTTACTCTCAATGTGAATCCGATTTCGGCCAGCGCATTGCTTGCATCGGTCAGAATCGCAAAGGACGGGTGATCGCCGTTGCCTTCTGCCGGAATCATAACTTCATATTCCATGGAAGCGCCTGCCGGAGCTGCGGTAACCTTGCCGTCTGTCACGGTGTAGCCTGCTGCTTCAAAGAAGCCCAGCGCTGCCTGGATGGCTGCATCGTATTTTTCTTCTGCGGACATATCGTCTGTGTAAATCGGATTTCCGTTTACATCTGTGGAGTACGCTACCTGATAATCCGCGTCGGACGGCTGAGGAGCTGCCCAGGAAGTATTGGAAATCGGGTAGTTGATTACACTTGCTGCGTTTCCATAGTAGGAATCGATGGAAACATCGCGGTATACAGCCAGAACCGTAGCGATGGCCTTTCTCAGATCCTTGGACTGATCGGAAGCCGGATCGCCGCCCACATTGACTGTATTGGCATTGATACCAACAAATCCGTATCCGAGGAAATCTACCGCATTGGTTGTCATCTTATCGCCTGTGGTTTCACCGTTGCTGTTGAAGCCTGCGATCTGCTCCATGTTCGTCTTGTTGCCATCCGGCATCGCCACATCCAGTGTACCGTTGTCGATACCAGGAATCATATCGGCATAAGCCACTTCCTTGAACTGCACATATTTTGTCTTCGGTGCGCCCTTATAGTAGTTCTCATTTGCTTCCAGATATGCGATTCGGTTGGAATACTCCACAAACTTATAAGGACCGGCGCCCATTGGTGTCGCTGTCTTATCCTGTACGCCGCTTAAGTCACCTCTGTCGAAACCAAACTGATTGTTTTCATAATCATACTTGGATTCATCACCATAGTAATGAAGCGGTGCAATCTGGATACCCAGCTTATAAATCATTGTGGCATCAAAGCCTTCTGTGGTAACCTGAATTTCATAATCATTGATCTTCTTAATACCTTCGATATTCGGAACTTCCTCACCGATACCCTGGGTCTTCATATCATCGATTACGTACTGCTCAGCCACTGCATTGACATCCGCATCCAGTGCTGTCTCATCCCCGGCATATGCAGTAGCGAATGTTTTATAATCAGCGCCGTACTGTGCGGCAATGTCACTTACCAGCTGATCCTTGTCAGCTGCCGGTGTGTAGGACTCATCTGTGGAGTATGCTGCCACCAGATATCCGGCTGCGTCTCCGTACGCTTCCTTGAAGGAATCATCCGATGCGATCATCTCTTCTGCAGCATCGTAGTCAGAGGAAAGATATCCGGCGATGATTTCCTGAATCTGTGCGTCTACAGAACCTGCGTCAATGGCTGCCTGAACCTGTTCGGCAGTTACATCGCCTGCTGCCGTACTGTTTGCACGGTAATTTGCCATACCAACGATTGGTGTGGAATACAGAGTGGCAGATCCTGTGTAGGAAGGATCGGACAGTACATACATGGTGAAGATAACATCATCTGCTGTCAGATTTTCACCGTCGCTGAAGAGTACATCCTCCCGAAGCTTGATATCATATGTAGTAGTGGTGTCACCCTGCTCTACCGTGATATCAGAGATACCGGTATACGTATAATCGGTTCCGTTATACGCAATGGTCTCTCCCTCGATGGAATTGTACACCGGAGCTCCTGTACGATCCGTTGTCAGCAGGCTGACCTGGGTCAGATCCACCAGATCCTGATCGTAAGCGGTCTGTGCGAAGAATGGGCTGAATCTCTGGCTCAGTGTGTTGGTGCCGTATACCAATGGTGTTTCACCGTCGGAACCGGACTCAGAACCGGTTTCAGCCGCGGTTTCATCCGATGCTTTGGTTTCTGCCGCATCGGTTCCTGCTGCTGTCTGATCTGCTGCAGCCGTCGTAGAAGCAGTATCGCTTCCGCATGCGGCCAAGCCCAGGCACATGGTACCAGACAATGCAACAGCAATCACTTTGTTGATTGATTTTCTCATAATGGCCTCCCTTAGTTTTTCTATAGACAAAACAGGTGCAAGATCACCTGTCTGGTCATCATACAGATAGACAAACTGCTATCTCAGAAGGACTTTTAGGAACAAAATAATAACCTTTATAGATTATTCACTTTATTACATAAAAGTCAGACTGTAGTTTATCATATTCCATAGTATTTGTCAAATTTTTTTCTCGGAAATACAAGGAAAATGACTCTGCAGACGCAGAATTCCCCATAAAATCAAAGAAAGGAAAAGTCCGCCCATCAAAAACAACCATTCGCTATGCAAAGAATACTCTCCCCGTTCCATGAACCAAAAAACCATTTCTCCAAACAGGGTCAGTAGGCTGCACACCAGCGCACCGATTGTGGATCGCTTCAGCCTGAGACATCCTTTATCATAATCCACATAGCTCATTTTTCCGGGAGACGTCATGATCCGAACAGCGCCCAGCCACGCATACACCAGGGGCAGAAAACCGACCACATACGGAAGAGCTATGACAAAACGCCGACTCCCCGGATTATTGATCAGTCCCATTCCAATCTGGACGACACTGGCTGCAGTCAAAAGCAATAGATATCCCATTTTCATTTTTTTCAGCTGCGCTTCATCCAAATCATATCGGTAGTATTCGCCTTTGTAGACCAGATTATGCCTGATTTTTCCCTTTTTATTTATCTCAGAATGGATTTCATAATGTTTCTTATACTTTTTCATTTTATTGCTGTACCTCGTTTGCTGGCCGCATACTTAGCGCGCAAAAAAATAGGGGCACCTCCTGCAGATGCTCCGCCGATGTTACCCCCATTTTCCGTCTGTAACGGCAGCCGAAAGCCTATTCTTCCGGCCTGATTTGTCTGTCACAATCGTATAACCGCCTTCCAGAAGACGCAATTCTACCAAAATTATTCTTCGGAAATAGCGCCTACCGGACAGGCACCTGCACATGTACCGCAAGAGATGCATGTATCAGCATCAATCACATACTGATTTTCTCCCTCGGAAATTGCGCTTACCGGACATTCGCCCTCACATGTACCACACTTTACACAAGAATCGCTAATTACAAATGCCATGATAGATTCCTCCTTATCGGTTTATATGTTCATCCTCATTGTACTCCATAGCCTGTGATAATTCAAGATTTTTTTTCTCCAGGATGTCTGTTTGCCATTTTGTCCCTCTCCTCCCGGTATGCCTGGAGGATGATTCCTCTGGCCCAGACAGCTTTTGATTTATCCAGAGACTTCATTCCCTTCAGCGGATAGTCGATCCCGAGATTTTCATACTTGACTTCTCCCATATTATGGTAAGGCAGAACATCAAGGGCCTTTACATGATGAAGGGTTGCCATAAACTGTCCCAAGCGTTTCAGATATTCTTCCTTCAAAGTAATCCCCTCCACCACCACATGACGGATCCAGATTTCCACTCCTTTTTCGTCAATGTAACGGGCAAACGCAAGGATTTCATCGTTTTTCTGCTTTGTCAGTTTTATATGCTCCTCAGGATCGATATGCTTGATGTCCAGCATGACCAGATCGGTGACTTCCATCAAGCGATCAAATTTCTCCATGACGGCGGGATTGTCTCTTTTGAATGTGATGCCGGAAGTATCCAGGCAGGTATGTACCCCCTGGGCCTTGGCCGCACGGAACAGCTCGGTGACAAAATCAATCTGTACCAGCGGTTCGCCGCCGGTCACGGTGATTCCGCCTTTTTTGTAAAAGTCCTTTTTATGGTTAAACTGATCCATAATCTCTTCTACTGTCATGTCCGTTCCGCCGCTCATCTCCCAAGTATCGGGATTATGGCAGTACTGACATCTCATGGGACAACCCTTAACAAATACTACAAAGCGCAGCCCCGGCCCGTCCACGGTACCGCAGCTTTCAATGGAATGAATGTGTCCGACCATTTTTTTCCTCCATACGGTAGATTTTTCCTGAAGATATTCTGCATCCTCATATGACGCGACAACAATAGGGGGCCGCATCTGCAGCACCCCCTACCTGTCTTTGAACACTGTATTCTGTTATTACCAGGATACAACCCTTTTATCCCCTTATGCCAGACACTCCGCAGGCATCGGTGGGATTCGCTATTACATAGCGGTATGGAATGTTCT
The DNA here is from genome assembly GCA_018710785.1 of Candidatus Fimimorpha excrementavium. GTDB lineage: Bacteria > Bacillota > Clostridia > Lachnospirales > Lachnospiraceae > Fimimorpha > Fimimorpha excrementavium. Next base: position 27,248 of record DVJD01000051.1, read on the forward strand.
GGAAATAACTTCATCCTGCTGTTCCTTTGTCAGCTTAATGAAGTTTACAGCATATCCGCTGACACGGATGGTAAGCTGAGGATACTTCTCCGGATGCTTCTGTGCATCCAGCAAAGTTTCTCTATTGAATACATTCACGTTTAAGTGATGTCCGCCTTCAGCTACATATCCGTCTAACATTGATACTAAGTTATCAATCTGCTGTTCATTTACCATGATTTTGTCCTCCTTTTTCTATTCCATCTATTTATTCTTCCCGGTCCAGCCCTTCATGCAGGGTAGGCACTTTGCATGCCATATTCTGTCCGGCACATTCATTGCTGTTCATGGTTACCACGTGTTTTTCAAGGGATTCATCCTGAGAATTCACTTCCACATTCATATGGCCGCCTCCCCCCGACATGAAACCCTCAATCATAGAAAGAACATCATCAATTTTTTTCTGATTATCCATAACGGCACCATTCCTTTCCATGCTGTCAGAGGCAGATCGGATACGGAGAGAATCTCTCCCTACCCGCCGCGATACCACGGACAGCTCACAGCATCGCTGCTCGCTGTCCGCCGCTCAGCAATTGTCTGCTCAAATTATTTATTCAGATCCAGATCAATGTCGAGATCGCCGACAAATACCTGACTTTCCTTACCCAGAGCATCTGGGATGATGGAGAATGTGTTGGAAATACCATCCTGTGCCTCGCTGAATGGCAGCTTAGCAACAGATGCCAGAGATGCTACTGCACCATGGGTATCTCTCTTGTGCATTGGGTTCGCACCTGGTGCGAATGCTTCTCCCTTCTTTCTTCCATCCGGTGTGGAACCTGTGTTCTTGCCATATACTACATTGGAAGTAATGGTCAGAATAGAAGTCGTCGGGATACCGCCTCTATATGTGTGGTTGCCCTTTACATAGCTCATAAATGTCTTAACCAGATCAGCGGCAATTTCATCCACACGGTCATCGTCATTCCCATATTTCGGGAAGTCGCCTTCTACTTCGAAGTCAACGATTATGCCGTCTTCGTCACGGATTGGCTTAACCTTCGCATACTTAATGGCGGATAAAGAGTCAGCTACTACAGACAGACCAGCCACACCGGTTGCAAACCAACGGGTAACCTTCTTGTCATGAAGCGCCATCTGGATTCTTTCATAGCAATACTTGTCATGCATATAGTGAATGATATTCAGAGCATTTACGTATACGCGTGCCAGCCACTGCATCATATCCTTATACTTATCCATAACATCATCAAAGTCTAAGTACTCGCCCTCTACCGGTCTGTACTTCGGACCAACCTGTTTCTTGGAAATTTCATCCACACCGCCGTTCAATGCATACAGCAGACACTTAGCCAGGTTTGCGCGAGCGCCGAAGAACTGCATTTCCTTACCCACTCTCATGGAAGATACGCAGCATGCGATGGCATAGTCGTCGCCGTGTGTCACTCTCATCAGGTCATCGTTTTCGTACTGTACGGAAGAGGACTCAATGGAAGTCTTTGCACAGAATCTCTTGAAGTTTTCCGGCAGACGTGTGGACCACAGTACGGTCAGGTTTGGTTCCGGAGCGGTTCCCAGGTTGGACAGTGTGTGCAGATAACGATAGGACATCTTTGTTACCATATGACGTCCGTCGATGCCGACACCGCCGATGGACTCTGTTACCCACTGCGGGTCACCGGAGAACAGTGCGTTGTACTCTGGTGTACGTGCAAACTTCACCAGTCTCAGCTTCATGATGAAGTGGTCAACGAATTCCTGGATTTCTTCTTCTGTAAAGGTACCGTTTGCAAGGTCTCTTTCCGCATAGATATCAATAAAGGTAGAAGTACGTCCCAGAGACATGGCAGCGCCGTTCTGCTCCTTAACAGCTGCCAGGTATCCGAAGTACATCCACTGGATGGCTTCCTTTACGTTTGTCGCCGGCTTGGAGATATCATAGCCATAGATCTCGCCCAGCTTCTTCAGTTCCTGAAGGGCACGAATCTGTTCGGACAGTTCTTCTCTCTCACGGATGACATCGGAGTACATGATGGTACGTGTGGAGTTCTTCTGCTCTGTCTTATCTTCGATCAGACGATCAATACCGTAAAGGGCAACACGACGGTAGTCGCCAATGATACGGCCGCGGCCATAGGCATCCGGCAGACCTGTGATCACATGGCTGGAACGGCATGCTCTCATCTCTGGTGTGTAGGCATCAAATACGCCTGCATTGTGTGTCTTTCTGTGTACCGTAAAGAACTCCACAATTTCAGGATCTACCGTATATCCATTATCTTCACATGCCTTTACTGCCATACGGATACCGCCATAAGGCTGCAAAGAACGCTTGAATGGCTTATCTGTCTGGAAACCAACGATTGTTTCCTTATCTTTATCCAAATATCCTGGTCCATGGGATGTGATCGTAGAAATGATCTTTGTATCCATATCCAATACGCCGCCTGCTTCGCGCTCCTTCTTGGATAATTCCAATACCTGATCCCAAAGGTCCTTTGTTCTCTGTGTAGGTCCCACTAAGAAGCTGTCATCACCGTCATATGGGGTGTAGTTTTTCTGGATGAAATCTCTGACATTGATTTCTTTTTCCCAAACTCCTTTATTGAAGCCTGCCCATTCTGATCTCATTCGTTTTTCCTCCTGGATAAATGATTTTCATATATTGTTTCATTCGTATGGGTACGAATGTTTTTTACAGTACTTATTATAAAAGACAGGCACATTTCCGTCAAGGCGCAGATTGTATTTTTTCGAATACAGTATACAAAATATTTTAAGAATAACTATCGTTATCATAATTAAAATCGTTTCTGTGAATTTAAAATTCAATATTCGTTATTTTTTTATCGATCCATTTTTTATAGAAATAGATTGTGGAAGATGGAAATCCGGACGGTCGGAGAGAGCGAACCTTTTCCCTGTCGGGGCGCTCTCGCTCCGTGAAAAACGTAGCGGTACTAAGATTTTTCTGCGCCCGAAGGGCTGGAAAAATCAAGTACCGACGTTTTTCAAAGCCCGTCAGGAAAAAGGTTCGTTCTCTCCGACCTGAGAATGTTTC
>DVJD01000052.1 GCA_018710785.1 Candidatus Fimimorpha excrementavium
TATATTGAGAGACCAGATGAAAAATATGGATTTAAACATGCTGCATGCTGGCTCCCTGATTACACATGGGAAGATATTTACCATTTTTCGGAAGAAGAGATTAAGCAATTCGAAGAGATAATAAGATCAACTGCTCATCTTATTATTGAATTCTCTCAGGAAGGGGGGTTTGACAAGGCCTCAAATCTTTAGAATGGGAGAATATATGAAAGGAACATGATATGGAGAATATAATTTTCATATTAATAATGGAAGGCTGCAGCGCATTATTTTTATATTTGGGATATCTCCTTTGGAAAAAAGAGAAGATTGATATCATACATGCGTATCATCATACAAAAGTAAAGGAGAAGGATAAAAAGGCCTATACAGGAATCATGGGGAAAGCGATGATCACGATAGGAATCGGACTGGCAGTCTCCGGGATGATCGGCGCGTTTACGGATTCGGTCAAAAGCGGGATTCCATTCGGTGCGGCGTTTGTGATCGGATTGGGCATGATGGTATATGCACAAATCAAATACAACAGAGGTATCTTTTAGAAATCCCGGTTACCAGACAGAAACCAGGGAAATGCCGGGCTATGCACGCCCGCGCCAGCTTGTCAGTCCGCGCATGCGGACAATGAATTGCTTAGAAAACGGTAAAAATGACAGTAAAACGACTCTCGTAAATTTTACGGCGTTTTTTTCACCGGTGCTATAATAAAACCATCCCGCCTGGGAGACAGAACCATATTCATTGGGAGGATCGGGAAAGGAGAGCCGCGCATGAGAAAATCCGTTTGTATGCAATGGTTTGAACGCTATTTGAAAGAAGTATCTTTGGGGCATGGCCAGCAGAATCACAAAAATCCTGCGATTGAATTTACCCATCATGCAAAAGAGGGGCGATATGATGTGATATCAGATCAGGAATATGAGGCATTGCTGAGCGAGGTGGAAGAACTCGCATCGTTCTGGAATTTGGAGAGATATCATAAAAGCTCAGAACTGCTGCTGGCTTTTATCGAAAAATTGAACATCGATGCAGAGACGCTTCATAAAATGGCAGAACTGTTCGCCGAGTGTTACGAGACTTCAACGAAGCCATTTGTATCTGAGGATGTGTTTCCGGATCAAAAAGAATTCGATGAATCCTGTGAAGATGAGGAATGTTGGCGGGACATGGATCAGGAGAATGATTCCAGGGAAACCGAATGTTCAAACAGAGCGGGGGATTGGTTCCAATATGAGGGAATCGATGTGGGGATCATGAGCGACCCAAAAAAGATTTATACCTATCTTTCCTCACGCATCTATGGTCAGGAGGAAGCGGTAAAGGCAGCCTCCATGCTGCTTTATAATCACAGACTTGGCCGGAAACGGAATCTGCTGTTTGCCGGACCTACGGGCTGCGGCAAAACAGAGATTTGGCGGGTTTTAAAACAGATTTATCCGCATATTCGCATCATTGACAGTACGATGATCACCATGGAAGGCTGGTCGGGAAGCTTTAAACTCAGAGACATTTTCACGGGTCTCAGTCAGGAAGAAGCGGAAAAATCCATCATAGTTTTCGATGAATTTGATAAGTTTTGTGAACCCAAGGCCAGTGTCAGGGGCGACTGCGGATTCGCAAATCAGAGCGAACTTTTGAAGATGATCGAAGGCGCCAAGATCGTATTTCCGGCCGATCGGGGAAAACCTTTGATGGAGTTTGACAGTTCCAAGATTAGTTTTGTCTTTTGCGGCAGTTTTGAACTGCTGATGAAAGAAAAGGCTAAAGCAGAGGAAGCAGGATCCATCGGATTCGGTGCCGCCATCAGAAAACAGGTCGGGCAGCCGCAAGACAAAACAGAGATTGTCCCGGAGGATCTGGTTCGGTATGCAAACATCCGTCTGGAAATCGCAGGCCGCATCCATCAAATCGTACAGCTTTATCCCATGACAGCACAGGATTACGACCGGATTTTGCTGGATGAACAGATATCACCGCTGCATCAGCTGGAGAAACAGTATGAAGTGAAACTGCATCTCAATGCATGTGCCAGGAAGCAGATCATTGAAAAAGCGGTGGAAACCCATATGGGAGTAAGATACCTGCGCAGCCGGATCCAACAGCTTCTGGATGAGCAGATGTTTCAGAACTGCGGACAGACGGAATATCGTCTGGGGGAGGAATGACAGCCAAACGGATTTTCATCCATCCGCCTATGATTTACATTCTTTATTTATCTATGATATACTAAAAAATAATGAAATGGAGGGGTTCGTATGAAGGTGACACCGACAAGGACAGATTCCAGAGGAACGGGATATTATCGGGGAGAGAACGGGCGGTACTACTATGGAAATCCTCGAAACGGTTATATGAAGGAAACAAGGGAATCGGCCAGACAACATGAAAATGCGGCCAGAAAGACGTACGACAGCGTAAACTGGGATTTTGATTCGCCTTCGTTTCACAGCGGCGGATTGTCTCGCAGAGGAGAAAAAATACTGGCGGCGGCGGTCGGCACAGGGGTGGGGATATTTTTTGCCATAGCCATTCCGATTATTTTTCTGCTGGCCGGAGTCGGCGCCTGGTCGACATTGATGAGAAAGACCTTTTCCTGTCTTTGGAATGCAGGTATGTTCGCCATGATCCGATACTATTGGCAGACCTTTGCCTATGGGATTCTGGCCATTGTCTGCGTGAAGAAAACGATTGCAAACAGGACGGTGCCCTGGCAGATATTGGTATGCTCTTATTTTGTGATTTCGTTTCTTGTGTGTATGACATCTGACGGAAATGGACTGGCGGAGGCAGTTTGGAATGCTTTGTGGGGGACAGCGGGACTGGGAGCGCCGGTTGTCGTGATCCTGTATGCGATTCACATGATCGACAGGAAAATAATCCGCCGATATAGTTAGAAAGGAAACAGATATGCAGCCGATCGAAATTGATTCAAAATATATTTCCATAATGGAATTTCGTGAGAAGCTTATCATGGAAGAACTGGAACAATATGCGAAGACTCTGACGGGGGAAGGAGAAAGCATCCTTCCTTTCATCCGGGATGAAAACGGAAATTACAGCGAAGAAAAGACGTGGAAATTTATCGGAGAGCTGACGGAGTATGCACATGTCTACTGGGAATATTACCAGGAGTGCCAGAGACAGAGCTACAGGGAAAACAGCAGCTTTTCGGAATCTGATATAGAGATGCTGGCCGGCCCGTCCGCATCTTTTTCTCAGGATGAAAAGGACTTTCTTCAAAATTTTTTCTATTGTGCGATACGGGTTGCGGAGGTGGATTTGTTATGCAATCTTCGTGGAAGACATATTTCCCAAGCGACGCAGACGTTTCAGGATTTTATCCGCTATTCCAGCGAACAGTATGCCAGCAGGGCCGAATTGTATGTGGGGGAGGCGACGGCAGAGGCGTATAGAAGCAACTATGCGGAATTGAAAGGACTGTACCGTCCCGCCTCGCTGCTGACCCATCTGTTTACCGGAAAAGACTTGTCAGAGAGATATCCGGAGTGGGAACAGGAAAAATACGGGGAATATTTGCCGACAGAGTTAAAAGAAAACCTGAAGCAGCTGGGCTGCCGTCCGTCCGCATTTATCTATGAGCTGTTTGGAGATCCTGACCAGTCTGACGCGGTGTACGGGGAGGCGTGCTTTGAAGAGGAAGCAGAGTGGCTGAAAACCCATTTCACAGAGCAGAAGCAGTTTGTGGAACGATATCTCGCATTTAAAAACAGAAAGTATGCCCTGGAATATGAGGAATCCAATGTGATATGCAGCTCGGATCCGGAATCCGTGGCCCAGAATCGGCTCAGAGATCTGGTCATCAGTCTGGATCGGGTAGTAAAAGGCGCGGTCAGGCTCTTTACAGACAGCAGAAAGATTTGCCGAATCCAGGATGACAATGCCTACTTTACGGCCTCCACACTGCTGAGACAGGCAAGGAAACGCTTGAAAAAGTTGGACAGAGAAGACAAAGGGAGGGGATCGTATGTCTGACTTTCAGGAGGGATTTTTTCGGGATCTCTGGTATGATGTGCTGCTCAATGGATCCGGCTCCATACTGTACCGTTACTTTCGCGAAGAAAAAACACAGCATTCGCTGGTGAGACAGAAAAAATATGATTATGAGCGGGCAGCGGTCTATGGTCCGCCATGCAGTTCTCCGAATATCATGGAAGATGCCGGAGTAGGGCAGACAGGGAAACGGCAGAATGGGGGACAGAAGGGACATTCGCGAAGAGGGGCAAGTGAGCACGCTTGTGTGGAGATGCTGTGCAGATATTATGAATTTTTGACGGACTATGCCGCTTTTTCCCGTGATGGAGATTCAGATGGGGCGTCGCGGGCGGCCGATGGATTTTTGGATGAGTTATATCAAAAAACAGACGAAGCAAAGGTGAGTCAAAAAAGAAAAAAACCGATTTTCAGAGCGATTGCTGCGGCAAAACAGCAGTTGGAGGATGAACGTATGGAATGGATTCTGGAGCAGGTAATGGACCTTTATCTGTATGCAGAGTCCGCCCAGTTTTTGTATAATGCAGGCTATCCTCTGCCCCAGGAGGAAGAGAGGGAGCCCGGGGAAGGGGACAGGCCGGAGCCGAAGCGTAAGAAGCAGGCCAGGATAAAAACCATTCCATTGCGGCTTTTGGATTATTATTTTGCCGGACGAGGGATATCATTTGACGACGTATCTTCCATCAGCCGTATGTCGCCTTCGTGGATTGCCAACCATGAAGACTTAAAGGAAAAGATGGAAGAAGTGTATGAATTCGTCTGCGACAATGGTATGACGCGGGCAGTGATCCCTCTTCTTTTGGATCATGCTTCAGGAATCGGGCTCTATATCATCGGCAAAACATATCTCCAGGGATGGAACAGCAGCATGGAGGACCGGCAGAAGGTGGAGGATATTTTGGGAGACCGCCCCTGCTGTTACGCCATTGTCAAGTTTTTGAACCTGGAACTGAATGAGGACGATCAATATTTTTGGTCCCCCTATTCCATTGTGGATATGGTTTACGGCACCTGTGATACAAATCCGGAAGGCATTTTGTTCCATGATCTGGATATGGCGCTGAACATCTACAAAGGACAGCTCAACGTAGCTTCCCAGGATATCCTTTATGAAAACTTTCGGAATGAGAATGTGGTATACATGGACGAGCGTGATGTGACGCTGGATCCGGAATACAGAAAATATTTCCGAATTGAGGAGAAAGACGGGGAGGATATCAGCGGAGAAATCGACCGCTATAAGCAGGAGTATGAGGAGAGGATGGCTTTGGAGTTGGGGGAAAAGACAGGCTATCGTAAATTTTACGGCGATTAGCGGGGCATCTGATAAGATGAAAACAACAGCCGACAGGAGGGAGCTTCTGGAGGCACAACTATAAAAATTTTGATAGAGAACAAAAGGAGGTTCGATTATGGGAATTGATTGGGAAGAAATTTTGGGAGCGGAAGGCGAAGATATGGCGGATGCCTATGAAGAACATGTGACAGATACCGACGAATCATATGTTTCCAGTGCCCTGTTTGGAACAGAAACTTACGATGAAGCGGACGACCTGCCGGATGAGGAAGAGGAGGACTGGGATGGGGAGTATCTTCAATTCTGGCATCCGGAGGTGGCAGGCGATATCCTGGAAGGCAGGGAGGACCTCTCTTCCTACACAGTCAATGATTTAACGTGTCTGAAAGAAGAACTGGTATCCGTTTTGGGGGACAAAGAAAGATACCAGGGTGTGAAAGATGACGTATATCAAGCGGCCATCGATGCGGTGGACAGGGCGCTGGAAACCAAGATAGCTGCCGAGAAAGCGGCAAAAGAAAAGGAAGAGGAAGAAAAACAGCGCATTGCCAAAGAATACGCGAAAGAATATGCGGCTGTGTGTCCGGCGGACGATGAGGAACCATTCACCTGATCCTTGTATTAGGACAAGAAAGTGAGGTGTCAGCGTATGACGGAACCATTAACCTATCATGAGGCGGAAGAAATTTTTCAGGAAATGCAGTCTCATACAGACAAAAGTGATCCGGATATTGCCGGAATCTATGACAATTTATACAGGCAGGCGATCCAGTATGCCAATATTCGTGCACGGTGGCCGTTTCTGTCCAAAGAGGAAAAAATGGAAACGGACAGCAGACGAACCAGCCTGCACGATGCATTTATTACATCGGTGAATATCGTATCCCGTCTTCAGGCAGAAGCAGGAGCCAGGTGGAGAGTCCGATTGGGGGATGACCGCAAGAGAATCGGCGATTTCGCCTGCTTTATGGCCTTGTTTTTCAGCATTGAGGCAAGATAAAAATTTTAAGAGGAAAGGCTCAAATAAAATGAGCATTTCCTTTTTTTGTGGTATACTTATCTCAAGATGCCGGGGCAAAATACCTTTTGTCCCTCCATCATTCCATAAAGAACAGGTAAAGGATAATAGGGTTGACAGAAGAATGGATAGAGAGATTGCTTTTTTAAATCAGGTGGAAGAAAAACTGAAGGTGAAAATAGAGGAACTGAACCGGGGAATCTCCCAAGGGCAGAAAGAGATCGAAGATATGCATGAATACTACTGGGAAAACTATACGGAAATGGATGAGTATGGTTATGAAAACTTCGATAATCAGCAGGCGCTTTTCCAGCAGGTGACAGCCAACCAGCAAAAACAAAAGCTCAGGCACCGGTTGGAGCGGATGCAGGATTCTCCCTATTTTGGACGGGTGGATTTTGTGTATGATGGGGAAGAAGAGGCGGAAACGTTTTACATCGGCATCGGCAATTTTGCCGAGCGTCCGGGTTCCCTTCCGCTGATCTATGACTGGAGGGCTCCTGTAAGCAGCCTTTTTTACGATTATGACAAGGGACCGGCTTTCTATGAAGCGCCTGCGGGAAAAATGGACGGGGCCATACGGGAAAAATGGCAGTATAAAATCAAAGGCGGAACGATGGTCTATGCCTTTGAAAGTGATATAAAGATCGATGATGAAATCCTGAAGCAGGAGCTGGGAAGCCATGGAGACGTACAGTTAAAAAACATTGTCCGGACCATACAAAAAGAGCAGAATGCCATTATACGAAACCGAAAAGATAAAATCCTGGTGATCCAGGGGACGGCGGGCAGCGGAAAGACATCGGTGGCACTGCACAGGATCGCCTATCTGCTGTATCACGACAGGAAAAATCTGAAATCCTCCAATATTTTGGTCCTGTCTCCAAACAGTGTGTTTTCCGACTATATTTCTCATATTCTGCCGGAGCTGGGAGAAGAGAATATCCAGGAGATGAGCTTTGATCTGTTTGCCTATCGGGAACTGAAGGATACGGTGATCGATTGTGAAGACCGCTATGACCAGCTGGAGACAAAGCTGAATCGCCCCTGGAAGGAACCTTTGCCGGAGGAAGCGCGGTGGAAGGCAAAACAGTCCCAGTGGTTTGTGGGCCAGACAGAGGGCTTTTTGGCACAGCTGGAAGACCGGATCATGAATTTCAGACGGATTGAGTGGAAAGGGATGGAAAAAAGTGAGCAGGAACTGATCCAGCTGTTCTACTTTCAATTCGCGGATATTCCGCTGATGAACCGGATGGAAGCAGTGATGGAGCGGTTTATCGACGAGTATGAGACGCTGCACCGATGTGAACTTTCAGAAGAAGACAGAGCGGTGCTGGAAAATAAGTTCATGGGAATGTATGAGACCAGGGATTTGTACGTCATTTATAACTGGCTGATGGAGGCGCTTGGATATGAAACTCTGCCGGAGGCAGCGTATGAGAAACGGGTTTTGGAATATGAAGATGTCTATCCCATGCTGTATTTGAAATACCGTCTGTTTGGAAAAGGACAGAAGAAGCAGATTCGCCATTTGGTCATTGATGAGATGCAGGATTATTCCTATCTTCAATATGTGATTCTCAAAATGCTGTTTCCATGCAATATGACGATTTTGGGCGACTGGGCGCAGACCATGGATGATGAGGTTCAGGATGTAAAACGATTTCTGCCGAAAATTTTCGGAAAAGGAATCCGCATGATAGAGATGAAAAAAAGCTACCGGAATACGGTGGAAATCGCCCGCTATGCCGCAAAGCTGATCGGAAACGAAACCAAGGAACTGTTTGAACGCCATGGAAAAGAGGTGGAAGAATGCCGCTATATGGGGCTTGAGGAGGCCGTACAGGCGGCAGCAGACCGCCTGAATCTGAAAGAAGGAGGGATGGAGACGGCGGCCATTCTGACTCTGACTGAGGCAGAAGCAAAGAAGGTCTGTCAGGCGGTAAAACAGATGGGGGTGGAAGTAACCTATATTGACCGAAACAGCTCTTCTTTTAAGAAGGGGCTGACGGTGACCACGTTTTATCTGGCCAAGGGATTGGAATTTGATCAGATATTTGCCATTATGCCGAACAGAACAGACGCGTTGGCAAAACAGGCAGGTTATATTTGCGCCACCAGGGCGCTGCATGAATTGTATATGTATCAATATCAGTAGGATGAGGCAGGAAAAAAGCCGGAAAGGAGAAAAAATATGCGCTATCGAGAATTGGGAAAAACAGGACTGTTGGTAAGTGAAATCGGATTGGGAGCGGAGTGGCTGGAGCGCCATACGGCAGAGGAGGTGGCAGAGGTCATTCATCACTGTGAAGATGCGGGAATCAATATTTTGGACTGCTGGATGTCGGAACCCAATGTGAGGTCCAACATCGGGGCTGCCATCCGCGGACGGCGGGACAAGTGGATCATACAGGGCCATTTGGGTTCCACCTGGCAGAATGGACAGTATGTGAGGACACGGCAGATGGATCTGGTGAAAGCAGCATTTCAGGATTTGCTGGATCGCCTGGGAACCGATTATATTGATCTGGGAATGATCCATTTCGTGGATGAGGAGGCGGAATTTCACCGAATCATGGATGGGGAATTCTTTGCCTATGCAGCCTGGCTGAAGAAGCAGGGCGTGATCCGCCATATCGGCATGAGTACCCACAATCCGGCCGTGGCCAGACTGGCTGCCGAGTGCGGTAAAATCGAGATGATTTTGTTCAGCATTAACCCGGCCTTTGATATGCTTCCGGCCAGTGAGGATATGAATGAGTATTTTAAGGAAACATATGACGCGTCGCTGGGCGGGATCAATCCGGAGCGGGCAGCATTGTATCAGATCTGTGAGCAGAATGGTGTGGGCATCACGGTCATGAAAGGATTTGCCGGAGGAAGGCTGTTCCAGGCAAAGACCTCTCCTTTTGGAGTGGCTCTGACACCGGTGCAGTGTATCCATTATGCGCTCACGAGACCGGCTGTGGCCAGTATTTTGGTGGGGTATGATACCACAAAACATGTGGATGATGCAGTGGCCTATGAGACCGCGTCAGAAGAAGAAAAAGATTACGCCAGCGTCCTGGCCCATGCGCCTGCCCACGCCTATTATGGGCAGTGTACCTACTGCGGTCATTGTGCGCCCTGTCCCATGGGAATCGACATCGCCATGGTAAACAAACTGTACGATCTGGCTTTGATGCAAAGGGAAGTTCCGGCCACGGTAAAGGCCCACTATCACGGACTGAGCGCCAATGGCAAGGACTGCATTTCCTGCAGAAACTGTGAGGAGCGGTGTCCTTTTGGGGTGCCGGTGGCAGAGCGGATGGAGAAGGCGGAGACGCTCTTTTCTTAAATAGCTGGGGGATTTATTTCCGCGTTTCTTCTGGAGAAAACGATTGTGAACAAAATGGAAATTCGTTCTCTCCGGCCTGTGAATGCTTTTCGGAAATAGAAGAATTGTATTTTTCTTGTAAATCTGTTATATTAGTAGGCAGGTAAAAACCAAGAGTCAGCCGAAGGAATGTCGTTCCCCTGGGATACAGGATTTCGGCGTCTGTTTTTGGGAAAATCAGTGGAAAGAGAGGATGACAGCAGTGAAAATAGGAATGTTGGTTGCCGTGGAGATGGACGCGGTTTTTAAGGAGTATGGGGATAGTCTGACGCGGATTGAAAAGCCGGGATATGAGATTTATCATTATAAAGTGGATGATGCAGATATTTATGCACTTTCCAGCGGAGCCGGGGAAATCGCTGCGGCTGCGGGGACACAGCTTTTGATCACCGAATTTCAGGTGGATGTGATCGTGAACTTTGGCGTGGTGGGCGGACTGACGCCGGAGATGGGCGTGACGAGAACCTGTGTGGTGGAGAAAGTCGTTCATTATGATTTTGATACATCACCGGTGGATCACTGTGAGGTGGGCCGTTATTTGGATTATCCGGAGGTTTATATTCCGGCCACGCCGGAGCTGGTGGAAAAAGCGCTGCGCATTGAACCGACGCTGAAGAAAGTGGCCTGCGCATCGGGGGATAAATTCATCGCTGATCCGGAAAAGAAGCGGGCGCTCCATGAACAGTTCGGCGCAGATATCTGTGAGATGGAGGCAGCGGCCATCGTTCTGACATGCAATCGGAATCAGGTGCCCTGCCTGCTGCTGAAAACGGTTTCGGACAGTATTCATGGAGGAGCGGAAGAATTCAACCGGGCGTTGGATGAAACAGCAGGCATTTGTCTGAAGATTACAGAGCGGATTATTCGGGAAGGTTTGTGATGGGGCATTATCTCGGATTGTAATCCGTGGAAAGGAGAGGTTTGGCAATGGTACATCATATTGTTATGTGGAAATTTAAACCGGAGATTCCGGAAGAAGATAAGGAAAGGCTGATGGCGGATATGGCAGCCCATCTGGAAGGATTGGTCGGAAAGGTGCCGGGGCTTTTGACGGCGAAGTTTATCACTTCTCCCATTCCGTCCAGCACCCATGACATGGCGCTGGTTACCACGCTGGAGCGGGCAGAGGACATTGCCGCTTATGCGGTTCATCCGGAACATGTGAAGACCGCGGACACCTATGTGCGTCCGTATGTATGCGAGCGGGCATGTCTGGATTATGAATAACAGGCGGTTGCAAAACCCATAGGCAGGAAGAGAGGAATGTGAGAGGATACACAGGAATCCGGGTATGGGGAAGGAGAAGATGACATGGGGTACATATGGTATA
>DVJD01000053.1 GCA_018710785.1 Candidatus Fimimorpha excrementavium
AGAGGGTTTGCTTCCCTGCCGCCGTCCGGATTTCCATAACAATTATCCAAATCTTGGTAGAATGAAAACTGGTATTTCCTCTGAAAAAGAAGAAATACTAATACAAAAAATGGATGATCAGAGAGGTAAGAAAAATGGCAAAACGTGGAGAAAACATCTACAAAAGAAAAGACAAGCGCTGGGAGGGACGCTACAAAAAGGGGTATGGACCCAACCACAAAATCATGTATGGCTATGTGTATGGAAAAACGTATACGGAAGTGAAGGAAAAAATGAAAAAAATCCAGCAGGAGTCTCCGTTTTTGGCCAACTGCAACTTTCCCTTTGAGCAGATGTGCCGACTGTGGCTGGAAAAAAAACGGATTCTCATCAAAACATCCACTTATTCCAAGTATGTTTCCATCGTAAATCAGTACTTAATCCCGGAATTCGGCAAACATAAAATGACGCAGATCACCTGCCGTGAAGTCAATACTTTCATCACCAAACTGGCAAGCAGTGAATGGAAGGCGCTTTCGTCGAAAACCATCCGGGACATTTATATGGTGCTTCACAACATTCTCATTTTTGCAAAAGAAGAATACCAGTGTCCTCTTCCCGCCGGGAAAATCACCCTGCCCAAAAAAACGGATCAGGAACTGGATATTTTGACGGAGCAGGAACACCAGGCCCTGTCCGGCTATCTGCTGCGCCACACGGACGAATACCGAAATATCGGTATCCTCCTTTCCCTTCATCTGGGCATCCGAATCGGCGAAATCTGTTCTCTGCAATGGTCTGACATTGATTTTCAATCTTCCACCATCTTCATCCGGAAAACCCTTCAGAGAATCCAAAATGTGGAAAGCGGAGCCGACGGAAAAACCAAGGTGATCATCGACGCTCCCAAAAGCAGCAAATCCATCCGCGAAATCCCCATTCCCGATTTTCTGCTGCCGGTACTAAAGAAGGCCTCCCAGGGACTGCCGAAAGAAGCCTTCCTTCTGACGGGGAAAACCGATCTGTTTGTGGAGCCCAGGAATCTGCAGTATCATTTCAAAAAATGCCGGGAAATGCTCTCCATAGCCCCCATAAAATTTCATGCCCTCCGCCATACCTTTGCTTCCCGCTGCGTGGAAAATGGATGTGACATCAAAACTTTGAGTGAAATCCTTGGACATACCAACACCAATATCACGCTGAAGTATTATGTTCACATATCCATGGATATTAAAAGGAAGCAGATCAACGCACTGTTTCCCTCTGCTTCCTGTGGCGAACTCGAATTATCCTAAAATCTTCAGCAGCTCCTGTCGGCTGAGGGCAGAGAGGGATACTCCATCAGCATGAAGGACCTGTTCTGCCAGATTTTTTTTCGATTCCTGGAGTTTCAAAATATTGTCCTCAATCGTATCTTTTGTAATCAATTGATAGACCGTGATAACTTTTTCCTGGCCAATCCGGTGGGTACGGTCCGTTGCCTGATTCTGCGCTGCCCGGTTCCACCATGGATCGTAATGGATGACAATATCCGCAGCCGTCAGATTGAGCCCGGTTCCGCCTGCTTTCAGAGAAATCAAAAATACCGGTGTCTGATCCTTCTGGAATTGTTCCACCAGTTTTGCCCTTGTTTCCTTGGGGGTAGCTCCCGTTATTTTATAGCAGGAGATGGAATCCTTCTTCAAACACGCTTCTATTTTCTCCAGCATGGATGTAAACTGGGAAAACAGCAGCAGCTTATGGCCCGACTGTACCGCGCGCGAAACCAGTTCCATACATGTACTCAATTTCGCGGAGCCTTCTTCATATCCTTCCAGACAAAGGGACGGATCGCAGCAGATCTGACGGAGCCGCGTCAGCTGGGCCAGTATGGAAATACTGTGGGTTCCAAAACTCTCCTCTGTCTCCTGTTCCAGCTGTGCCTTTAATTCCATCACGGCAGCCTGATACAGATACTTTTGAGTTCCCTCCATCTTGGAATAAATAATTTTTTCCAGTTTTTCAGGTAGATCCTTAAGCACATCCTGTTTCAGACGGCGCATGAGAAACGGTCCTGTCATAAGGTGGAGGCGGTCCAGGGCTTCCGCATCGCTCCTCTTGACAATGGGTACTTCAAAATCCGCCTGAAATCGGGCAAAGCTGTATAAGAAGCCAGGCATCAGAAAATCAAAAATACTCCACAGTTCGCTTAAGCGGTTTTCTATGGGAGTCCCGGTGAGCGCCAGGCGAAACAGGGCCTGTATAGATTTTACCGCTTTTGCGTTCTGGGTTTTATGGTTTTTGATGTACTGCGCCTCATCAATCACCATGGAGGAAAACTCCATATCTTTGTAATCTTTGCTGTCTCTGCGCAGCAAATCATAGGAAGTAATCAGAACGTCGGCGGCCCCGGCTTTTTGGCGCATCTCTTTTCGCTCCCTGGCCGTCCCTGCCACCGGCATCACCTTCATCTGCGGTGCAAACCGCAAAAATTCATTTTCCCAATTGTAAATCAGAGACGACGGGCAGACAACCAAGGCCGGTTTTAATACTTCTCCCCTCTGTTCTGCCTCTTCCTTTTCTGAGAGAAGAAATGCAATCGTCTGAAGCGTTTTTCCAAGTCCCATATCATCTGCCAAAATTCCGCCGAATCCATACTCCTTCAGTGTCTTCAGCCATTGAAAGCCCTCTTTCTGGTATTCCCGCATCACAGACCTGAGTGTCTTTGGAAGTTCAAATTCCGACTGATCTCTTTTTTCCACCCGGTCGATCATCCCGCGAAAATAGTCACTTCTGGCTGCCAAATCCTCTTTGCCATCCCGATACACTGCGTCAATATAAAACGCCCGGTACAAAGGCAGCAATACTGCTTTTTCCTTCAGCTGCTGATCGGATAGATACAGCCCCCTGGCCAATTCGCTGATTCGTTTCAGAGAGGAACCTTTCAATTCCAGAAATTCTCCATTCGTCAGCCGATGCCATCGTTTCTTTTCCCGGTAGCTGTGCAGAATCGCACAGAGTTCTTCCCCCGACAGACCGCCGCTGTCTACCCTGAATTCCAGCAGGCTGCTTTTCATGGAGATTCCCACAGAAATCTCCGGCATGGGGAGGATGCGCATCTGCCGTACTTCTTCCGAGACAAATACCTCACCGACCTGCCTTAACCGATGGATCCCCTCCTTTATCAAGCGGAAGACCGCCTCTTCATTTCCATAGATCACCAGATTTCCCTGTGTATCCTTCTGGGTAAAATAGTTTTTTACCACCGCATGGACGCGCGTCTCCTGCACCAGATCCCTGCGGATATCCTCAGGAAATACCGGATTATCCAGCGGCTGAAACGAAAAATCTCCATAGGACTGATGAAAACGGCAGACAATATTTTTCCCATCCGGGCTCTCCAGAAAAAAGGAGGATTTCAGATTCTGCGGCCGTATTTCTTCCAGATTGATGCCATATTCCCGTACGGAAACCCATTTTTCCAAATAGGGAAGAACCTGGCTGCAAAACGTTTTAAAATCCCGATCCTGAAATACCATCTGTCTCTCTTTTAAAACCAGCTCTTTCTCCGTCATCTGGAAGAAATCCCGGGTATTTCGGCTGTAATCCGGACTGCAGATATGGATCGTATCCTCATCCGCCGCATACATTCGTTCCAAACCATACATAAAAAACCAGGAACCCAGTATGGAAATCTGGACTCCGTCCCTTCCTTTTTTCCGAATTTCCATGGCAATGGCAGGATCTTCTTCTGTCACAAGGCAGTTTCTGACGCCGTTGGCCGTCTCCACCGATATGGTTCTTCCCTTTAAAAGAGAAAACCAGTCATCAGCCAGAGAATCCTTCAGCAAAATCCGCCTTACCTTTTCAAAGGAAACCTTGGAAGAGCCAAACACGTCCTGAAAATAATCGTATTCCGCCATCTGCTTTACAATCAAATCGGCCATCTCCCTGGAAAACGGCTCAAACGCTTCCGGGACATGGAAAAAGGCAGGCTGTTTTCCATAACTTCCTTCTTTTCCTTCCCGCATACGGCTTCCAAACTCGCGAAGTTCTTTCAATACATAGGCGGTTTTATCCCCGATGCGAAACTCCAGTTCCGCTTTCTGCGCCTGCAGAATCAACCGGGGTTCCAGCACAATATTTCCCTCGGCACCGGCCATCTGCGCCGTCATCTTATCCTGATATTTCTGCAGCAGAATCCGCCCTCCCATGGAGGTGGATACCGAGGGCTGACCTCCCTCCTGATAATAGATTTGGTAATGAAAAAGGGAAGCCGCCAGATGGCGGCATAATCCCTGTTCTCTATGAAACTGTGCGCAGCTGCAGGAACTGTCGGCGATACGGTCCTGACTGATCCGGATCTTCGTCCAATAGTGATCTCCGTTTTCTTCCACCTGCGCTTCCACTGCCACTTCCCCGCGCCAGAAGCTGTCACATTTCATCTCTGTCACAGCGTTCTGATCCGCCAGCATGCGTCCTTTCTGAAACTCCAGAAAATTTGCCGCTGCTTTTTGTATCACCACACTTGTCAGTGCCATAAACGCCCCTTTTCTGCCATTACATACGGTCCGGTGCTTCAAATCCCAACAGATCAATGCAGGTTTCCAGCACATGGCGCACCAGACGGATCAATGCGATATAGCCGGACTGTTTTTCCTTATCCGGCTCAGCCAGAATATTCGTCTCGTGATAAAAGCTGCTGAATGCATCTGCCACATTATAAATATACCCGCAGATTTTATGCGGCGCCAGCTCTTCGGCTGCCTGCTCAATGGTATCATGGAACCGTGATAAAATCAGCATCAAATCTTTT
The DNA here is from genome assembly GCA_018710785.1 of Candidatus Fimimorpha excrementavium. Lineage (GTDB taxonomy): Bacteria > Bacillota > Clostridia > Lachnospirales > Lachnospiraceae > Fimimorpha > Fimimorpha excrementavium. The sequence goes on from DVJD01000053.1 coordinate 4,775, forward strand.
TCGCCTTTTCCCGTCGGCGGAAGGATCGAAGCACCTTCCACGGAATTTCCTGCTTCCTCATATTTTTTCAGAATCGATTTGATGCGGACAATCATATACAGGATATACGGGCCGGTATTCCCTTCAAAGGAGCAGAAACGATCCACATCAAAAATATAGTCCTTGGATGCCTGATTGGACAAATCTCCGTATTTGATCGCAGCCAGTCCGACCGTCTTTGCGATCTCCCTGGTTTCCTCTTCCGAACCCGAGCGGTTCTCTTTCATTTTCTCATAGACTGCCTGATCAATCTCCCCGATCAGCCGTTCCAGACGCATGACGCCGCCTTCCCTCGTTTTAAACGGCTTTCCGTCTTTTCCGTTCATGGTGCCGAATCCCAAGAACTGCAGCTTCGTCTCATCCGGAACCAGCTTTGCTTTTCTTGCCACACGGAACACCTGGGTGAAATGCATCTCCTGGCGTTTATCCACCACATATATGATCCGATCCGGGTGAAACAGCCGTTCCCGTTCCACGATGGTGGCCAGATCTGTCGTCTGATACAGGCTGGCGCCGTCTGACTTCATAATCAGACATGGCGGAATTTCTTTCTTATCGGTGTCTTCCTTCACATCCACCACCAGAGCGCCTTCGCTGACATACGCCAGGCCCTTATCCTTTAACATCTGAACCATATCCGGAATATAGGGCTGTGCATCGCTTTCCTTCTTCCAGAGATCAAATTCCACATTCAGATTCTTATAATTTTTCTTAAGATCCGCCACGGAAACCTCCAAAATATGATTCCAAAGCGCCGTATATCCCCGATTCCCCTGCTGCAGTTTTACGGTGGCGTCATGGGCTTTCTTGGCAAAATCCGGATCTGCTTTGGACTTGGCGCTGGCACATGGGTAAATCTCTTCCAATTCGCCGATGGTAAAAGGCGCTTCTTTGGGGTACTCTCCGGTATAGGATTCATCAAAATAGCAGAGGTTTGGCTGACGCTCCTTCACTTCCTCGATGATCAGCCCCATCTGAAGCCCCCAATCGCCCAGATGGGCATCTCCGATGACTGTATTGCCAAGGAAACGAAACATCCTCTTCAGGCTTTCTCCGATGATGGCAGAGCGCAGATGTCCCACATGGAGGGGTTTGGCCACATTGGGGCCGCCGTAGTCGATGACAATCGTCTCCGGCTTCTCTGAAACCTCGCATCCCAGCTTTTCATCTGCCGCCATCTTGGCGATATAATCGGAAATAAATGCCCCGGCCACACGGATATTGATGAATCCCGGCTTCACCGCCGTGATTTCCTCAAACATGGAATTGCCCTCCAGAGACGCTGCCACATCCTCCGCTATCATAATCGGCGCCTTTTTATAGGCCTTTGCCGCCGCCATGGCTCCATTGCACTGATATTCACATAAATCCGGACGATTGGATATCGTCACACGTCCATAGGACGCCTCATACCCGCAGGCCTCAAATGCCCCGGACAACTGTTTTTCGATAAGTTCAATCACTGTTTTCATCGTAACGCAAATTCTCCTTTCCGCTGCCGCCCATTACCAACAAAGGATGTCCCAATGGCCTCTCCATTTGCGACATCCCCTGAAGCATTTTGTCTATTTATCTTATCTATAATTGATAGGATTGATTACTGAACGTCCTTTATACTGAAGCTGAAGCGTCCCATCTTATCTTTTCCAAGGCAGACTACCTTGACCACATCTCCCAAATTCAGCACATCTTCCACTTTTTCCACACGTCCCTTGGCGATCTTGGAAATGTGAACCATGCCTTCTTTTCCGGGAGCGAACTCCAAAAATGCGCCGAATTCTTTGATGCTGATCACCGTACCGGTCAAAATCTGTCCGGCTTCAAAATCCGTTACAATGACACGGATGGTCTCGCATGCCTTTTCGATCATTTCTTTATCGGTTCCGCATACGGACACAGAGCCGTCCTCGCTGATGTCGATCTTTACGCCTGTCTCTTCAATAATCTTGTTGATTACCTTGCCCTGCTTTCCGACCACATCGCCGATCTTGGCAGGATCAATCTGGATCTGTACGATCTTCGGAGCATACGGTCCGACTTCTTTTCTGGGTTCTGCGATGACAGGCGCCATGACTTCATCCAGAATATAAAGCCGCGCTTCTCTGGTGCGCGCGATGGCCTCTTCGATGATCGGTCTTGTCAGACCGTGGATCTTGATGTCCATCTGGATGGCTGTGATTCCCTTATGGGTACCTGCAACCTTAAAGTCCATATCGCCGAAGAAATCCTCCAGTCCCTGGATATCGGTCAGTACGATATAATCATCGTCCGTATCCCCTGTCACCAAACCGCAGGAAATACCGGCCACACCGGTCTTAATGGGCACACCGGCTGCCATCAGAGACATGGTGGAGGCACAGATGGAAGCCTGAGAAGTGGAACCGTTGGATTCAAATGTCTCAGACACCGTGCGGATCGCATATGGGAATTCCTCTTCACTGGGCAGCACCGGAACAAGGGCACGTTCTGCCAAAGCTCCATGACCGATCTCTCTTCTTCCTGGTCCCCTGGACGGCTTGGTCTCACCCACCGAGTAGGACGGGAAATTGTAATGGTGCATATATCTCTTGGATGTCTCATTCTCATCCAGACCATCGATCTTCTGCGCTTCCGACAGAGGAGCCAGGGTTGTAACCGTACAAATCTGCGTCTGTCCTCTTGTAAACATGGCGGATCCATGCACTCTCGGAATCAGATCCACTTCCGCTGCCAGCGGACGAATCTGTGTAATCCCGCGGCCGTCCGGACGCTTGTGATCTTTGAGAATCATCTTGCGCACGGTCTTCTTCTGGAATTTATACAAAGCTTCTCCCAAAAGTTCCACCCATTCCGGATGCGTTTCCTCATAGCGGGCCGTCAGTTCCTCCTTCAGCACACGGATATTTTCTTCCCTCGTCTGCTTGTCATCGGTAAATACGGCTTCCTCCATCCTCTCCGGTGTCACATAGGCAACCATATCTTCGTATAAATCTTCCGGCACATCGCAGCTCTGGTAGGAATGCTTTGGCTTGCCGCACTCTGCAACGATGGTATCAATAAACTGAATGATCTGCTGGTTCACTTCATGGGCCGCAAAAATCGCCTCTATCATCTTATCTTCCGGCACTTCATTGGCTCCGGCTTCAATCATAATGACTTTATCTCTCGTGGACGCAACCGTCAGTGCCATCTCAGACACTTTTCTCTGCTCAGAAGTCGGGTTGAATACGAATTCTCCGTCCACCAGTCCCACCTGTGTGGAGGCTGTCGGTCCGTCGAATGGGATATCGGAGATGGCCACTGCGATGGCAGAACCGATCATGGCTGTAATCTCCGGCGCACAGTCCGGATCCACGGACATAACCATATTGTTTAAGGTAACGTCATTTCTGTAGTCCTTCGGGAAAAGAGGGCGCATGGGGCGGTCAATGACACGGGAAGTCAGAATGGCGTGCTCCGATGCCTTTCCCTCTCTCTTATTGAATCCTCCCGGAATCTTTCCGACGGAATACATCTTTTCTTCATATTCCACACTCAGCGGGAAAAAATCAATCCCCTCTCTCGGTTCATCGGACGCGGTGGCTGTGGACAAAACGACGGTATCCCCGTAATGCATAAACGCAGCCCCGTTGGCCTGCGCTGCCACACGGCCGACATCCACTCTCAGCGTTCTGCCGGCTAATTCCATGGAATAACTCTTATACATAGCTTTTTTCTCCTTTTTCATATACATTCTTTCCGTTTCATATCCGGCAGAAACTCCGAAACTACTGAAATAGGCACAAAATCGTTTATGCCCATTTCAGCGGTCTCGGCATACGTTTCCACGGATATTGGCCGTCTCCGCCATGGCAGGCGCTCCGGCAGCAGATTTCCATCTGCAAAAATAGGGTGGAGTGATCCACCCTACTGATTTTTATTGCTTACTTTCTGATGCCTAACTTTTCAATCAGAGCACGGTATCCTTCAATATCCTTTCTCTTTAAGTAATCGAGCATTCCTCTTCTCTGACCTACCATCATAAGAAGACCTCTTCTGGAATGATGATCCTTAGGATTGTTCTTCAGATGCTCTGTCAGCTCTGTGATTCTCTCTGTCAGAATGGCGATCTGAACTTCCGGAGATCCTGTATCCTGTGGAGTTCTTCCATATTTTGCGATAATTTCGGCTTTCTTTTCCTTTGAAATCATTTTGATTTCCTCCTTTAAAAATATTCTCACCAAATGCTAAGCTGCGGCTTGGAGTCGTCCGCTTGCCGGGCACCGGCGTTTTGTTAATCACAAAGGGAATCATATCACAGATCCCCAAATTTGTAAAGCCAAAACCTGGATTATTTTTTGATACCAGTTCCGCCAAGGGCTGTTCCAATGGTCTCTCCCATTTTCACCTTTGTCTCATATCCATCCAGTGTGTTTTCCCAAAGCCTGGAATCCAGATTTACACGATCTTTCTGAAGCAGTAGGATAATGGTGGAACCGCCGAATTCGAATCTTCCCTTCTCCATTCCTTTCCGGATATCACATTCCCCATGGTAATTATGGATCCGGCCAACCATGAGCGCTCCCACTTCCACCTGTACCACCGGGCCGAAGTGCTCCGTGTAAAGCGTCGTGTACACGCGGCTGTTTTCCTTGAATACCGGCACAAAGTCATTGGCGACGGGATGAACCGTATGAAATACGCCGGGTACCGCATGATTCTTTCCCTTATGGCCGTCATCCACATAACAATACCGATGGTAATCATCCACTGTCAAGCGAAACACCACGCATGTCCCGCCTTTATACCGCGCCGCCAGCTTAGGATTTCTCAGCAGCGACCGCACGGAATACCAGGTATGCTTTATCTTAAAATTCGTATGTTCGCTGATGGAATATACGCTCACTTTTCCGTCGCAGGGACTGATGAGATCGCATGGTTCTTTGGAAAAAGGCCGTTTTTCCGGTTTTATCTGACGGGTAAAAAAATCATTATAGCTTCGGTATTTCGTTTTCCTGTAGTCTTCCATCACAATCCCATTGGCTCTGACAAAAGGCCGGATCGCGATCCTGGAAATGGATGTGTCCAGCAGTTTTCCTCCCAATCGGGAAACCATCCGACCAGTCAGCGGCTTTAAAAGAATCCTGCCCATGCGGGTTGTGTACAGCTTTTCCAGCAGCCGGTCCTGCCCGTTTTCCGCTTCAAAGCGTCTCCCATTCCACTCTGCATACTTCATCTTCTTTCTCCCTCTTTCTCTCCATTTCTTCAGCAGCTGTCATCCGGCCAGCATTTTCAGAATCAGCAGCGCTCCCAAAATAATGAAAACAATCACAGCCTTATTTCCCGGCTTGATGACCTTAATATTGGAGATAAATAAAATCCCAACCAAAATGATCGCTGCCAGGTATGTAACACGGAACTGCTCACAATCCAGCAGGCCTCCGCGGAGCAGAAAAATCAATGGGAAAATGGCTGCCGCCGATGTTACGGGAAGCCCTTGATAATATTTTCTGACCTCATTGGTCTGTTTTTGCCTGGTCTCCTCTGTCACATTGAAATAGGCCAGGCGAATCACCGCTGCCAGCACATAGAATACCAGACAGAGACGTTCCACATTCCCCTTCACGCCAAGGGAATACCCGATCACCGCCGGAAATACGCCGAAGCAGACCAGATCGCAGAGGGAATCAATCTGGATTCCAAACCGTTTTTCCTCTTCCGTCCTGTCCGTTTTGCTTCTGGCCACTTTGCCGTCAAACATATCACAGGCGCCGCTCAGCACTAAAAACAAAACAGCCAATTTATAATTTTGATTCAATGCCTGCATCATGCCGAAAACAGAACAGGCCAACCCCGCATACGTTAATACAACTGTATAATTATAAAATCCTAACATTACTTTTCCTCCTAAGTCAGCGATCCGCCGCACTGCTTCTGTCCATTCGCAAAACATGCAGATGTGCGGCAATTGTAATCACCGCGCTGATGAGCAGCAGTCCGTAATAACTGATTCCCCGGCTGAGCAGCATCCCGGAAAGGACGAGGGACGCGCCGAAGATTGGTTTAAATATGATCGTAAAAAGACTTTCGCTGGCTCCAATCCCCCCCGGCAGCGGCAGCATATCCACTCCAATGGAAATGGCTGCCTGCAAAAGTACAATATGATATGGCGAAACGCCATGCAGTCCAAAGGCCCGGTAAACCAGATAGGTCACAAAAAACAGACAGACTCTTTGGAACAAAGATAGTAAAAACACATTCCATATCACAATCGTATGGGTGCGGAAATAGCTTGCCGCCGCATGGTACCGCTCCATGGATTCTAAAAGCCGCGTTTCCCGGTCTGGCTTTGGCTTTAAAAGGTGAAGTTTCTGCAGAACACGCAGCCCCCACATGGCGATTTTTCGCGCCAGATTCGGTTCAAAAATCAGAATGACGATTCCAAGGACACATACAGCATTCAAAAAAATCCCCAGATAGAAAAAGAAAACCGTGTTTCCCAGATAGTCAGAAATCAGACTATGATGGAACAGCAGAATCACCGCGCCGATAAATACCAAAACAAATTTGTACCCCACAGTGACGATCATCAGGATCAACGTGGAAACCGACAGATCCCATCCGTCTTTTTTCATGTAATAAAGCTGCGCGGGCTGCCCGCCCGACGCCGACGGTGTAATGCAGCTGAAAAAGAATCCGATAAAGGAATACTTAATGCAGGAAAGCAGACGGCTCTTCTTTTTCAGGGACCGCATCATGTAGTGGATAATCACCGATTCACAGCAGACAAATACAATAACAAGCAGAAAGCTCAAAATGATATAAACCGGATTGGTTCCCCGGATCGACGCAATGACGTTTCCAAGATCCTTATCCCGAAATAAAAGGTAAAATGTAAGGACCACCAGCAGCAGGAGCACGCCAATATGAATAAGATTCTTCTTTTTGCTATGCAATCGTATCTCCCCGCTTCCTGTTATCATTTATGATCCATGCATTGATCCTTTCGTAAAATTTCTGCACATACCGGTACGCCTGTACCCGACGGCTGATTCGGAATGTCACCTCTGCCAGCAGGACGCCCCCGGCAATATCAATCAGATAATGCTGCTTTGTCACCTGGGTGGAGATGAAAATCAAAATCGCGAACACGCAGCTGAAGCTTTTATACCAAACCGGAATATCCGTTCTGTCTTTGATACCGATAAAGCAGAACCAGCTCACCAGACAATGGATAGACGGAAACAGATTGGTCGGCTGATCTATGGAATACAGCATGCGCATCAGATTATCCGCAAAGGAGATCCCTGTCACTTCCGGTCTCACATTCGTCGTAGGCACAAATACGAAAAAGAACAGGCACACCATCCTGGATGACAGATCCGCCGTCAGAAACTGGTAAAACTGTTTCTTTTCACCTCTGCCGATCAAAATATAATTGACCGCCCAAAATGGGAAGGAAAGAAAATAAATATAAACAAACCAGGGTACAAACGGAACCATGCGGTCCAAATCCGTCGTAAAGTCATAATGCGGAAGATCAGCACAGAGCGCCATCGTGGTACTGTAAACAACGGAATTAATCAAAAAGGATCCAATCAGTGGTATAACCGCATACAGCGGAAGAATCGGTTCCACATATTTCTTTAAAAAATGTTTCATAGTCAATCCCCTCAGAATATCGAATTTATAAGCCTTTTTAGGAAGTCTCCCATATTATACAATCGCTTTTATTTTCTGTAAATACAGCATATACCTTTTTTCATAAATTTGTAACTATTTTGTCAGGAAACCTTACCCAAATTTCAAAAAATTTTCAAAAAAAGGTGCCGCGAAATCAGCACCAGCACAGCAAAAATATGGCAAACAGCTGATTATTTTTTCTGTACGGTTCTGATTTCGCGACACCCGCCTGAATTCTTTTATTAAAAGAGATCACTGTTCAAACAGCGCCTGAATGACTTCTTTCACCGTTTCCATTTTATTGCACCGGTAAGCATTGGAGCCGCAAAACAGAAGGGCCTTGTCCAGGTTTCCTTTTACGGCATTCACAAGCGCATCCGAAATGCAGTATGGAATTTTGGTACGGTCGCATTTCTCAATGCAGAGATGGCACGGTCCAAGCGCCGGTGGATTTCCATTCATGCACCGCTCCATGAACGCATTTTTAATCGCTCTTCCCGGCATTCCCACCGGGCTTTTTACGATGACGATATCTTCCTTTTTGGCATCCAGATATGCCTGCTTATAGGCATCGGAAGCATCGCACTCCCTGGTGGTGACAAAACGGGTCGCCACCTGGACCCCGTCGGCATGGAGGTCTTCCAGGCAATGGCGCACATCCTCTTTGTCAAAAACGCCTCCGGCCACCACGATCGGGATATCCGTTTCATATTTTTCCGCAAATCCCCGCACGACTTCCCGGATCTTTCTGATCTCATCATCATAGCTTTCTTTTGTATAGTGCTCAATCTCATCCACAGTAAACCCAAGATGTCCGCCGGCAAGCGGTCCCTCGATCACCAGCAGATCCGGCACCCGTTTGTATTTCCGATCCCACATCTTGCAGATAACCATGGCCGCCTTCGCCGAAGACACAATCGGAGCAAGTTTGACGGGAAATCCCTTCGCATACTCCGGAAGGGAAACCGGAAGCCCTGCCCCCGATATGATCAGATCCACTCCCGCCTGGCAGGCCGCTTTCACATAACGCTCATAAAAACGGGTAGCCACCATAATATTGACGCCGATGACGCCGCCTGCCCCGGCGATCTCCCGGGCTTCCTGCACCTGTGTGCCAATGGCACGCAGATTTGCCTCCACCGGATTTTCATCATAATCCGGCTCCCTGTAGCCAATCTGAGCCGTGGATAAAATTCCCACGCCTCCTTCTTTTGCCACATGGCCTGCCAGGGAAGACAGACTGACCCCGACGCCCATTCCTCCCTGAATCAATGGATAACGCACTGTGAGTTCTCCGATTTTTAATGGTTTCATGTTCAATCTAAGACGCTCCAATCTTTTCGTTTTGCTGTCCGTCAAAAAGCACGGAACCTGTCATACCGTTTTCTTGTCAGTTCTTCCTTATCCATGGCTCCGTACCGATTCAGGAATCGTCTGATTTTCCCGTCCATATCCTGACAGAGAGCAGGGAGCGTCTCCATGGACGCCGGTGTCTCCTCATGGATAATTTCCTCAATCACACCCAATTCCTTCAAATCCGCCGCCGTAATCTTCATAACCCCGGCTGCATCCGCTGCCCTGCCTGCATCCTTCCACAGGATCGAGGCAAAGCCCTCCGGCGACAGAATGGAATAAATGGCATTTTCCAGCATCCATACTTCATCGGAAACAGCGATGGCCAAGGCGCCTCCGCTGCTTCCTTCTCCGATGACAATGGAAAGAATGGGCACCGTAAGGGCGGACATCTCATACAGATTTCTGGCGATGGCCTCTCCCTGTCCCCTCTCTTCCGCCTCCAGGCCGCAAAACGCCCCCGGCGTATCCACAAAGCAGATCACCGGCCGGTTAAACTTTTCCGCCTGCTTCATAAGGCGCAGTGCCTTCCGGTAACCATCCGGGGACGGCATGCCGAAGTTGCATTTAATATTTTCCCTTG
>DVJD01000054.1 GCA_018710785.1 Candidatus Fimimorpha excrementavium
CGCAGAAAAATCTTAGTACCGCTACGTTTTTCACGGAGCGAGAGCGCCCCGACAGGGAAAAGGTTCGCTCTCTCCGACCGTCCGGATTCCCATTTTGTTCACAATTTATTTACTCATGCGTTTGTCCTGAAACCAGAATCAGGACAAACGCATGAATGCCGGAACATTCCCCTCATTTCATGTAACAGTAAGGAAATATCCCGGCACCTCTGTCCATTACTTGCTGCAAACCCTCACCGTCTTAATCTCAAACGGCTTAAAGTGCAGCACCAGCTCGTTTCCTTCCATCGCTGCTGTTTCTTCTTCCTCTTCCATCATGCTGCAAAGGAAAGCGGACTCCGCCGGGATTCCAAGGCGGACTCTGGCGGTCGTATCGGCGTGTTTGCTTTCATACAGACGGAGGATGAAATCGCCGCTGCCATCCTCTGCCAGCTTAACCGTATCCAGGATCACATTGTCCCGGTCGATGCCAAAGGCGGATCTGGTTTCACAGGCTCCCTCTGCCATCTGCATGGGCACGTTCAGCTCATACCCCCTCTGTACCACAGGGCTTTCCAAGAAGCTGCCTTCCCATGCCATAAATCCGTAGACAAAATGGTGCACCCGGTTATCGGCCCGCATTTCCGGCGAAGCCGATGCACGAAGCAGGGTCAGCTGGATGGCATTTTTATCCATGCTCACACCGTATTTGCAGTCATTGAGCACAGCGGCTCCGTGGGATTCATCGGCCAGAGCGGTATATCTGTGGTTGCAGACTTCATAGCGGTCTTTGTCATACTGGCGGGAGCGGTGAACCGGCCGCTTCATATAACCGAACTGGATCTCATTGATTCCCTCCAGCGTCTCCACATCCACCGGAAATTCCACCTTCAGCAGACGGTGCAGTTCCTTCCAATCCACTGTGGTATCGAAGACCAGCGTATCCGATGCGGCATCCAGGCGAATGATCTGGGAAAACGAGGACTGGCTGATGGTTCTGGTGACGTTCAGCTCCGCGCGCAGGCCGCCGTCCTTCACCACTTCCACCCGGGCGTTTTGCTCCAGTTCCACCGGAAATTCACGGTAATTGGAATCCACATCCCAGGCATCATAGCGGCGCGGAATGTCCTTGTACAGAGCCAGATGGTTCATAGTTCCGGATGCAAACTCCCGGTCGCCTTTTCTGAAGGATACCACTTCTCCCATGGAGTTGATGACTGCCCGGACGATTCCATTGTCCAGAATCCATGTGCCGTCTTCTTCCCGGACGGATACCGGCGCAGCTGTCGATGCGCCCGATGCGCCCTCTTTCGCGGTCTCCGGTTTGGAAGGCACGATGGAAACCATACCGCAGGAAGGCACATTCACAAGGGCCAGCACCCCTTCCTCCGTCTTCTGCGTGCAGATGGGTTCTCCGTTTTCATAGGATGCTCCGTCCTCAAAATCCTCCGGCAGACGGATCACACCGGTTCTGTCCCAGGACAGAGACTGGAATACAGTCACGGCCTTCTCTTCCTTTCCAAAAGCCAGGACATCCATGGCGTTCTTTAAGCATTCCGTTCCCGCAGCCTGCACTTTTTTGTGCTCCCGGACAGCGTCCTCATATACCCTCGCAATGCTGGAGCCCGGCAGAATATCATGGAACTGATGGAGCAACACGTTCTTCCATGCCTCCTCCAGCTCTTCCTTCGGATACTGCATGCCCGCTTCCCTGGCCAGACTGCACCACAGCTCTGCCTCTCGAAGCAGCAGCTCATTCTTTCTGTTGTAATACTTCACCGCTGCCTGGGAGGTGTACACACCGCGGTGGGCGGAGAAATACAATTCACCGCAGTATTCCTGGGTCGGACCTCCCTTGGCTTCCATATCATGGAAAAATTCCATGGGACCTGCCATCTTCACCTTCGGCATGCCTTCCAGATCTTTTTCCCGTTCCAGATATTCGATGTGGTCACGGCTCGGACCTCCGCCTCCGTCTCCATATCCGAACGGGAACAAAAAGGCGTCCAGATCTCTCTTCTGTACCCGTTTTTTCCAAACGGTCTGCACCGTCTCCGGCGTCGTGTCATAGGTATAGCTGGTGGGCAAAAACGAGGTAATGCTGCTGCCGTCCATGCCTTTCCATGTGAAGTAATGGTACGGGAACTGCTCGCCCTCATTGTAGGACCAGAAAATTTTCTGGGTCACCAGATACTTCACGCCGCTCTTCTTCAGAATCTGTGGCAGTACGGCGGAATAGCCGAAGGTATCCGGCAGCCACAAAAGCTCACTGTCCACACCAAATTCTTCCTTAAAATAGCGCTTTCCGTAAAGAACCTGACGCACCAGGGCTTCTCCGCCCGCCATGTTCGTATCCGGTTCCACCCACATGGCGCCGTCAGCCAGCCAGCGGCCTTTCTTTACCGCCTCTTTGACCCGCTCAAATAGTTCCGGATAATATTTTCTGCACATTTCATAGCTGGCGGGCTGGCTCTGCAAGAAATAATAATCCGGATATTCTTCCAGATGGCGAAGCTGCGCCGCAAAGGTACGGGATGTCTTGCGGTAGGTCTCCGTCATGGGCCACAGCCACGCCAGATCCAGATGGGCATTTCCCACCGCATAAAAAACCGGCGCCGTGGAACCATTGACCGCCTGAAGCACAGGCTTTAACATGGCTCTGGCTTTTTTATAATCCGCGATCCGTCCCTCTTTTTCCTGTTCAAACTCCACAATCCGTGTAAACTCCTCCAGCGCGTCAGCGATTTTTGACGCGCGCAGGCTGTCCTCATCCAGAACTCCCAGCAGATTGGAAAGTATCTCCACATCCATAAACAGCTGATAGGCATCTTCATTCCAAATCCCGTAGGTACAGGAGCCGATCACCGTCCGTCTTCCCTCTTCCTTGGGATCCTGGAAGCTGCCCGGAAGCACCGGCCCGGTCGCCTCCCCGTATCCGGGAACGACAGGAAAATAGCCGCCCGCGCACACCTCTGCCGCGATTTGGAACCGCTCTCCTGCCCTGGCCTCATAAGTCAGCGTATTGTCCTCCACAAAGTGATAGGGTTCCTTCACCCAGGGTGCCCGCCTCGTTCCAAAGGATGTGCCGTTCACAAACAGCGTCGCCTCTCCGCCGGGATTCAGCCACATAACCACCCGTTTTCCTTCCGCCTCTTTCGGAATCACCACATCTCCCATGAGCCAGCAGTAATTCCAGGAAGTGCCCCACTCGGTTCCCTCCGGCATGGGCGCCAGAGGAAGGGCTTCGGCCTCTTTCTGCGTCAGCTGTTGGTCCGTGCAGGCTCCTTTCCACTGGATATGCCCCAGCGATTCATAAAAATCCGCTTTCAGCGTCCGCTTCCAATGGGCCAGCCTGTCCCTCCATTCCACTTGTATAATCCCCATAGTTTCCTCCATTTCCAGCGCCTGCCGCCAAGCGCCTTCTCTTATTTTTCACGCAGGAGCCGGACAAGCTTCCTGCGTGAATGTTGTACTTCCCATACGACAAAGCAACGAACCAGAGAGCCCCATCGGTTCCTCTGGCGACCTCCGTGGATACCGGCGGTCTTGCGGATAGTATAGCATATTTTTATCCCGTTGAATATGGAGTATCTTTTCAATTCTTTATAATATTTTGGCAACCGTATTTTGGGATCGTTTTCTGTCCGCCAAGTATCATCCCCTTTTCTGGACGCACAAAGGATACGATAGAGCAGCGCGTGAAAAATCTCCAAGCAATCGTGTTCGCATTTAATAAAAAAGTATCCGTCTTCTAATCTTCGGGAACTTCTGCTGATCAGTAAACGGTTTCATTCTGTATACCTTACAAAAAGCAATTGAGGGGTTGTAGCCAGCGGCATTTATGTTATAATCAACCATATAAACCGCAGATGGGAGGGATCTTGTCATGAAAGATTACAGAGAAATCAATTCAGAAGTCATTGATTCATGGTGTGAAGAAGGCTGGATTTGGGGACAACCGGTTTCCCATGAGATTTACGAAAAAGCTTTGAACGGTGTATGGGGCGTATATCTGACCCCCACCAAATTGGTTCCCCATGAATGGTTCGGAGATTTGAAAGGAAAGAAACTCTTGGGACTGGCCAGCGGAGGAGGACAGCAGATTCCCATATTTTCTGCGCTGGGCGCCCGCTGTACGGTTCTGGATTATTCGGCCAGACAGTGTGAAAGCGAACGAATGGTTGCAAAACGGGAAGGGTATGATGTGACGGTTGTACAGGCAGATATGACAAAGCGGCTGCCTTTTGATGACGAATCCTTTGATCTCATTTTTCATCCGGTATCCAATTGTTATGTGGAGGAGGTTCTGCCCATCTTCCGGGAATGCTACCGTATTCTGAAAAAAGGCGGCATCTTTCTCGGCGGGTATGATATCGGAATCAATTATCTTTTTGACAGCAAGGAAGAAACACTGGTTCATTCCCTGCCGTATAATCCATTGAAGGATAAAAAACTCTACGAAGATTCCATGGAAAGGAACGATGGAATCCAGTTTTCGCATACGGTGGAAGAACAGATCGGAGGCCAGCTTAAAGCTGGTTTTCAATTGACCCATCTCTATGAAGATACAAACGGCGAGGGGAATCTGCATAACCACAATGTTCCCTGCTTTATCGCCACACGCGCGGTAAAATAACCGTTCTATCCTGCCGCTTCCCATCAGCGTTTTCCAAAAAAGGCATCCAAAATGGATTTCCTACCACTTTAGATGCCTTTTATTTTTGAAGTTTTAAAACCGCTTTTCCCGACTCAGACTTCTGCTTCCTCTGTCTCCATGGCAGCCGCTTCATAGCGCTCCAGGATGATTCTCTGAATCATATCCCTCGTCTCCGTATTAATCGGATGTGCGATGTCGCGGTACTCTCCGTCTGCTGCCTTTCTGCTCGGCATGGCGATGAAAATCCCCTTCTCTCCTTCGATTACTTTAATATCATGTACGACGAATTCATTATCAATCGTAATGGATACGATTGCTTTCATCTTCCCTTCTTTTGCTACCTTCCTTACCCTCACGTCAGTAATCTGCATAGCCAATGACCTCCCTTGTATAGTCTCCTGCCATTTACAGGACATAGCGATCGTTCTTTTCAATTACGATCTTGATTTCACCCGGTTCCCCCACATACGTCGTATTCGCCCGGATGGTGTCTCTGCTCTCTACGATACAATTTTCAATTCTGGTGTTATCTCCAATGTATACGTCGTTTAAAATGATCGAGTTCTTAATGTAGCAATTATTGCCCACATAAGCTTTCTTGAAAATAACCGAATCTTCCACCGTACCATTGATAATACAGCCGCTGGCTACAAGACTGTTCTTAACCGCTGCGCCTGGATTATATTTTGCCGGAGGCAGGTCATCGATTTTGGAATAAATTTCATCTCCCTCACGGAAGAAATAATCCCTCACTTCTCTCTTCAGGAAATCCATGTTGGTCTTAAAATAAGATTCCACGGACGCGATATTATTCCAATACGTATCAATCTTATACGCATAAATTCTCTTCAGGTTCTTATAGCGGATCAGGATATCGTTTACAAAATCGTAGCGATCTTCCTGTGCGCAACGTTCAATCAGTTCAATTAAAAATCTTCTTCTGATAATATAGATACCGCAGGATACCGTATGGGAGGACTCGATCATCGGTTTTTCTTCAAAATCAATCACTCTTCCTTCGTCATTGATCTTTACCTGGCCGAACCGCCCCATATTTTCTTCATGATTCATCTTCTTGCACACAATCGTGATATCTGCGCGCTTTTCAATATGATATTCCAATACCTTGTTGTAATCCAGCTTGTACACGCCGTCTCCAGACGCGATCACCACATAGGGCTCGTGGCTTTCCTTCAGAAAATGAAGATTCTGATACAGGGAATCTGCCGTTCCTCTGTACCAATTGCTGTTATTCGGGGTAATCGTAGGAGTCAGAACATAAAGTCCGCCCTGCTTTCTTCCGAAATCCCACCATTTGGATGAACTCAGATGTTCATTCAGAGACTTGGTATTGTACTGGGTTAAAACAGCTACTCTCTGAATATGGGAATTGGACATATTACTCAGAGCAAAGTCTATCGCCCGGTATGTACCGGCAATCGGCATCGCTGAAACCGCCCTCTTATTGGACAGTTCGCGCATCCTCTTGTTGTTTCCGCCTGCTAAAATAATACCTATTGCTCTCATTATGCCTCACCTCCCTTAATGATGTAACCGCCGCTCGCCAATTCTTTGTCCGGATAATCTGCCGTTTCCGTGACACCGGATATCGCCGTATTCTTTCCGATCCTGACTCCGGATGGAATCACCGAATTTTCACCGATGGTCACCAGATCAAATGCATACACCTTTTTATTGTACTTGCTCTCTGCGTACTCGCCGACGCCCAGCTCACAATGATCGCCGATCACAGTATCTTCTGCAATGATCGCTTTCGTGATCTTGGTGTCCTTGCCGACTTTCACATTTCCCATCAGGATGGAATCCTTTATGACGGCACCGTCCTCTATGATGACGCCGGGTCCGATGACCGAATTGTACAAGGCGCCATAGATCTCCGCGCCTTCGCCGATGATGCATCGCTCCACCGTCGCATCGGATGCAATATACTGGGGCGGCATGGAATCGGATTTCGTATAAATCTTCCAATATTCTTCATATAAATTGAAGACCGGAACGATATCGATCAGTTCCATATTGGCTTCCCAATAGGAACCAAGTGTTCCCACATCTTTCCAATAGCCGGTGTATTCATAGCAGAAAATACGGTCACCTTTTTCATGGCAGTACGGAATGATATGCATACCAAAGTCACAGTTGGCAATATTGGCATTTTTAATCAAAGCCTCGCGAAGCACAGACCATGTGAAAATATAAATTCCCATGGAAGCCAGATTGCTTCTGGGATGCGCCGGTTTTTCCTCAAAGTCCGTGATCCTTCCGGTATCATCGGTGATCAGGATACCAAAACGGCTGGCCTCCTCAATGGGCACCGGCATAGCCGCCATCGTCACGTCCGCATTGTTGGATTTGTGATAATCCAGCATGACTTCATAATCCATCTTATAAATGTGATCACCGCCAAGAATCAGCACATAATCCGGATTATAACTGTCAATGTAATTGATATTCTGATAGATTGCATTGGCCGTACCTGTATACCAGTCACTGTTTCCGCTTCTCTCATAGGGAGAAAGAATCGTGACGCCGCCTCTGTTACGGTCAAGATCCCACGGAATACCGATTCCGATATGTGTGTTCAGCCGAAGCGGCTGATACTGTGTTAAAACGCCTACCGTGTCTACGCCAGAATTGATACAGTTACTTAATGGAAAATCTATAATGCGGTATTTCCCGCCAAATGCAACTGCTGGCTTAGCTACTTTTGATGTCAATACGCCGAGACGGCTTCCCTGTCCACCAGCTAATAACATCGCAATCATTTCTTTCTTAATCACGTAATCACCCCTGTCTCTCATAATGTTAGAGATATTATAACATATTTTTTATAAAATGTGAATGTTTTGCATAATTTATTTTAAAATTTATTTACTTTTTCCAACATTTTTCATGAATTTTTGTTTGTTTTTTTCCCTTTTTGAAATATTCTGCTTTGAGAATCAAAATTTCTTTATTTTTTCTTAATACCAATGCATGGATTCTTGCGTCTGCCGTGCCGTCCACAAAGAATACCTTTTACAATTGAATCATTATGCGTTATAATAAAAGCGAGCAAAAACGGCTTTTCCAAAGCAAAAACAGATAAAAAAATAAAGGGGACTGTAACTTATGTATCAAATAAACTTTAATCAGCCTTGTAATATTTATTTCATTGGAATCGGCGGGATCAGCATGAGCGGCCTCGCGGAAATTCTGCTTCAGGAAGGATTCTCCGTATCCGGATCAGACGCCAAAGAGTCGCCCCTCACCAGGCATCTGGCAGCCAAGGGCGCCAAAATTTACTGCGGCCAGAAGTATGAGCACATCACAGACGACTTGGACGCCGTCGTCTATACCGCAGCCATCCATCCGGACAATCCGGAATATCAGGCTGCCTCTGATAAGCAGATTCCTCTGCTGTCACGGGCCGAACTGCTGGGCCAGATGATGGCCAATTATCGTGTCTCCATCGGTATCGCGGGTACCCACGGCAAGACGACCACCACTTCCATGGTCACTCAGATTCTCCTTGAGACCGAGCTGGATCCCACCATCTCGGTAGGAGGAATCATGCCCGCCATCGGCGGCAATATCCGGGTCGGCGCTTCCGATGTCTTTGTCACGGAAGCCTGTGAGTATACCAACAGTTTCCTGTCGTTCTGTCCCAATATGGAGATCATATTGAATATTGAAGCAGACCACCTGGATTTCTTTAAAGATATTGAAGACATCCGCCATTCCTTCCGCCTTTACATGGAAAAGCTGGACGAAAACGGCACACTGATTATCAATGGGGATATCCGGGATGTGGATGCGCTCACAAGCGGACTTCTCTGCCGCGTCATTAAAGTCGGAACCTCCTCCGAAACCAATGACTACAGCCCGGCTGCCATACAGTTTGACGATCTGGCCTGCGCCTCGTTTTCTCTGGTTCATACGAAAGAAGACCATACGACAGAAATCCTCGGCTCCGTATCGCTGGCGGTTCCCGGCATCCATAATGTATCCAACGCCCTGGCGGCCATCGCCCTGTGTCTGCAGCTGCAGATTCCTCTGGACACCATCTGCCGCGGTCTTTCCAAATTCAAGGGGACCAATCGGCGATTTGAGAAAAAAGGCGAGATCGGCGGAGTGACCATCATCGACGATTATGCCCACCATCCGCAGGAGATTACAGCCACCCTGAAAGCGGCCCAAAATTATCCCCACCGTAAAATATGGTGTGTCTTCCAGCCCCATACCTATTCCCGCACCAAGGCATTGATGGATGATTTTGTGACGGCGCTCTCCCTTGCCGATGAAGTCGTTCTGGCAGACATCTATCCGGCCAGGGAAACGGACACGTTGGGAATCAGTTCCGCTGATCTGGAAGAAAAACTGGTGAAGAACGGACGCAGCTGTCATTATTTTTCCACATTCGATGAAATTGAAAATTTTTTACTGGAAAATTGTATCAACGGTGACCTGTTGATAACTATGGGCGCCGGAGACATTGTAAAAGTTGGAGAATCCCTGCTTGGCAGATAGTTATCCACATTATCCACATAATTATCAACGATTTCTGCGCGGATAATTATGTGGATTTCTTATGTAAAACTATATTTTGTACTTAATCCCTGTAGAAAACTTAACTATCCTTTATTTTTTTGGCATTCCACAGCATAATTCGACACCGTCTATGAATTCATCCACCGACTTATCCACATTTTCCACAATTTCCCCAGCCTCCTTCTTCCCCATGGTTCCTGTTTCCGACGGCTATTTTCATTTGCCACAAATTGTGTTATACTCATAGACAAATCGGACGGCATTCATGACCGATGCCGTTCTGAGCTGTTGCAGTATTTCAATCAATCAGAATTTTGATTCAATCAGGAATGGAGTAGATTATTATGGCGACCTTACAGTTACATAATCAAATGACCATGGATGTGGTTATGGTTCCGGGCAGTTTCATCGATATCCATATGCCCTCTGCCAATGGAGAATATGTAAAAATCTATTTATACCTGCTTCGCGCTTTAAACCATCCCAACATCCCCGTAACCGTCTCCCACATGGCTGACCTCTTTGATGTAACGGAAAAAGACGTCATCCGGGCGCTGAGTTACTGGGAACAGCTGGGGCTTCTCCGTCTGTCTTTCACCTCGGACCGCACGCTTACGGATATCACGATGATTGATGACGGTGCCGCCGCGAATCAGGCTGCCGCCAAGTCTTCTGCGTCTGCTGCGCCTCTTCCGTCTGCAGCGTCTGCAAAGGAAGAGACTTCCTATACAGAAGAGCCGGACTCCTGTCCTCTTCCTTCTGCCAGGGAGCGGCAATCTGCTTCTTCCGAATCCGCCGGAAAGAACAGCCGCGGCGCATCCCCCGTCGATCTGGCTTCCCTTTCCGGGGACAACGCGTTCTCCGAACTTTTGTTTTTGGCCCAGGCCTACCTGAAAAAGACCTTTCGGCCCACCGACTGTGATATCCTCGGTTATTGGTATCTGCTGTTTAACCGCTCCTACGAGATCATCGAGTATCTCCTGGAGTACTGTGTGGAACAGGGGAATTCCAGTCTGAAATATCTGGAAGCGGTGGCTTTAAACTGGCACAGCATGGGATTTACCACAGTGGAGCAGATCAAGGATTATGCTGCAGTCCGCACCAAAGTCACCTATGCGGTCATGAAATCCTTCGGACTGAATGACCGTGTGCCGGGTACCAAGGAGGCAAACTATATCCAGAAATGGCTGAATACCTACGGGTTTTCCCAAGACATGATCATCCTGGCCTGCGACAAAACCATCACCGCCACCCACAATCCCAGCTTTGAATACGCGGACCGTATTCTGTCCTCCTGGAAAAAAGCCGGTGTCAGCACACCGAAAGATGTGGAAAAATACGATCTGGAACACCAGATAAAGGTAAACAAGAAAAAGGCAGAAGCAGCTGCATCCAAGACCGCCAAACCATCCAACCAGTTTCATAATTTCGAGCAGCGAAGCACCGATTATGATCAGCTGGTGGCCAATTATTACGGTTATCGTAAATCATAGAAAGGAACCCTGTCATGCCTCTGAAAAATTCTCAATTTGATATCTTAATGCGCGCTTACAACCGCAGACAGCTGGAGGACCGCTATGAGCAGAAACGCCGGATCGAACATGCGTATTCCCTCTCCCCGAGGCTGAAAAAAATCGATCAGGAAATCACCGTCTTCTCTGCTTCCCGCGCGCGCGCGCGGATCATGGGCAAGGCGGATGATTCCGACGCCCTGAAGGATCTCATACAAGGACTGAAAGAAGAACGGACGGAAGTATTAAAATCCCTGAATCTCCCTCCGGATTACATGGAGATGCAGTATCACTGTCCGGACTGTAAGGACACCGGATTCATCGGCGCCGAAAAATGTCACTGCTTCAAGCAGGCTGCCGTCAATCTTTTGTATGACCAGTCCAACATCCGGGAAGTATTGGAGAAAGAAAACTTTGATACCTTTTCTCTGGATTACTATTCGCCCCAGTATGACCCGGCTCTCGGACAAAGTACGCAGGACTATATGAAGTCGGTTCTCAGCCGATGCAAATCCTTTGTCCGCCGGTATCCGGAAGAAGGGCGAAATATCCTGTTCACCGGCACGACGGGCGTCGGAAAAACGTTTCTTTCCAACTGCATCGCCAAGGCCATGATTGAGGAATGTTATTCCGTCGTTTATCTGACCGCCACGGAATTGTTCAACATCTTCTCCCGCGGCAGCTTCTCCCATGACGAAGAGGCCTCCGAGGAGATCGATCACTATATTCTGGACAGCGATATTCTCATCATCGACGATCTGGGGACGGAGCGTGCCAACTCGTTTACGGTCAGCAAATTGTTTTACTGCATCAATGAACGGTTTGTCCGCAGGAAAGGCACCATCATATCCACCAATCTGAAACCCGGCGAGATCCGCGATCTCTATACCGAGCGGGTCGCATCCCGGATTTTAAGCAATTATGAAATTATCACACTGTTTGGCGATGATATCCGAATCATCAAAAAATTTGGGAAGGCTTGACTTAGCATTAAAATATTGTTAAAGTAAAAGTGAGTTACTCATAGAATACAATGGAGGAAAGTGTAAATATGCCACAATCAACTCATTTGCAAACGATTCCAGTGGGACCGCTGGGACTTATTGTCATGGACAGCTGCAGCTCTCTCGGAAAAAAAGTAAACGACTACCTTGTGACCTGGAGAAGAGAACGTGAAAATGAACATAAAACCACCATCCAGTTCAACGGTTATCAGAGAGACAGCTATCTGATCAATGCCAAAGCTCCCCGGTTTGGTTCCGGCGAGGCAAAGGGTGTCATCAATGAATCTGTCCGCGGAGATGACCTCTATATTATGGTGGATGTCTGCAATTACAGTTTAACCTACTCTCTCAGCGGATATGTCAATCATATGTCGCCGGATGATCATTTCCAGGACTTAAAGCGCATCATCGCCGCCGTGGGCGGAAAGGCCCGCCGCATCAATGTCATCATGCCTTTCTTATATGAAAGCAGACAGCATAAGCGTACAGCCAGAGAATCTCTCGACTGCGCCATGGCGCTTCAGGAACTGACACGCATGGGCGTGGAAAACATCCTAACCTTTGATGCCCATGACCCCCGTGTACAGAATGCCATCCCTCTGAAGGGATTTGAAAATGTTCCGTGTATCTATCAGTTTATGAAGGCTCTTCTGCGGACAGAGCCGAACCTGGATCTGGACAGCGACCATATGATGATCATCAGCCCCGACGAAGGCGGCATGGGACGTGCAGTCACCTTCGCCAACTATCTGGGACTGGATGTGGGTATGTTCTACAAGCGCCGCGATTATACCCGCATCGTAGACGGCAAAAACCCCATCGTCGCCCATGAATTTTTGGGCAGCAATGTGGAGGGCAAGAACGTCCTCATCGTGGATGATATGATTTCGTCCGGCGACAGCATGATGGATGTGGCCCGTGAACTGAAGCGCCGCAAGGCAGCCAAGGTCTTCATCGCATCCACCTTCGGCCTGTTCACCAATGGTCTTGCCAAGTTCGATGCCGCTTACGATCAGGGCATCATTGACCGTGTCCTGACTACAAATTTGGTCTATCAGACACCGGAGCTTTTGTCCAGACCGTACTATGTAAACGTTGATTTGAGCAAATACATTGCACTTTTGATTGACAACTTAAATCATAATTCTTCCCTTCAGGATCTTTTGATCCCCACCGATCGGATCAACCGTCTCCTGGAGCGGTACAAAAACAGAGAAAAATAGAAAAAAGGCCGCGTAAGCGGTCTTTTTTCTTGCTTTATTATGATAACAGAACAAAACAAACGCAGAAAGGATACGGACTTTCATGAACAGACAAACCATTTTACCTGCCATACAGAAATTTTTACTGATCCTCATAGGAAATACCATCTATGCCGCTGCCGTCGTCATGTTTTTGCTTCCCAATGACCTGATGTCCGGCGGAACCACCGGCTTAGGCCTGTTTTTCCAGAACCAGTTTCACCTTCCCATCGCCTACTTTGTCGGCGTTTTCAACATCCTCATGTTTCTTCTGGGCGCATGGATCCTGGGAAAAACCTTTGCCATGACCACCCTGGTCAGCACCTTCTACTATCCCATCTGTCTGGATTTGCTGCAGCGAATCCCCTTCTTGCAGGGCATGACGGAAAATACCATGCTGGCCGTATTGTTTTCCGGTCTCATGATCGGCGTGGGCATCGGCATCGTCATCCGTGCCGGAGCATCCACGGGAGGGATGGATATCCCGCCGCTGATTTTAAATAAAAAATTCGGCCTGTCCGTCTCCTTCATGCTCTATGTATTCGATTTCTGTATCCTGCTTCTGCAGATGACCTTTTCCGATAAAGAACGGATTCTCTACGGCATTCTTCTGGTGATTATCTATACCATGGTTTTGAACAAGGTCCTGCTCACCGGAAAATCCCAGATGCAGGTAAAAATCGTCAGCCGAAACTACCGGGAGATCAGCGAGATGATTTCTTCCCAGCTGGACCGCGGCTGCACCCTGCTCCACGCGGAAACCGGATATCTCCATCTGACCAGCATGGTGGTCCTGACCGTGATTTCCAACCGGGAGCTGCCGCGCCTGAATCAGAAGGTCATGGAGCTGGATCCCAAAGCGTTTATGGTCATCAACCAGGTCAATGAGGTGCGGGGACGCGGGTTCACGCTCACCAAAAAATATAAATAAACGGGAGGGATTCCATGACACTGAAAGAACTTTGCGAAACGATTTCCTGCCGAAATTCCGAACAGATGCCCAGCGCGTCCTCCGGAAATGACCATTCCCCAGAAGGAGGATCAAAAATCGGCCGGACGCAGCTGCACACCCATGATTATCTGGAGCTGGCCTACATCGTTTCGGGAGAATTTTCCCAGAAAATCCTGGGCAAAACCATCACATTCCGTGAGGGAGAGCTGTGCCTGATTGATAAAAATTGTCTCCATCAGGACATCATGGATACATCCCCCGCCGTCATACTGTTTTTGGGCATTGCCAATGCCACCTTTGATGATATCATGGACTGTCCTCTTACGGAAAAGCGCATCGCGGCCTTTTTAAGTTCTGCCCTTCTGAAGCAGAAAAATCTTCTGCAGTATCTTCACTTCCGCCCCCACGACGGGGCAAAGGAAGCCATGGAAGATCACCTGTCGCAGCTGCTTTTGGAACTCATCCGCCACGATGAGGCTGCACCCTATATCTGCCGCGGTCTTCTGATCCGCATCTTCCGCTGTACCGAAGAAACCAGAGAAGCCACGCTTCAGAAACTGCAGCACATGGCCCGGACCGCATACGGCGCGGCCCCGGCCTTTACCGTGCAGCTCATTGTCGTATCCGGCATTCTGCAGTGGACCTATGAAGCGCAGGTCTATGTTGGGGAGCACGAAAAAAGGTCTGCGGCAAAGTCGCATTACTCTGTGTGATGCGAACTTCGCCGCAGACCGCGGATCTCGTTCCTTTCTTTCGGGCATACGCCTGCCCGGCGCTCCCTCTTTATCCATTTTGTAAGGCTTCTTATTCCCCGAATACCGCTTTATAATCGGCCTGGAATTTTTCGATTCCCTGGTCGGTCAGCGGATGCTTTGTCATCTGCACCAGAACCTTATACGGTACGGTGGCGATGTCGGCCCCAGCCCTTGCACAGTCAATCACATGGATCGGATTGCGGATGCTGGCGGCGATGATTTCCGTCTCAATGCCGTGCATCTGGAAAATCTCTGTGATCTCATCAATCAGATCAATCCCCGGCATGGAGATATCATCCAGCCTTCCCAAAAACGGGGAAACATAGGTGGCTCCCGCACGGGCTGCCAACAATGCCTGGGCCGCGGAAAAGATCAGCGTTACATTGGTCTTGATTCTTTCTTTTGTCAGCACCTTCACGGCTTTCAAGCCTTCCATTGTCATGGGAATCTTCACCACCATATTGGGATGGATGGCAGCAATCTCTCTTCCCTCCCGGATCATGCCCTCGGCATCGGTGGTGGTGGCTTTCACTTCCCCGCTGATGGGTCCGTCCACGATGGAAGCGATCTCCGCGATGACCTGATTGAAGTCTCTTCCTTCCTTTGCGATCAGGGACGGGTTCGTGGTAACACCGCAGATAATCCCCATATCATTGGCTTTTCTGATTTCATCCACATTGGCAGTATCAATAAAAAATCTCATAATGGTGTCCTCCTATCTTTTCAGCATGTAATACATGGAATTCCACTTCAGTTCATTTTTCAGACTGCGGATGGTGGTATCACTGTCGATATACACAGCTTCGATTCCCATGGCGCTGGCCCAGTCTCCCATCTGCTCGGCGGTCAGATCGTAGGTGAAGGCTGTGTGATGGGCGCCGCCTGCCAGAATCCAGCTTTCCGCACCGACGCTCAAGTTGGGTCTCGGCGTCCAGAATGCCGTGGCCACCGGAAGTTTCGGCATCTCCTTTTCCACCTTCTTGCAGTCCACCTCGTTGATGATCAGGCGGAAACGGTCTCCCAGATCGATCAGAGATGCGGCGATGCCGGGGCCGGTCTTGGATGTGAATACCAGTCTGGCCGGATCTTCCCGGTCTCCCATGGACAGCGGGCAGACCTTGATGCCGATGGGGCCTTCTGCTATGGACGGGCAGACCTCCAGCATGTGGGCCTCCAGAATGCCTTCTTTTCCCGGAACCAGGTTATAGGTGTAATCTTCCATGAACGACGTCCCTTTTGCGTCTTTCATTCCCGCCGTCATAATCTTCATCAGGCGGACCATGGCCGCTGTCTTCCAGTCGCCTTCCCCGCCGAAACCGTATCCCTTTTCCATCAGTCTCTGGATGGCCAGACCCGGAAGCTGCTTTAAGGAGCCCAGATCCCCGAAATGGGTGACGATGGCCTGATAGTTTTTCTCCTTCAGGAACCGCTCAAACCCGATCTCGATCTGTGCCTGCACAGCCACATGACGGCGAAACTCCCCTTCTTCCCTTCCCTCCAGAAGGATATCGTAGGTATCATAGTATTCTTCCACCAGGGCATCCACATCTGCCGGTCTGACGTCGGAGACGTATTCCGCGATCTCATTCACCGGATACGCGTCAATCTCCCATCCGAATTTGATCTGTGCCTCCACTTTATCGCCTTCTGTGACCGCCACATTTCTCATATTGTCGGCAATGCGGACCACGCGGATATGGCTGCTTTCCATGATGCCGATGGCCGTGCGCATCCACTGAGCGATCCTCTTCTGCACCTCTTCGCTGCTCCAGTGGCCGACGATTACCTTGCGCTCAATCCCCATTCTCGTCACGATATGGCCGTACTCCCGGTCTCCGTGGGCGGACTGGTTTTCGTTCATGAAATCCATATCAATGGTATCATAGGGAATCTCTTCATTGAACTGGGTATGTAAGTGAAGAAGCGGCTTTCGGTACTCCTGAAGTCCCAAAATCCAGGATTTTGCCGGGGAAAAGGTGTGCATCCATGTGATGACCCCTGCGCAGGAGTCATCGCTGTTGGCTTCATGGAACAAACGGCGGATCGACGCATTGTCAATCAGTGTGGGTTTCCACAGGATTTCAAAGGGCAGCAGCCCGGATGCATTTAACTGTTCCACGATAATCTTCGAGTGCTGTGCCACATTTCTTAAACAATCCTCCCCGTACAGATCCTGGGAGCCTGTGGCAAACCAAAACTTGTAATGTTTCATTTCCATTCCGCTTAAATCCTCCATTTCCTGCCTTCCTTACCCGTTATTATAGCAAGTCCGGCAGGTTTTTCTATTTCTTTCTTCTATCACTTTTGGAAAAAAGTTACCTGATCCGACCGCTTTCTCTCAGGCGGATCCTCCAGGACACAGAAACCTCGTTTGAGGAGATGTGTTCTTTTTTCAGGAGGATCCGGTAACACAGCCGTCCTTCCGGCGTGCGGCAGGCCTCCGTATCCTCTGCCGCCCGGATCTGTTTCCTGTCATAACCGGTCTGGCTGATTTCTTCCACACGCCCGCAGCCAAACCCATATCCCCCGTCCGTCTCCGCCGGTTCCTCGGAAAACGTCAGGACATCCATCCGGATCTCGGATACTGCATGGTCCTTTGAAATGCGGAAGGTATCCGTCCGCTCCGCCTGCCCATGGCTGAACCGGTACACGGTGTCACAGGAAATACCGTCAAGCGGCCGCATCTCTTCCTCTCCCACCGCGCACAAAGCGTCCTGATGGCAGGAAAGGATCACCTGGCCTTCTTCCTGCTTCCACTGAATCTCTTTGAAATAGACGATGGGCATGGCCTTCGTTCCGTCCTCTAACATCAGCTGAGGAACCAGATACGCATACGCTTCCCCCGGCACACCCGTCACCGTAAACTGGCTGTATGGAATGGGAAGGTAAGGTGACTTTTCATAGTATTCCTTTCCTCCGCTGATGAAAGGCAGGGACCAGATGTGTCTTTTGTCCCTGACAACGGCCAGACCGCGCTCATACTCTCCTCTGGCAAAGGGAAAATACATCCCGCTTATGTCTTCCCTCTCCCTCTTTTCCCATACAGCCTCCGCTTCTTCACCGCTTTCCGGTTTTTCCCATTCCTCTGCCTCCAGCATCTGCATGCACAGACTCAGGTTTTCGCTGAGAATCCGGTTTTTATTCCGATAGGAATCGGTCTTCCTGCCCTTTTCCCACATGTTGACCGACTGCATCTCGGGATCGATCCAAAACGCTCCGAACCGGCGGATGATTGCGGTACAGTAGGCATAGGCCAAAGCTTCCTCCCCGGGATCCAGTATGGTTTTGACCCTGGCCGCTGCCGTCAGGACTTCCAGCACCCCGGTATCCCCATAGGCTCCGGTACTTCTCCCGTAGGAAAATCCGTATCCGTCCCGATTTGCCATGAACAGACAGATCGCCGCGGATTTTCGAAGCATGCGGACGATCTTTTCCGGCAGCTCCATCCCCGTATCCAGCACCGTATTGGCAATCTCTGCCGGAACCAGGATGCTGTAGCGGTCAAACCGGCCAAATCCCGGCGTCTCATCCATAAACTCATACGCCCCGGAATAAAGCTCAATGTGCTCCATGAGACGGTTCAGCAGCTTTTCACTGTATCCTTCCTCTTCCCATCCCAAAAGTTCCCGGTAGCGGGCGATTCCAAAAGCCACACCATAATAATTGGTGGGATATCCCTTCAATGCCAGATGGTTTTCACAATCCACAAAGGTTCTCCAGTCCAGGGTGACTTTCAGTCTTTCCCACAATTCCTGCGGTATAACTTCCCCGCGGATTCCCTTCTGTTCCATCCGCCAGAGCCCTTTTACGGCATTGAAAATTCCCCATGTCTGCATCGGCAATTCCGCACACATGGGGATGATCTCACGCAGGGCATGGATGCCCTCTTCTTTTTCCTTTTCCTCCAATAATTCTGTCACCACGTAGCTGCACAGATTGATCGCCTTTCCGCCGACAAACTGTGCCTTCTCGTTGTAAACCCAGACTCCGTCCATAACCAGCGCATCCTTTCCCTCAGCGATGCGCCAAAACAGTTCCTTCATAAACGGATGGATCTGTTCCCTTATGGCCTTCTTGATTTCCTGACTGCTCATGCTGCTTCCTCCCATACATGGATTCCCCTTACTTTTGACAGCTTCCAGCGCCGCTGGCCGCTGCCGGACAAAGGCCTGTGAGACTGGCCTTTAACGAGGCTTCATGCAGGCATGATCCTCGCTTTCCTCGTTAGTATACCATCTCAACTGTCGTTTCGATGGTCTTCTCGTCAAATGAGGATTCATGCAAGCATGATCCTCGCTTTCCTCGTTAGTATACCATACAATAAAAGAAAAGAGAAACAAATATTTTCAGAAAATCGGCATTTTCATGCTTTTTTCTCACTCTTTCTGCGGATCGTCTTCGTCCATGAACTCGTATCGAAGCATTTCGATGACCGCATCCTTATGGGGCGTCTGCCTGCCCACGGCCAGAATCGCACAGTTGCCGGACAGCCCCAAGTCCTCCTTCAAATCCGTGTCGAAAATGCCGATGGCCACCGGCACCCGACCGTTGATGGCATCGCCTGCCTCCAGAAAACGGTTTTCCTCTTCCAGACATTGGTACAGATCCTCCGGCAGAAACTCTTTCAAATCATTCCCATCATCAAAAGAATCTTCCATTTTTTCATAGCTTCCATCCTCGGCTTCCCCTTTTCTCAATTGAATCTTTCTATCCCGTTCCCCACTGTACGATCTTTGTCTCTTAATCATTCATCTATTTGTCACATCTCATGAAATTATTTATATTCTATTCCTCCCATAGGTAAAAGTCAATATCTCCATTTTACATTTCACGGCAAACACAGGAATGAAGAATTTGTGGTCCAACCTAGATATTTCCTGCGATGCTTTTCCGACTGATCATGCGCATGCGCACAGGCCGCAGGGAAGCAAACCATCTTCCAGAGGGCTTTAGAAATCGCCCCGATGAAAGATGGTTTGCTTCCCTGCGGCCGTCCGGGTATCCATTTTGTTCACACACCATGTATTTCTTCACACAGAATCGGAAATGGAAAGACCGGCATCCGTTCACCGGACTTATTGCGCAAAAATCCCGGCCATCCTATCTATGCTCCAGATGACCGGGATTTCTTATCTTCTATTATTTGTCTCTTATAATCCTCTTACTCCCCCAATACGTAATCAAAAAGTATCCCCCATAGATCAGAACCAGAAGAGCGGCCGTCGCGATGATGGGCATCGTCATCTGGCTTTGCCCCATGGTTTTTAAAAGATAATCCGCCACCTTCAGGCCAAAGATGGAGTGAATTACTGCCAGCAGGAGGGGCAGAAGGAAATAAAAGGCAGACTGCTCAAACAGCGCGCGGGAAATCATTTTTTCGTCCGCGCCGATCTTTCTCAGGATCGTATATCTGGCCCGGTTATCGGTGCTCTCCGACAGCACTTTCAGGGCCAGAAGTGCCGCGCTGGAAATCAAAAATACGATTCCGAGATACAGCCCCAGGAATATGATGCTGGCTCCCAGTCCCACGCTGGCTGCATACAGGGCCTGCCTGGTCATGACGCTGAGCCCGTGAATCGACAGATAACTTTCTTCTCCATCCTCCACATTGGCTATAAACGCTGTTTCATTTTCCTGCTTCTCTTCTTCTGTCGTTCCCACATAATTGGCTGCCATAAATCCGGTCACCTGGTATCCTTCACTCTGCAGCGTGACTCCTTCCAGCGCTTCATCCGGAACAATCAAAACACCGTCATTATCTTTATTGGATGACATTTCCACAAATCCATCCAGAACGTCCTCCGATACCGGCTGATAGACCGCCCCATTGATGGTGATCTGGGTTCCGTTTTGTGCAGCTTCCCGGTAGCAGTCCACCGCCGTCTCATTGTTCACCGCCACCTGGTACTGATTGGGTCCCAGTACACAGGGTTCTTTTCCGTAAATGGCTGCCAGTTTATTATAATCAGATACTTTTATCATATCTATGGCCCGGTAGGCGGCTGAAAAGTAAATATGCTCCTCTGCCAGCTTCCCAAAGGCGCTTCCCAGGACGTTCTCCCCCGTCACGGTCGGCGTCCGATACATCCGAACTTCTTCCCATCCGTCCTGAAGCACCGACAGATCAAACCCATCCAGCTCCATGCTTTCCCTAAGCGGCATCTCGTCATCTGCGCTGTATTCTTTCATCACATTCACATCGGCTGCGGCACATTCCTGAAGATCCCGCTTCATGGATTCGTTCATGGCCATGCTGCCGGAAAAAATGCAGATGGTCAGAAACAAAAGCAGACAGATCACGGTCATGGAAACCGTCATGGTATTTACCTGACTCCCCACCTGGCGGAGCACAAAGGGATGGAGGCGTCTCAAATAAATGGATTTTACCATCTGAACCACTTTGATCAAAAAACCGGACAGGGACCAGAAAATACCAAAGGTTCCGATCATTCCCAGAAAAACCATGCGCAGAAACAGGTTCAGATCCGTCACGATCTGCGGCTGGCTCACCTGGTAATAGGCATAGCCCAAAATCCCTGCGGAAATCAAAAAGAAAATGACCGACAGAATGGGATTTTTCAGTTTTACTTTTTCCCCCTGCTTATCGGCATGGATCAGACGGATCAGCGGATACCTGGAAATCATCACCGTATTGAATGCCATAACCGCCAGATACATGATGCCGAAGTAGACGATGGTTTTCCAAAATGCCGCCGAGGAAAACACAAAGGTAAATGCTTCCATATTGGCTTCAAACATCTTGGCCACCAGGATGGACATCAGCTGGGATCCGAATACGCCGACGGCCAGTCCCACCGCCAGGGAGATCAGTCCCACCAGCACGGTCTCGCCGATCAAAATGCGGGAAATCTGGCTCTTTCCCATGCCCAGCGTCATATAAATGCCAAACTCCCGTTTTCTTCGTTTCATCAGAAAATTATTGGCATAGACGATCAAAAAGGCCAGAACGATGGCGATAAACACCGACACGCCTCCCAGAAGATGAATCAGCAGATCCACCACCATGTATGTGGAGGATGACATGACCATCATGCTTCGCTGCGCGTCCAGGGAATTGAACATATAAAAAATGGCCACGCCCAGAATCAGTGTCATGAAATAGATGGTGTAATCCTTCATGCTTTTTTTCATGTTTGAGATGGAAAGTTTAAATAACATCGTTCAATTCACCTCCCAAAAGCGTCACCACTTCGATGATTTTATTGAAAAATGTTTTTCTGCTGTCCGTTCCCTTGACCAGTTCATTGAAGATTTTCCCGTCTTTGATAAACAGGATACGGTCGGCATAGCTGGCCGTAAAGGCATCGTGGGTAACCATGAGAATCGTGGCCTGCATGGACCAGTTCAGGCGCTCGAAGGATTCCAGCAGCATGCGGGCTGCTTTGGAGTCCAGGGCCCCGGTCGGCTCATCCGCAAGCACCAGCTGTGGATTGGTAACGATGGCCCGTGCACAGGCCACCCTCTGTTTTTGTCCGCCCGACATCTGATAGGGATACTTGCGGAGGACCTCGGTGATCTCCAGATTTTTTGCCACCTCCAAAACCCGCTGTTCCACTTCCGTCGGCTTCACTTTCTGAATCGTCAGGGCCAATGCGATATTCTCAAAGGCCGTCATGGTATCCAGCAGATTGAAATCCTGGAAAATGAAACCCAGTTCCCGGCTTCGGAATTGATTCAGATGATTCCCCTTCAGTTTTGTAATATCCATGCCGTTGATCAAAATCCTACCGCTGGTGACCCGGTCAATGGTGGAGATACAGTTTAAAAGCGTCGTTTTTCCGGAACCGGATGCGCCCATGATTCCCACAAACTCTCCCTTCTCCACAAAAAAGCTGATATCGTCGATGGCTTTGGTCAGATTCCCCTTATTTCCATAATATTTTTCCACACTCTGTACGTCCAATACTCTGCTCATACCATTTTGGCTCCTTTCTTGTTTCTGGATCCATCTTATCTCTTTTTCTCCCAATGAGCCATCGAACTTGCTTACGGAAACCTTACACTTTTGTAAGTTTACCTGCTCCCGTTCCCATCCGCCGCTGCATCCCCGTTCCCTTACAGATAGTAACTGTTCATGGGAAAGATAATGCTCACTTCTGTCCCTTCCCCTTCTTTGGAAAACAGGTAAATCTTATGTCCCAGCCGACTGCAGAGCTTCTGGCACAGATACAGGCCGATTCCCGTGGATTTCTGTTTTCCCCTTCCATTGCTGCCTGTAAAGCCCTTTTCAAACACCCGCCCCATCTCACCGGCGCTGATTCCGATTCCATTGTCCCGGATTGTGAAAACCACCTGCTCCTTTCGTTTTGCGGCCGAAAAGGAAATGGCAGGGTCTTCCCCTCTGTATTTGATGCTGTTGCTCACAATCTGATTCAGGACAAATACCATCCACTTGCTGTCCGTGAATACAGTGGTTTCCAATCCTTCCATCTGAATCTTGATTTTTTCTGCGATCAGTACTTTCTTATTCTTTTTCAGCACCTCCGCCACCACCGTCTGAAGAGGAACTTCCTTGATCAGATAATCCTTCTCCACGTTGTAGCTTCGGGCATAATACAATGCCTGCTCTGTATAATCCTCAATCTTCTGCAGTTCTTCCTCCATGCTGTCCATGGCCTCGCTTCTGTGGTTTTCCGCGATCATCTTTCCCGTGGCGATGGGAAGTTTTACCTCGTGAATCCACATTTCGATGTAATCTTTATACTCTTCGTGGTCTTTTTTATACGCTTTCACCCGCTCCGCCATGGAGGTTTCCATCTCTTTCAGGAACTGAATCAGATACTTTCCCTCCAGAAAATCCGCGTCTTCCACAACCTCCGGAAGCAGATACACCTGATCCATCTCCTGGGCCTGTCTTTCCACGCTGTCATAAAACCGTTTTTTCTTTCGAAACTCCAGTCCCATGTCCAAAAAAAGTCCTGCCGGTATCCCGATTCCGATGTAAATCTGAAGCATGGGCTCCGACACCGCCAGCAGCATCACCTCCAGGGCCGCGATAAAGACCACCCACAGAATCAGCACTGCCTGGCGCTCCCTAAGATAATCCCTAAGCTTCATGCCTTCCCCCTTCTTCCATCACATATCCCTGCCCTCTCCTGGTCTTAATCACATCCCTGACGCCGATCTCCTCCAGCTTGGCCCGTATTCTTGCCACATTCACGGTCAGCGTGTTGTCATCCACAAACATTTCACTGTCCCACAGATACGTCATCAGCGCATCCCGCGACACCAAAGTCCCCCTGCGGCTGGCCAGATAAAACAGAATATTCCATTCATTCTTCGTCAGCTCCACCGATTTCGTCTTCGTTCCCGCCGTCCTCCTGGCCACATCCAGCCACCATCCGCCGCAGTCCATGATCTCCCCCGTCCCATTTCCCTTCCTGACCCTTCTTAAAATCGCCCCAATCCTGGCCAGCAAAATCTGCGGGTGAAACGGCTTTTCCACATAATCATCCGCCCCGTAATTCATGCTGATCAGCTGATCCAAATCACTATTCCGGCTGGTCACCATGATAATCGGCACATCCGACTTCTTTCGAACCTCCCTGCAGACATACTGTCCATCCACCACCGGCAAATTAATATCCAGCAAAACCAAATCACATCCGGAATCCAAAATATCCTCCACCAGCGTCTCATACCTGCAAAGCTCCTCCGCCTCATACCCATTATGATTCAAAAAAAACGCCAGCTCCTTCCTCAGCTTCTCATCATCTTCCACAATCAAGATTCTTTCCATACCATTCTCCTCTCATCCATCCAATCCCATAAAACATCCGCACTCTTCACAAACCCGCGCAAATCCCACATTTTATCCCCCGCCACCTCATCCCCCCTCACCAATTCTTCCCACATCCCTCGCATCACTCTCATTACCCTCAGACCGCAGGGCGGGAACAAACCTTTTCCCTAACGGACTTTGAAAAACACCGCTACTTAATTCTTCCCTCATCACTCACATCACTCTCAAGCCGCAGGGGAACAAACCCTTTCCCTGACGGACCTCGAAAAACACCGCTACTTAATTTTTCTCTCATCACTCACATCACTCTCAGGCCGCAGGGAAGCAAACCATCTTCCAGAGGGTTTTAGAAAACGTCGGTACTTGATTTTTCCAGCCGGACACGGCGCCGAAAAATCTTATGTACCGCTACGTTTTCAACATGAACAGGCGGAAAAGTATCGCAAGAAATATACATGTTGGTTCATGTTTTAAGCGAAAGCGCCCCGATGGAAGATGGTTTGCTTCCCTGCGGCCGTCCGGGTATCCACTTGATTCCCCGCCCCCCCCCACCACTCCTCCATTGACATCCCTCCCTCCCCCATGCTACTATAAACACAACATTACATGTCAGAAAAGGAGTGTTCATCCCCATGAAATCCATATCCATCCGAAAAAAGCGCCATACCTCCCAATTTTCTCAGAACCTGCTGCTCTCCGGCATCTGCTTTCTGCTGTGCCTGCTTCTTCCCCTCCTATCCGATCACACAAATCTGCTCTCCCCTTCCCTGCGTCTCAGCCATATTCCGGTTCTTTTGTGCGGATTCCTCTGCGGCTGGCCCTACGGCCTGGCAGTGGGGTTTCTCTCTTCCCTGCTTCGGGGACTGCTCTTTTCCATCCCCCTGGTTCCCGACTGTCTTTCCCTTGCCACAGAGCTGGCCGCCTATGGCGCCATGGCAGGGCTCATGTACCATTTTCTGCCCAAGCGGCTGGACTCCCTCTATACCGCCCTGGTCATCTCCATGATCACCGGACGTGTCCTTTGGGGAGTAACCCGGCTGATTTTCTCCCTCTTTGGCGCCCCGGCGCTGACCCTGGAAGCCTTTTGGAGTTATGCGGTTACCTCGGGGATTCCGGGAATCTTCCTTTCCCTCCTCGTCGTTCCTCTCCTGATACTGGCCATGCAGCAAATCCATTTCATAAACCGGCATTAAAAAAGATGGAGGTGCCGCAACATCCACACCGCCATCTTTCCATACATCTGCTATTTTCTGCTCCGGCTCCTGCCGCCCGTTCTCTGCGGCTGCCTTACAGTATATCTCCATATCCCCGAATCACTCTGCTTTTACATGGGATTTTCTGAGATACCATTCCATGCCGATTTTTTCCAGTTTCATAATTCGGTCCGAACTCAATTTTCCATTCCGATAGAATTTTCTCTGCTGCTTAATCCACTCTCCCAAAGGATAACTGTCCACAACATATCCCGCCGGAACTCTCAAATTATGGTTCTTTTTATAATACTTTTTAGCCAGCGCATACCAAACGCTCCAGTCCGTGCGCCGTCTCAGTTCCCATTCCATCCCGATCTGCTCTAACGCATAGATCTGATGTTTGTCAATGGTATACTTGCCGGAACCATGATAAGCGGTCCGCTGCCGTTCAATCCATCTTCCCAGTTCTACGCCCTGCGATGTCTGATATCTGCCAGGAACCCTTAAATCATGATAATTCTCGTAATATTCTTTCGCCAGCTGATACCACTGTTCCCATGTCATCCTAGTATACTTCCTCATTGCTTCCATTCTCCTGTACAGTGTGTATCTGTGTAGAACGAAAATGTAGACATTATCGTTCATATTGCAGTATCGCATTTCCAACATTTTTATGGATATAAATGCCAATTTATTCGCAGCCTTTGGCTGCATGAAAAGCAGTATTTAAAAGGATTATTCATCATTCTCAGATACTGCCGCCATATTTTACGATATGTATGATAACGTGATTCAATTATCCTACTTTTTAGCATATAAGAAACACCCAAAAATGCCAACATTATTTTTAGTATACATGATACGCCGGGAAATGTCCAGTTTTTCCGAAAACTTATTGATTTCTTTCTGCCTGACGATGCTGTAATCCCGATCCCGTACGTTCTGTTTGTTCATTGCCCGTGCACCCATCTGAGAAAGGTGTTTTGAGCAATATTCAGCTGTTTTGCCGCCTGCCTGGAAGAGATTTTCCCTTCCTCCCAGCAAAGTTTGATATTCCAAAATTCGTTGGGAATCCTTTTCCTTGGCCTTTCAAACTGGATCCCCCGCATCCGGGCTGCCGCGATTCCTTCCTTTTGTCTCTGCCTAATATTGGCCCGCTCCGTCTCTGCCACATAAGATAAAATCTGCAGAACCAAATCCGCGATAAAGGTTCCCGTCAAGTCTTTCCCCTTTGCCCTGGTGTCCAAAAGCGGCATGTCCAGCACGACAATGTCCGCCTTTTTCATTTTGGTTATGACCCTCCACTGTTCCACCGGCCTTTGATCTACATTTTCGTCACAATCACACGCCCCTTATTTTACGACGCTTTTTTCATTTATAAACCGATCTGCCGATAAAATTTGACATGCAAATCTTTTCCATGGTATACTGCTGGGCAGGCGGACGTCCCCAAAGCGCCCGCAACATGAAGGAGGCATCCATGATACAGAAGGAAAAAAAAGGCATTTTGATTGTCAGTTTCGGAACCAGTATCGAAGAAACCAGAAAGAAAACCATAGACGCATTTGAAACCATCGTAAAAAAGGCCTATCCGGACTGGGAAGTCAGACGAGCCTTTACCAGTGAAATGATCATAAAAATTTTAAAGAAAAGGGACGGCATCTGCATCGATACCATCCAGGAGGCCCTGGATCGGTTTCGGGAAGAAGGCTTTACCCATCTTTTGATTCAGCCCACCCACATCATCAATGGGGTGGAAAATAACCGCATGCTGCATCTTCTCCGCCGAAACCGGGATTCGTTTGTCTCCATGC
This sequence comes from Candidatus Fimimorpha excrementavium, assembly GCA_018710785.1. GTDB lineage: Bacteria > Bacillota > Clostridia > Lachnospirales > Lachnospiraceae > Fimimorpha > Fimimorpha excrementavium. The sequence goes on from DVJD01000054.1 coordinate 27,418, forward strand.
GGATTGGCACTCCGCTCCTGACCTCCCCGGAGGATATGGAGGAAGTCATCGCCGGAATCATGGAAGACTATAGAGCTCTTCCCTCCGATACCGGAGTTCTCTGTTTGGGTCACGGTACCGATCACTATTCCAATTTTACCTATCCTGCCTTCGAGTATACGGCCCGTCGGATGGGCTACTCCCGTCTGTTCATAGGCACAGTGGAGGGATATCCGGATATTGAGACCGTCATCTCCCACGTGCTGCAGTCCGGCTGTAAAAAAATGATCCTTCTCCCCCTTTTGTTTGTGGCCGGGGACCACGCCAGAAATGACATGGCCGGAGAGGAACCGGATTCCTGGAAATCCCGGCTCAATGCCTCCGGCATTCAGACCACCTGTGTTTTAAAGGGGCTGGGGGAATATCCTGCCATCCAGCATCTGTTTTTAAAGCATATGGAGCGCGCATAACAGACCTTCCCTCTTATTCCATCTGATACAAGAGGGCATTGCATATGGCAGCGGCCACATTGCTGCCCCCCTTTCTTCCCTCTGCGATGATATAAGGTACCCGGATTCCCATCTCCTTTTCCAGATTCAGGATCAGTTCCTTGGACTGAATCACATTGACAAAGCCCACGGGAACCCCGATGATCAGGCGGGGAGCAATCCGTCCCTCACAAATCAGCTCATAGAGTCTGATCAGCGCCGTGGGGGCATTTCCCACCGCAAAGATCAGATCCTGTTTCAAAGAGGCGGCCTTATCCATGCTGGCGACGGCCCGGGTCGTTCCATTTTGTTTCGCCATGGCTGCCACATCTTCATCAGCCATGAAGCAGTACACCTGTCCGCCGTACCGGGCCAGTTTCTTTTTATTGATCCCGGCTTTTCCCATGTTGGTATCCGTGACAATGGAGGCTCCCTGCCGGATGGCCTCCATCCCCATTTTCACCGCATGGGGAGAAAACTTCAGATGATCTGCATAATCAAAATCCGCCGTTGTATGAATGGCCCGTTTGATCACGAGCGCATTCTCCGGATCCAGTTTCTTCTCTCCCAGCAATTCTGTGATGATCTCAAAACTGCGTTTCTCTATTTCCTGTGGTTTCACCTGTTCCAATTCCATAAGCGCTCTCCTGTTCTATTTTCTCTTTCTGCTTCCAATTTTCCCTTCTGTCAATACTCAATCCCTTCCCTGGCCGCCACGCCTCTGTCAAACGGATGCCGGATCTTTTTCATCTCCGTAATATAATCGGCCATATCCTCCAGTTCTCCGGGCGCATCCCGTCCGGTCAGGACGACTTCCAGTCCCCTGGGAAGATGGCGCAGAAAGGAAAGCACGCGTTCTCTGTCCACGAACTCGTATTTCCATGCCGCCATCAGCTCATCCAGCACCAAAAGATCGGTTCCATCCCTTCCGGCCCGTTCCGCCTGTTCCCATATGGTCCGATAGTAGGCCGCTGCCTCCTGTTTTTCTTCTTTTGTCATATTCCAGACAAATCCGAAACTTTTTTCCAGCGGAATCACCGTGACTTGCTCCAGCCGACGAAGTCCTTCCACTTCCCCGGAGTCTTCCGTCTTTAAAAAGCGGGCCACTGTGACCGTTTTTCCCCTCCCGGCCATCCGAACCGCCAGCCCCACGGCCGCTGATGTCTTTCCTTTTCCATCTCCCGTATAAATATGAATCATTCCCATGGCGCTGCCTCCCTTCTATCGCGCTCCTGTTCACAAGTTACGCATTCAGTATAGCATAAATTCACAAGAAAAAAGCAAGATTTTGAAACCAGCATTTCTTTCTTTTATATGATATAATAACAAAGAAAATTTGACGAGAAAACCATCGAAACGGCAGCTGAGATGGTATCATATACGCAAATACAGGAGGTGTTCCAATGAAACCCAAACATTCCATCCACCAGCGCGTCTTTTCCTACGCCCATACGGAACCTGAGGCTCTATATCGGGACTTTCATATCAGCGAAGATGGCTATGATGAGGAGCAGGTGGAGAAAAGCCGGGAAAAATACGGAAGCAATATGCTTTACGGGAGCCGGGCCGATACCATATCCTATCGTCTGAAAAGAGCATTTATTCATCCATTCACCGTCATTCTTCTGGCATTGGCAAGTATTTCCTTTGTCACGGATGTGCTGCTTGCCTCCAATTTCAGCCGAAATGCCACCACAGTACTGATTATTCTCAGCATGGTACTGATCAGCGGCATGGTGCGTTTTTTCCAGGAAATGCGTTCGAAACATGTTGCCAAACATTTGACGAGTCTGCTCCATTCCAGCGTAACCGTGCGCCGAAACGGAACATGGATGGAAGCTGCTTCCTCGGATTTGGTTGTGGGAGATACGGTCCGGCTCTTTGCCGGAGACCGCGTTCCGGCTGACATTCGCCTGACAGCCGCCTCCGATCTTTTTGTATCCCAGTCGGTCATCACAGGCGAAAGCGCCATACTGGAAAAAGATGCTTCCACCCTTTCCGGGCCAAAATCCCATTCCTATGGAGAATATAAAAATATTGCATTCATGGGATCTGCCGTGGTGGGAGGCATGGGTGAGGGTGTGGTTCTGGCCGTGGGAGAAGACACGGTCTACGGCGGATTCACCGGTATCCTATCCGACCGAAAGAATGGATTTGACCGTGGCGCCAACTCCATCGCATGGGTGCTGATCCGCTTCATGGCCGTTTTAATTCCTGTGGTCTTTGTCGCCTGCGGTCTCACCAAAGATAACTGGTTTTCGGCCTTCCTGTTTGCTCTTTCTGTGGCCGTCGGACTGACTCCCGAAATGCTGCCCATGGTGGTCAATGCCTGTCTGGCCAAGGGAAGCGCTGCCATGGGCCAAAAACAGACCGTTGTCAAAAACATCAATGCCATGCAGGGATTCGGCAGCATGGATATCCTGTGTGTGGATAAAACCGGTACGCTGACCGGTGATACCATCCTTCTGGAATACTATATGGATATTCTTGGAAATGAAAGCGAACAGGTTTTGGATTATGCCTATTTAAACAGCCTTTATCATACAGGAGTGAGCAATCATCTGGACACGGCCATTCTGAAATACCACGAAATGCCCGGATGCAGTGACCACTTTGACCAACTCGCCGAACAGCACCCCAAGCTGGATGAACGCCCCTTTGACTATGAGCGGAAATTTGCCAGTGTACTTGTCAAAGGGCAGGAAACCAATCTGCTCCTCGTCAAAGGAAGCATCGACGATGTATGCCGCCGATGCAGCCATGCTGCCTATAAAGGCAGATACAGCCGGATGGAAGAAGACGGACCTTCCAGTATCCATGCGGTCGTAGATGAAATGCTGGAAGACGGCATGAAGGTTTTGGCTGTGGCCTGCAAACCCTTGAACCAGGATCAGATAAACGCCGAAGACGAGTACGATCTTACCCTTCTGGGATATTTGGCCTTTTTTGACGCGCCGAAAAAAACAGCCGCCGATGCCATCCAAAAGCTGCAGAATCTCCATGTGGGAATCCGTGTACTGACGGGGGATCAAAAGGATGTGGCCGTCTCCGTCTGCCGCAGGCTTGGCATCGACACAGAGGAGCTGATGACCGGCAAGGAGCTGGAGTGTCTGACAGACAACGATGCCCTGGTCCGCATCGAACGCACCACCGTGTTCGCAGAACTATCCCCCAAGCAAAAAGTCCAAATCCTGCAGACACTTCAGGGCAACGGCCACACCGTGGGATTTTTGGGAGACGGCATGAACGATCTGCCTGCCATCGTGGGATCGGATGTGGGGATTTCCGTGGATACGGCCGTGGAAGCGGTCCGGGAAAGCGCGGATGTGATCCTTCTGAAAAAAGATCTGAATGTGCTGGAAGAAGGGATTCAGGAAGGACGAAAGGCCTTTGCCAATATGTCCAAATACATCCGCATCACATCCTCCTCCAATTTCGGCAATATTTTCTCCATCGTCATCGCCAGTGTGCTGCTGCCCTTTTTTCCGATGACCTCCGTACAGATTCTGCTGCTGAATCTGCTCTATGATATTCTGTGTCTCGTCCTTCCGTGGGATACGGTGGACGAAGACACCTGTTCCCGGCCGCTGGAATGGTCCGGCCGGACCTTGGGGCGGTTTATGCGGTTTTTCGGTCCCATCAGTTCCATTTTTGATCTCGCGACCTTTGCCTTTTTATTTTTTATTTTCTGTCCCTATGTCTGCCAGGGAAGCTTTGCTTCTCTGACCAGCCCGGAGGAACAGGCCCGGTTCATCGCTCTGTTCCAGACCGGATGGTTTCTGGAATCCATGTGGACACAGGTTTTAATCCTGCACCTGCTGCGCACCAAAGACGTACCGCTGCTGCGCAGCAAACCCTCCCGTCCGGTGATGCTCGTCACGACTCTGGGGATTTTCTTCTTTACCCTCCTGACCTTCACCCCTATCGGACATCTGATTGGGCTGACGGCTCTGCCCCCGTCCTACTTCCTTTACCTGATTGTCATCGTACTGCTTTACCTGCTTTTTGTCACACTGGCCAAAAAGCGATATATCAAAAAGTATCATAAATTATTGTGAAAAAGGAGGAATCGGTCTATGAAAAAAAATATTGGTCTCATCAGTCTGGATTCCCTCCTTGCAAAATGGCTGCACGAGAAGCTGCGCACCTCCGCTCCCGATACGGCCAGCGCGAAGGATCTCCTGGAGGGAATCGAAGATTTGATGCACGGCACATTGAACTCCATCATGCTGGAACTGGAGGACGCAGAGACTTCCCTCTCCCCCGGGGATGTACTTTGCTGCGGCGCCCTCTCCATTGATCCCAGAGCCCGGAAGGTGACACGGGATGGGCAGGAAATCATGCTGACGCCAAAAGAGTTTGATATTTTGTACTTTTTGGCCCGCAACCGCGGGGAAGTCTTTACCAAAGAACAGATTTATCAGGCTGTATGGGAAAGCGATTATCTTTTGGATGACAGCAATATCATGGCGTTTATCCGAAAACTGCGAAAGAAGATAGAACCCAATCCGGATGCCCCCGAATATATCCTGACCATATGGGGGATCGGATACAAATTCAGCGACACCATTTAACCCCAATAGCATAGAGGGTGCCGCAAAAGTCGCATAGTCACATAAATCCTCTTTTTTGAGTCCTAGCACCCGCAACTTTCCTCACCAATTCTTCTGTTTATGGAAAACATTCACAGGCCGGAGAGAGCGAACCTTTTTCCTGACGGGCTTTGAAAAACGTCGGTACTTGATTTTTCCAGCCAGACACGGCGCAGAAAAATCTTAGTACCGCTACGTTTTTCACGAGCGAGAGCGCCCCGGCAGGAAAAAGGTTCGCTCGCTCCGACCGTCCGGGTTTCCACTTTAAAACTTCCATTCCTCCCAATGAGCTTCGCAATCGCCCCCTTCATGGCAGCTGAACGTCCGCAATCAATTATACAATATCGCATTTCACCCTCCATTTCTTCCATTATTTTGGATAAAAGTAATACAATATTGACGCTGCCGTCTGACTGCGTTACACTAAAGATAACCGTTGCTCACGTACCAGTTTCCTCGGGTTTTGGAAAGGAGAAACCATGCGAAAAGACACAGAACCACCATATCTGGAATCCATTCCCCATATCACAAAAGATTTGCCATATTCCGCACATACCTGTCAATATGGCACTTCGCCGGAAGAAGTGATTTATCTGCATTGGCATCCGGAGGCTGAATTTTTGTATCTCGTTCAAGGTTCCCTTTCCGTCATGGTGGAACAGGAAGAAGTGATTTTGAATCAGGGGGATGCTGTCTTCATACCTCCCAATCGTCTTCATCGGGCCAGAAACCGTTCCCGGTCGCCGGGGAGCTATCAGGCTTTTGTCCTGTCTCCTACTTTGATTGCGTCCCCATTGGAACGTCCTCAGTTTCAAAAGTATGTACAGCCTATATTGGAATATCCTGTCCCATGCTGCCATTTTACACCAAAGCTTGACTGGCAAAGAGATGTGATAAAGTATTTGAAGCAGCTGTTGCTTCTGGCTCAGAGGGGAGAAGGGGATGCAGACTGGGGACTGGCAGTCACTGGGGCTGCCATGGTGATCTGGCAGCTTTTGTACCACTATCATATCAGACAGTTTCGTCGGGATCAGGCCCGGCAGCGGTTGGCGGCGCAGATGGAAAAGGCGCTTTCCTTTATCCATCAGAATTATGAGGAGGAGATTCGTCTGCCGGAATTGGCCGACCTGGCTCATCTCAGTGAAAGCCAATTCTGCAGATCATTTAAACGGCTGACGGGCATGACGCCCTTTGCTTATCTAAATCGCTGCCGTATTATGCAAGGCTGCCTTTTGCTGGCAAAGACAGATAAGAAGATTAGTGAAATCGGTACACGCTGCGGCTTCAATACGGTCAGTTATTTTAACCGGGAGTTTTTAAAGATTATCAGGATGACACCGTCGGCATACAGGAGGCTGGCAAGGGAAGAAACGGGACATATGTCCAATGAGAGAGGACAAACCGGGCTTGGCTGGTCTGGCATAGGAGGTGATGGCCATGTGGTTTCATAAGAAGGAAACAAAGACATTTGACCGTGAAAAAAAGCAGCCGGTGATGCGCATCAGCATATGCACCGGAGAAAAGGCTGTGGGATGGAAAGACAAGGAAACCGGAAAATTCGAAGAACTCATGCTGATTCGAGACGAAAAAGATTTAAAGCGGTTTATGGATGAATATGGTATTGCACGGGAAGAAATTAAAAAAGAATGGTGAGGGAAAAATGGGAAAAGTGACTACATTTGTTAGAATTTCAGATAAAAGCAAAAAAAGTAAGTGAAAAAAAACACAATCTATGTTAAGATGAAAACGGAACAGTCATGATCGACTGCAGTTGTCCGTAAATAGAAATGTATATTTGTTTTAAGGGGTTAAAACAAACAGAAAAAAGAAAGGGGTATTTCAAAATGGGACAGACAAAAAATTTTGTTTTATCAGCAGAAAACACTGCCTGGGCAGAAGAAATCGCCGATAAGATTCTGAAAAAAATGGAAAAGGTGGAGGAGCGCAACAGAGAAGCGATTCCATATATGCCCCATGACGGAAGGTATAATAACTACAATACGCCGGAGATGCGAGGCTGGTGGACCAATGGATTTTGGGCAGGCATCATGTGGCAGTTATATGCTGTGACTGGGAATGAGCGCTATGCGGAGACAGCCAGATTCACAGAAGAGGTGTTTGATCAGTGCATCGAGCATTATGAGAGACTGGATCATGATATGGGCTTTATGTGGCTGCATACGGCAGTGGCAGATTACCGTCTGACAAAGAATGAAAAGAGCCGTACTCGCGGTCTTCACGTGGCAAGTATTTTCTCCAGCCGCTTCAACTCCAACGGAAACTTTATCCGTGCGTGGAATACATGGGGACCCAATGATACGGTGGACAAGACTGGATGGGCCATCATTGACTGTATGATGAACGTGCCGCTTTTGCATTGGGCATCCGATGAGACCCACGATCCTAGATTCCGTGAGGTTGCCATCCGTCATACGAATACTGTGATGAAAGAATTTATCCGTCCGGATGGTTCTTCCAATCATATTGTATCTTTTGATCCGTACACAGGAGAAAAGATCGAAACCTTCGGCGGCCAGGGATACGAAAATGGTTCTTCCTGGACGAGAGGACAGGGCTGGGCACTGTATGGATTTGCATTGGCTTATATCCACACAAAGAATCCGGAATATCTGGATACTGCAAAGCGTGTGGCTCACTACTTCATCGCCAATATTCCGGAGAGCGGATTGATCCCGATTGACTTCCGCGCACCGAAGGAACCGGCATGGGAAGATTCCTCAGCCGCCTGCATCGCTGCCTGCGGTCTTTTGGAGATTGCAAACTATGTGCCGGAATATGAAAAAGACTGTTATGTCAATGCTGCGCTGCGTCTGTTAAAAGCATTGGTGGAAAAGCGTTCCAACTGGGATGAAAATGTGGACAATATCATTGAAAACTGCGGTGTTGCTTACCATAGTGATGAACACAATGTGGGATTGATTTACGGGGACTATTTCTTTATCGAGGCCATCTTTAAACTGCTTGGCAAGGGAGAATTCCTCTGGTAATGCCTGACAATTGAATAGGAATGAAAAAAGGGTGTCCTAAAGTCGGATTTCTCTTTGAATTATGGGTGATACAGGCGATTGGTTTGCGAATGTTGTATGGCGGCATATTCAAAGGGAACAGACTGGGGCACCCTCCCATTTTAGGCGGAGAATGAGGGATATCTGTATTGACAATACCGAAAATTAGGAGTAACATTCAGATATAAATAGAGAATATGTCGCATTATGGGAAATAGGAGAAGGAAGTGTGAAGAGCAGGCCAAATCGAAGAGGAAGAAGGAGGCATTGATATGGCGGGGATTGCATTTTTAATTCTCTTTCCTTTTTTTTTGTGCACTTGTATTGGCATTAAAAAGTGGGAAAAGAGATGGCCATGGATGGAATCGAGGGGGTATGAGATATCATTTGGTTGTGACCGGATTGGTGCAGGGAGTGGGTTTTCGCCCGTTTGTTGAGCGGGAAGCGAAGCGGTTCGGCCTGACCGGTTCGGTCTTAAACAGCGGCGGTGCAGTCCACATTGTGATCCGCGCCGATTTGTCTGCTGTGCAGAAATTTATGGAACATATCCGAAACAACGCTCCCAGGGGATCGATGGTTCTGGATATTTCCGTTGAGGCCAAGGAAGAACAAAGGGAAAAACCGGGGGAGAAAAAAGAGGACTCCGGTTTTTTTATTCTGCCGTCGGATGAGCAAGACCGCGGTTATCCCATTCTGCCGCCTGATGTTTCGGTCTGTGAGGATTGTATTCGGGAAATGGAGGATCCGAAGGACAGGCGGTACGCCTATCCGTTTATCAGCTGCGTTTCCTGCGGCCCCCGATACAGCATCTTAAACCGGATTCCCTATGACCGGAAGACGACCACCATGGATGTCTTTTCCATGTGCCCGGACTGCCGGGAGGAATATGGCGGGACGGGACGGCGGCATCATGCGCAGACCATTTCCTGCCATATATGCGGTCCCCAGCTGGTATACTGGGAAGGGGAAAGGCGGCTGGAAAAAAAGGCGGCCATGGAGGCAGTTATCCGCCGCATCCGGGACGGAGGGATTGTGGCTGCAAAGGGCATCGGCGGATACCAGTATATCTGCCGTGCGGATGAGAAGGAGACACTTCTGCGTCTGCGCCGGATTAAGGGGAGGGAAGAAAAGCCGTTTGCCGTGATGTTTCCGGAGCAAAAAGAGGTGGAACAGTACTGCATATGCGAGGAGGAAGAGCGCAGACTGCTGAAGTCTTCGGCAGCCCCCATAGTTCTTCTTAAGAAAAGGGCCGGAGGAAAACAGTTTTTGGATGAGGTGGCGGGAAACAGCCCGTATGTGGGAGCCTTTCTTCCCAATACCCCGTTTCATGTGCTGCTGACAAAGGCCTGCGGTCCGCTGATCGTGACCAGCGCCAATGACAGCGGGGAGCCGATGATATGGAAGGAAGAGGGAGACTGGAAGGGGAAACTGTCCAAAGCCGACGGGATCGCCTCCCATGGGAGAGTGATAAACGGTCCCCTGGATGATTCGGTGACAGCGGTGACAGACGGGCATATCCGGATGATACGCCGGGGCCGCGGCTACGTTCCCCTTCCCATATGGGACCTGGGACCGGAGGCGCCGGAGATTTTTGCGGCAGGCGGCGATTTGAAGGCTTGTTTTGCCCTGGCGGCCAAGGACCGCATTTACCCCGGCACCTATCTTGGAGATCTGGAGTCCGGCGCGGTTCAGGATCACTATCGATGGGAAAAGGAGCGGATGGAGAGGCTTTTGACCATTCACCCCAAGGTCTATGTCTGCGATAAGCATCCGGGCTACTTTTCTTCTGTTCTTGCAAAAGAGTGGAGCCGCAGACAGGGGCTGCGCTGCATGGAAGTGCAGCATCACCATGCCCATGCCGCCTCCGTAATGGCGGAACATCATTTGACCCACGGGATCGGCGTCACATTTGACGGAACCGGATACGGCGAGGACGGCACCATATGGGGAGGAGAATTTTTGCTTTGCAGAGATGAGACATTTACCCGTATGGGGTATCTGCGGCCGGTACCCATCTGCGGCGGAGATGCCTCCGCAAAACATGCATGGCAGACCGCTGTCTGCTATCTGGAAGAAGCCGGAGTCAGCCGGAAATTCTGGATGTCGGTTCTTGGATGGGCGGAGGAAAAGCAAAGGGAAATCGCGCTCCTTCTGGCTGCCCGAAGCCAAGGAATCCAGACCGTGCCATCCAGCAGCATGGGCCGTCTGTTTGACGCGGCAGCTGCCATCCTGGGCATCGGGACGGAAAACGGATATGAGGGCGCCTGTGCCGTCGGCTTGGAAGGCGCCGCAAAGCAGGCCATGGAAACGGGGGAAGCGCCCTATCCGCTGGTGCTGCCCATGACGGATGGCGGGGAGGCGGTAACCTTTGATACCAGGGAGCTGATACGCGCTTGTTTTCAGGCGGTTCTGGAACAAAAATGCACCCTCGGCGGACTGGCTTTGGGATTTCACAGGGCGGTGGCGGCGTCTGTTTTGGAAGGCTGCCGCCGGATTCGGGAAAAGACGGGGGAGTGTGCAGTATTGCTTGGCGGAGGCGTCTTTGCCAATCGGATTTTGTTGGAAGCATGTATCGAGTGTTTGCGCGAAGACGGATTTTTGGTATATTGGAATCAGCAGGTGCCTGGAAATGACGGCGGATTGGCCGTGGGACAGGCATATCTGGCAAAATTGAAATATGGGCGGGAGGAAACTTCATGTGTGTAGCGTTGCCGGGAACGGTAATTTCTGTGGAAAAGGACAAAGCCCTGGTTTCGTTTGAGGGCAACCAGGTATCTGCCCAGACGGGGCTGGTGCCGGTGAAGGCAGGAGACCGGGTGCTGGTGCATGCCGGATGTATTCTGCAGATACTGAATCAGACGGAAGCCGATGAGAACAAAGCTGCTTTCCTATCTGCGGGAATATCAGGGAAAACAGCTCCGACTGATGGAAGTGTGCGGTACACACACGGCTCAGATTGCAAAAAATGGCATTCCCTCGCTGCTGTCGGATCGCATCCGTCTGATTACCGGGCCGGGATGTCCGGTCTGCGTGACAGTGACGGAATATCTGGACCGATTGGTGGAGCTGTCCATGGAACCGGATGTGACGGTGGTATCCTTCGGCGATTTATTCCGTGTGCCGGGGAGTGAGAAATGCCTCAGCCAGGCCAGGGCAGAGGGCGGAAGCACCGCCATGGTCTACAGTCCCATGGAAGTACTGGATATGGCAAAAAAACAGGAAAATCGGATGTTTGTATTTGCCGCCGTGGGTTTTGAGACGACAGCGCCGGTCTATGCCATGCTTTTAAAGAAAGCAAAGGAAGAACAGGTGGAAAATATCCGTCTGCTGACGTCTGTGAAAACCATGCCTCCGGTGATCGAATGGCTGCTGAAAACCAAAAAGGGAAGGATCGACGGGTTTCTGGCCCCTGGCCATGTCTGTGCCGTGACGGGAACGAGGGAGTATGAACGCCTGGCAGAAACTTACGGCGTCCCTTTTGTGGTGTCGGGATTCGAGGGGATGGAACTGTTAAGCGCCATCGCTGGGCTGGTGCGCCTGGCCGGAAAGGGCGTTTTGAAAAATTTTTATCCCCGTGTGGTGCGCAGGGAAGGCAATGAGACGGCCATGGAAGCGGTGAGGGAAGTGTTTGCTGCCTGCAGTGCCGCATGGAGGGGGATCGGGGTCATTCCGGATTCCGGACTTTGTCTCACAGGCGAGTTTCAAAAATACGATGCGGGAAGCCGGAGGCTGTTGTCCGATCATGTGAAAAACAAGGCATGTGCCTGTGCAAAAGTACTGACGGGAGAACTGGATCCGGTGGATTGTCCGCTGTTTGGAACGGGATGTACGCCGAAAAATCCACAGGGTGCCTGTATGGTTTCCATGGAAGGCAGTTGTTTTCACCGATATTTGCAGCAGCCGATTGATCGAAATGGGAGGAATGGACGATGAAGATTACCATGGCGCATGGGAGCGGAGGAGAAGAAACCTCAAAATTGATCGGAGATATTTTTGAAGCGGCATTTTCCAATCCGGTGCTTGACCGAATGGAAGACGCAGCCGTCGTGGCAGGCAGCCAAAGGATTGCAGTGACGACGGACAGCTTTGTCGTGACGCCCCTGTTTTTTCCGGGAGGAGACATTGGAAGACTCTGCGTCTGCGGAACGGTCAATGATCTGCTCATGAGCGGAGCCGATCCGAAGTACCTGACCTGCGGGTTTATCCTGGAAGAAGGAGCCGATACGGAAGCATTAAAGCATATCGCCGCATCCATGGCAGAGACGGCTGCGGAAGCGGGTGTCTGCATCGTAGCGGGAGATACGAAGGTTGTGGAAGGAAACGGAGGAATCTATATCAACACGTCCGGAGTAGGGTTCGTCCCGCAGGGACGTGACATCGGCGCAGCCTGTTGCAGACCGGGAGATGCCATTTTGGTATCCGGAAGTCTGGGGGATCATCATGCAGCTATTTTAAGCTCCAGAATGGGGATTGAAAATCAGATTCAGAGTGACTGCGCTCCTTTGGTGGAAATGGTAAAAAATATGGAACAGGAAGGAATACGGATTCATGCCATGAGAGACATTACCCGAGGCGGCCTGGCCACCATCGCCAATGAATGGGCAGAGCGGTGCGGACTGGGAATCTGCCTGGAAGAGAAAGCGATTCCGGTAAGCCCCATGGTGCAGAGCTTTTGCCAGATTTTGGGCCTGGACCCTTTGTATATGGGAAATGAAGGAAAAATGGCAGTGGCGGTGGATAAAAATGATGAAGAGCGGGCGCTTCGGTGCATCCGAAAAAGCCGGTACGGCCAGCGGGCAGCTGTGATCGGGCACATCGCCGAAAACGGCCAAAAGACGGTGACCATCCGGACGGCTTTGGGCGGAGAGCGGGTTGTTTCCAAATTATACGGAGAAGGGCTGCCGCGGATCTGCTGATTCATCAGCAGGATCCGCAGCGGGGCAAAGAGGAAACTGGAGTGTTGACATCCGGTTATTTTTGGGATTATACTGAAGGACAGGCAGGTATGGCAGCGGGCAGAGCAGCCTGCGGTTTCTGTTTAAGTTTAGCCGCGGTGTCGGCAGAATGAGAGGAAGAATGGATGTATAAAGAACAGATTGATGCGTATATGGACGGTCAGAAAGAGCGGATGATCGAAGATTTGAAAACGTTGATTCGCATTGACAGCCAGAGGACGGAAGCGAAGCCCGGCATGCCGTATGGAGAAGGGGCAGCCGCTGTGCTGAAAGCCGGACTGGAGCTGATGGAAAAGGCCGGTCTGCAGACGAAGAATTATGAGAATTATGTGATTACCGGCGATTTATACCCGGAGAAAGAAAAACAGCTGGATATTCTGGCCCATCTGGATGTGGTCCCGGTCAGTGAAGATTGGACGGTGACGGCGCCGTTTGAACCCAAGGTGACAGACGGACGAATTTATGGACGGGGCAGCGCCGATGACAAGGGACCGGCCATCGCGGCGCTGTACGCCATGAAGGCGGTGAAGGAGCTGGGGATTCCGCTGGCCAGGGGAGCCCGCCTGATCCTGGGTTCCGATGAAGAGTGCGGCTCCAGTGACCTGCGCTATTATTACAGTAAGGAAACGGAGGCGCCCATGTCCTTTACGCCGGATGCGGATTTTCCGCTGATTCATCTGGAAAAGGGATCCTTGAATAAAACGTTTGAGGCATCCTTTCCGGCTTGTGAGGCGCTGCCGCGTATTTTGTCCGTGGACGGCGGGCAGAAGGTAAATGTGGTGCCGGGAAAAGCCAAAGCAGTGGTGGAAGGCGTTTTGGAAGATCTGCTTGCGGCTGCGGCAAAAGAGACAGAGGAGAGCCTGCATGTACAGATTCAGTGGACAGAAATGGGAAACAAAACGGAGATCGAAGTGAAAGGGGCATCAGCCCATGCGTCTACGCCGCAGCAGGGCATCAATGCGGTGACGGCGCTTCTGGTGCTTTTGCAGAAGCTGCCCTTTGCTCCCTGCGAGGGCGTGGAAAAACTGAATCAGATGCTGGAACTGTTCCCGCACGGGGAAACGGACGGCGCTTCTCTGGGAGTCAAGATGGAGGATGACATCTCCGGTGCTCTGACCATGAATCTGGGTGTGTTCCATTTTGATGAAACCCACCTGACTGGTACCTTTGACAGCCGTATCCCGGTGTGCGGCAGTGATGAAACCATGACGAAGGTGGTAGAGAAATCTTTGGAAGAAAAGGGATTCTCCGTGGAAAAAGGAACCATGAATCCGCCTCATTATGTGGATCCCCAGTCCGATCTGGTGCGGACGCTTTTGGGCTGCTTTGAGACATATACAGGCATCAAGGGAGAACCGCTTGCCATCGGAGGAGGAACCTATGTGCATCATCTGAAGAACGGGGTGGCATTCGGATGTGCCATGCCGGGTGTGGATAACGCCATGCACGGGGACAATGAATTTATGGAACTGGAAACGCTGTTTATGAGCGCCAAGATCTTTGCCAATGCCATTGTGAAATTGTGCGGAATCGAACAAGAGACCAGTGATAGAAAATAAATCGGGGGCTGCTGCAGCCCCCCTTCTTTATGTGTTTGGTAAAGTGTATAAAAATAGGTGTATAAATTGCAGCAGTATGTCAAAGATGGCAGGGATCCTTGACAGTGAAAACAAGGGAGAGTATAATTGACTCCGAAATAAGGTTTTACACTGGATGGCTGGAATGGATCTGACTTTCAGACAGCAGAGAGAGGACAGGCCAAGGCATAAAAAGAAATCAATCGGGGAAGACAGGATGGGAGTTTACATAGGAAATGCCGCAGCCATTTTGGCAGCGGGATGGATCGCACATCGATACGAGGATAAGAAATGGGTGTCCGGTCTATATCTGTTTGGAATATGGTGCATTTGGACGCTGCTTGGCGGACTGCGCACCGGGATCGGCACGGATTATAACCACTATTATAACCTGTTTTATGAGGCAGGCGCGATACAGACGGTACACGACCTGTTCTCTCAGCGGGAGGAATGGCTGTATCTGCTGCTGAACAAACTGGTATATCTGTTTTCTGCGGATTTCAGGGTTTATCTGCTGCTGTATTCCGGCCTGCTGTATATGGGATTTTTGATCTTCTATCAGAGGTATTCCAGAAATTTGTCCATGAGTCTTTGGCTGTTTACGGCATTTGAATTTTTTGCCATATCACTTTGCTTTATGCGTCAGGCAGCCGCCATTTTGCTGGTACTTTATGCCTATGTCGGCTTGACGAAGGGAAAACGGCTGCGGGCCGTGATCCTGATTCTTCTCGGGGCCGGGTTTCATTGGTCGGCTCTGTGTGCGCTGGCGGCGGTCGTGCTGGGAGAAATCAAATGGAGCCGGGGCCGGGTTATTGCCGCCTGTGCGAGTACGGGAATGTTGCTTTTTGCCATGCGATGGATTCTGCCGGTGCTTCTCCACACTGTTTTATCCCGCTATCAGGTGTATGAGGGTACGCCGTTTCTGGAAAACGGGCATCCGGCGCTGGCCTTTTTTCCGGCTGTGCTGGGGGCGTGGATTTTGTATGGCATCAGCCGGACAGAGAAAAAATGGGAGGAACGGGAGCATCGGTATGCGGCCATCGCTGCCGTCCTTGGAATCGTGATGGCACTATACTCGTGCCAATATTTGATTTTGGAGCGTATTACATTGTATTTTTCCGCATATGCCACCGTATCCATTCCGCAGATACGCAGAGATATGAAAAAGAAGGAACAGGAAGATGGATTTTATTATAAGACAGCAGAGGGTATTTTGCTGTTCATCAGCCTGGTGGCATTTGTGTTTTATTTGAAAAATGACCGTTACGGAGTCGTACCGTATCGGTAGGATTTGCATCCGTCCGGATGGCAGGCAGGGCGAACGATTGGACAATTGGCCATGCGGATAAAAAGAGGGGTGATCATCTGTTATGACCGGATGGGACGGGAGCGGCAAAAGTCCGGGAAAACGGATATTACTATAGAGGGTCAGGATGGCCGGGGCAAGAGTACCGGGCAGTCCGGCAATCAATATCACAGTATGAAAGAAAGGAAGCAGTAGGTATTATGAGAAAGATGAAAAGGGTAAGAACCCTTGCAGTGGCCTTTATGGTAGGGGCATTGAGTCTGTCTACTCTCATGAGCAGCGCCAGCGATTTTTTAGCAACGGAAGAGGAATCCACAGCTGTGGAAACGACGGCGGCCCCGGAGACAGAACCGGAGACACCGGCAGAACCGGAGACAGAACCGGAAACACCGGCGGCCCCGGAGACGGAACCAGAGACACCGGCAGAGCCGGAGACGGAACCG
>DVJD01000055.1 GCA_018710785.1 Candidatus Fimimorpha excrementavium
TTCACCACACTTTTTTGATTTTCGACTGATTTTATTATAACACAATTTTCACTATTTAACAAGAGGTGGGAAGGGGCGCAATTCATCCCTCCGCCTTAGAGGCGGGGGACTTCTTGCTATAAGAGGTTAAAATAACCATATAAAAACAAACAACTTCCTGGATTCAGCGAAACGATTCACAAGCCCAAGGAAACGTCCTGGTATCCACTCACCTTCCATCTGCTCCAGCGTAAATTCGATGCCGTTCTCCCGTCTCATCCCATTGAATATCAATGCATTTTCCGTCTTTAATGCGAAGTCCTCTCACATACCCTTTCTTCCACGCCTTAGGGATGGCAGGCAGAACTGATAGGTTTCCCCTTCTGTCCTGAACAAGCATGTTGGCGATACCGGCGGTTCCGCCGAAATTGCCGTCGATCTGGAACGGTTCGTGGGCATCCCAAAGATTGGGATAGGTGGAACGGGTCAAAAGCGTATTCAAATACCGATAAGCCGCCTCCCCATCTTTCAATATGGCAAACATATTGATGATCCAGGCGCAGCTCCACCCCGTATATCCGCCTCCATGCTCCAGCCGATGCATGAGAGAAATCCGGCATGCCTCTGTCATTGCCTCATCCCCCTCAAACAGCTCCGAGGGAAACAGGCCGTACAGATGGGAAATATGGCGGTGTCCCGGTTCCGCTTCCGGATACTCCCGGTACCACTCCAAAAGCTGCCCGAAACTGCCGATGCGGAACGGAAGAAGCCGCTCCAGCTTTTCATCGATTTCGGGAAGGATCTCATCCTCTATGGACAGAATCCTGCAAATTTCTTTGAAATGGCCGAACACTTCCCGAATCAGTTCCAGATCCATGGAAGAAGCCTGGGTCACACTGCATGGTTCTCCCTCTTTTGTGATATATTTATTTTCCGGCGAAGTGGACGGACAGGTCACATAATAGCCGTCCCGTTCCACCAGCCAGTCCAGCAAAAACAAGGCTGCCTCCCTTGTCACCGGATAGGCCCGGCTGCGTAAGAATTCCTCATCCTTTGTGTACTCATAATACCGGTAGAATTCCTGAACCAGCCATGCTCCTCCCATGGGCCACATGGACCAGATGACCGATCCGTCCCGGCCGCCTTCCTCCCCATAGCCGATTCCAACCGGATTGGTACAGGCCCAGACGTCTGCATTGTGATGATGGGTGAATCCCCGGCATCCGTAATGCACCCGTGCCGTTTCCTTTCCATGTTCCGCCAGTCGTTCCACCAGGGAAAAATATGGCTCCATACATTCCTCCAAGCCGCAGGACAAGGCTGGCCAATAATTCATCTCTGTATTGATATTGGTCGTCCAGTTGCTGCTCCACGGCGCCTGCATCTGCCAGCTCCAGATACCCTGAAGATTGGCGGGAAGCCCGCCCTTTCTGGAAGAAGCGATCATCAGATACCTGCCATATTGAAAATACAGGGCATACAGGGCAGGGTCCTCTTTCCCTTCCCGCAGTTCTTCCAAACGCTGATCCGTTGGAATCTCCTTCTGTTCTCCCAGATAGAGTTCTACTTTCTGAAACAGAGCATGATAGTCCTGTTCATGGGCTTTTTTCATCTCTTCAAACTCAAGCGAAACGTTTCGGTTATATGGCTTAACCGCCGCCGCCAGCAGAACGACTTCCGAAGCATGTTTCACGCAGATACGGCCGCCTTTTGTCTGTACCGCGCCGTCACAGGAAAGAACCCGGATTTCTCCCGTAAACCGCATTCCGCGGTATCCCCAGATCACGGCTTCCTCCCCGCTTCGGATGTAGGAGGGATCCATATGTTCCGGACAGCGTCCGGCAAAGGTCAGACCGGATTCTGCTTCCCTGGTTTCCAATCGCAGCTGCGATTCCAGATACACGCTTACATCCATCACCGGCCGGTCTGCCGTCAGGCGGATCACCATGGCCGAGAGAGTGTAGCTGCAGAAGATTTCTCTGGTATAGGTCACCTGCTTCTCATCCGTAAATGTTACCTTTGCCAACGCATCCTCCAGATTCAGAATACGGCTGTAATGCGACACATGTTCGCATTCATTTAAATTTTCATAGACCATATGAAGGTTTCCCAGCGGCATGTAGGATTCATTATACTCTCCCAGCATGGTCTCCTGAATCAACTTTTCTGCCTCTTTGCAGTGCTCCTCAAAGATCAGCCGACGCACCTCTTCCAGATGCAGGTACGCTCCCGGATTATCCTTCTTTCTCGGATATCCGCTCCACAGGCTCTCCTCATTCAGCCCGATGACCTCCTCCCGGATGCCGCCGAATATCATACCTCCCAGACTCCCGTTTCCCACCGGAAGAGTTTCTTCCCAAGCCTTGGCGGGTTTTTCATAATACAATTGCAACTTTCCCAATTGGTTTTCCTCCCCGATTGCATTTTGTTTCCCTCATTATACACAATCCATCGGAAAAGTACAATTATTGTTTTCTCTTCCATGCAGCAAATGTACGAATACTTCTGCCTAATTATTCGGCATCCGTTCCAATCGGACCGTACCGGAAGTATTCCGCATATTTTCCGCACCCTCCTCAGCCTTTCCCATGGGGATGACCGGGACAATGGTCTGGTCATATATATCATCATAGAAAATCGCCAGATCAGGCCCTGCCGCCCAATAACCAAAATCGCCGATCTCATATTCCCGGGTCGTGGGCTCATCGGTGTCAAGCGCCTGAGGAAGAGTCATTCCTTTCGCAAAGCTGTTGCGCTCGATGAGTTTCAATTCCATAGGCAGCAAATCCGCAGAGCAATGGGCACATGGGATTATTTCGTGTAATACACAACATTATGCTGGATTCTGTGACATAATCAGGAGGATATCGACAAAAAGAAATGGGAGTATTGCAAAATTCCCATAGCCGCAGAAAAATAATCCTGCTGTTTGACTTTTGCAACACCCCCGTTTTTCTCACACTTCTTTATTTTTCTTCCGCCAGTCTCGGAAGCACATATTTCCACTCCATATCGCTGGCATAGTAAAATTTCGTATATCCCGGCTGATTGTAGCAGTTATTCTGCCATGCCACACCGCAGCGGTACTGGGCGTCATGCATCAGAGTAAACAGCTTATGGGAAGTCAGTTCCGTATTGGTATAGATACGGATAGCCTTGTCATCCGTCGTACGAAGCAGCAGCTCTTCGCGGAAATCGCCGAAGATATCTGCCACCAGACAGGGATTTCCCTTGGTGCCGTTGTTGGTCGTGCAGCCTTCCGGAGTCAGCATGATGCCGTGGGTCAGATCATTGATGATGCCCTTATTTTTTCCTGCTTTGAAATCACTGATATAATCCACGCCGTCCAAAATCTGCGTACTCATGTCACCGGCCCAGTGGATGCACTGATTGGTTCCCAGAAGCGGAAGGTCCAGCTTATTCCCCTCACAGTCAAACACATCCTTGACCCACATCTGCAGACCTCTGGTATTGGGGTCGATGTCGCCGATCATGCAGCGCCCCAAATCTTCCTCGGCATATTCTCCGAAATAGGCTTCTCCGGTTTCCGCATCCCGGTAGGCGAATCCATACGGTGCATTTTTTCCTTCCTCAAATACATTGAAAATTTGAAGGCCCGGACGATCCGGATCAATGTGGGCCACATGCATGGCATCTCCATGGCCGAATTTCGCCATTTTTCCATTGGGCAGTTTCCCATAACTGCTGTAAAGCAGGGAACCGTCATGATCGATGACGGCGGCACCGTAGATGATTTCCATACAGCCGTCGCCGTCCACGTCGGCGGTGGAAAGGCTGTGATCCCCCTGTCCTGCCAAACGTCCGAACTTCGGATCGCTGCCCACCACCAGATGCGGGTTGTCATCAAATGGGTTCTTCATGGGGACAAATCCGGAATCCACGCAAAAGTATTCATGGAACTCGTTGTTGAAGAAATCATAAGCGGTCACAGTGGCCCTCGTATAATAACCGCGGCATATCAGAAGATACGGGCGCTCTCCATCCAGATAGGCCACACCGGACAGGAAACGATCCACACGGTTGCACGGCTCGATGCGCTTCATGGCATAATCGCCCCACATCAATCCGTCATCCCCCCGGCCGATTTTAAATGGAATGGTCTGCAGCTCCCGCCCGTCTCCGGCAAACATAGTCAGATATTCCGGTCCCTTGAAGATAAATCCTTCAAATTTATCCAGCTCATTTTTCGGGCTTTTTGCCGGAGCAAAGGTATGAATGAAATAATCCGCCAGTTCTTCCGCATCCGCTCTGCCAAGCGGATAGGAATATTTCTTTTCTATGCCGAAGCATTCTTCCAGGGTCTTCGGCCACTGGCCGCGCACCACTTCCGGATGCTCGTGCCATCCCATGAAGACCTCCACCATATGTTCTCTATAATCCGCAGCTGAGCACACATAATTGTCCTCATGGGAATAACCGGCCTCAATGTCGCTCTCGGGCATGGTGATATAATATTCTTCCGCCACGGTTCCATCAGAATGGTATCTCGTCATCTTGGTGCCCGGAGCCGTCTTCACGGCCATCTCTGCTTTTCCGTCCAGATTGAAATCATATACCATAAACTGAGTATAGTGGGCGCCTGCGCGGATATTGACTCCCATATCCAACCGCCATAAAAGGGTTCCATCCAATTTGTAGCAGTCCAGATAGCAATTTCCCGTATATCCCTTAATGGAGACATCCTGTGAGTTGGTCGGATCCCATTTTACAATATACTCATACTCTCCGTCGCCATCCACATCTCCCACGCTCATATCATTGGCGTGGTAAACATATTCCTGACCGGCCGGTGTGACACCGCCTTTCGGCGCCTGAATGGGGATATCCAGATAGTCATGCTCCCATACCTTCACCGGTTCGCACGCTTCCAGCCTCTCGCCGCAAATGATGGGAGCCACTGCGTAGCGGTCAGCTTCGCAGCCTTCTCTATCCAAATAGTTCGTGCTGTCTGCCACCCGGGCAATCTCTTCCCCGTTTCTGAAAACCGCATAGTCGGCACCGGTCATCCCTGTATTGCTGTATCCTTCCACTTCATATAAAAACATTCTCCAACTTAAGAAGATACCGTTTTTAGCCTTTACTGCCACCAATCCGCGGCTCAGCTGTTCCAAATGTTCCTGGAATACTTTCTTCACCGGAGTCGCCAGCACTTCACTGCAGCCCTGCTCGTTTCCATTCACCACGGCCGCCACTTTAAAATAATGCGGTACATGGGTCGCCTTATGAAGCGTATATTCACAGCTTTTTGTTTCTGCCACTTTGCGGTACTTCATGGTTTTGGTATTTTTATCCGCCCAGTATACACAGTATGCTTCCGCGCCCTCATATTTCTCCCATTCAATTGTCACAAACTGATCCGCCAGGTCCTTTACCTGCAATCCTTCTATCATTGTTACCTCTCATTCTGCCGCGCAGGCGGCTTTTTCATTCATAGAATCTGTTTTACAAAACTCTTTCCCAGCACGATTGCTGATTTTGTCATCGTCCTTTTCTCCGTCCGGTTATGCCTTATGAAACTCCGTCATGGGAAATCCTTCCATCAAACGGTCCAGTTCCTTCATGGTCTTTGGCAGAGCCTCCCGGATAAACTCCAATACCATAATCACATTCAGACACCACTGGGACGTAAAGTTGGTCGTGATCCAGGAAACCTCATGGAGCGTCTCCTGATTCCCGGCATCCAAAACCGGCGTCTCCGCAAATCCATCCTTCTTCGTATCGCTCATGATGACACGCATCAGAATCTGCCAGGTCTTCCTGGCCAGCGTCTCATCCTTGTAATAAGCCGCTCCATAAGCGCCCATGGCTGCAGCCATAAACGGCAGAGAGCCGATTCGTTCTCCGATGAGCCCGTCCGATGCCTTCTTTCTCTCCTCCTGGCTCATATAATAGAACCGGCCGAAATCGGCCATCATCTTTTTCCATTCGTCGTCTTCCAGAAGGTCGCCCAGCTCCAGCCATGTCTGTGCCGCTCCCATACAAATCTGCAGATGGTTTCCTCCATTGGTCCGCTCGCCGATATAATACAGATGGCTGTCCGCCGGATCGTACTCAAAATCAGGGCCGGAGCTCAGCTGCAGCGGCAGCTTCTTCAGATCTTCCACGCCTGTCCGAATCTTATTTTCATATTCTTTATCATTGAAACGTTCCCACTGCGTCATCCAGTTGGAACAGAAGGAAGACCAGTCCGGGCCGCTTCTGGCGTGGGTCGGTTTCTGCATTTTTTCCTTATCAAAGAAGTGGCGGAGCGGATCCATGGAAAGCAGCGCAAAGTCTCCGTCCTTCACATCGTCAAAGACATCCTCCAGGCGGTGATCCCCGGTCAGATAGTAGTAATATCTGTGATGGCCCGCCATGGCAATTCGGGCCTCTTTGCAGGAACAGCCCCAATGTCTCACATTGTGGCGGGAGCCTATGCCCTTCAGCGGTCCGAAATGGTACACATCCACCTCCGAGCAGTGGCGACTCATGGATTCCGCCAGAGAGAAAATATCCTCTCTGCCTGTGCGCATAAACATCAGCCACAGCCAGATGGTGGGGACAAGCTCCGTATTCTGCCATGCATAGCCGCCCATATCGTATCTCCAGCAATGTCTGGCCTTATCATAGGTATGCATGAAATCGCCGAAATTAAACAGGCCGTACCAATTCCTGACATCCACTTCCTGCTTATAGAACTCCACAGCCAAATTCAGCTGATCTTCCAGCCAGTTCTCCATTTCGCTGTCTCTCTTCACAAGACTCCAGGATCCAAAGGCATGCATCTCATGGTAGTATTCCGGCGTGCCCACATAGACAGCAGGTTTCTGGATCCGCTCTCCAAAGGCCTGCAGATCCGCGTCGGAAGCGATCACACCGTCAAATGCCTTTAGAGAGAACTCATTGGTATTGGCGATTCCATAGGGTGTCGCCCCCACCTCCGCAAACCCTTCGTAATACGTCTCCGGATATCCCTCCGCAGCATAATGTCTGAAGTCCATGGCTTCCGCCTCCGGCGCCCAAAACCATACCGTCGCTTCTGCCATATCCCGGCTGATTCCATTCATCCAGAATCCCGACGGATATTTCTGCCAAAAGTCCCGGCAGGCAAACATGAGCCCTCCGTTCTCTCCACCCATGGCCGCCCATCCCGGTGCCCGGTATCCATGCATGGCATCCAGATAACAGCAGGATTCTTCCTCCACTTTTTTTCGCACTGCAAAATGGGTAGGACTGTCCTGATATAAGCTGTAATGACTCCAGGTCGGCATTTCTTTCGCAGAATGGATCACTTCTCCATCCCGTTCCTCCGATAAATCCAGCTTTTCCCCGCGAATCTGCGCATCATAGATATCCTGCCGAACCTTTGGATGCCAGGTCAAAAGCAGATTCATGGCCTCATGGAACATGCCGTGGTCCACGCCGAATTTCACATGACGGTTATACATGGGTCCTTTCATGGGGCAGGAAAAGCGGATCCCCAGGCCTTTCAGATAATCTCTGTCCGGATCCCCGTCATACAAAAAGGTATGGGTGAACTGAACCTCATCACTCCCAGCCCCCACGGCCATCCGAAGGATGAACGGGATTTTCTTCTCTCCGTTCTTCTGATTTTCATGGATACCATGGATTTTTATCACACAGTACACAGGTCCCTCTTCTTCCACGCTGACTTCTTCGATGATCCCCCTGTACTCTTTTTGCAGACGCAGGACACCCTCCTCACTGTGCTTTGGCTCTTCCAGCAGAAGTACCGCCTCGGCATGGTCGGCCCGGAGGGATCCGTCAATGGTAAGATCACGGATCAGGTCTTTTCCTCTTTTGGGAATCGTCATCTGGATCCGGCCCGTATCCAGATTCCACTGATTTTCCTTTTCCGTCAGATGAATTGCCTGTTTTTCCTCATATGCTCCCTTTTCAACACAGACCCATTCTCCCATCTGACTGCTGTCCGCAGTATGGGCCGCCCATTTGACCGAGCCATCCGGCCAAAATGCCGTAATTCTCGTCTGTGCTGAAATTTGATTTCCTTTCTCACCCATGATCAAAAACGTATCATCGGGATGAATCTGCCCCTTTTTCCACATGCTTCCCCATGTGGTATATCCGCCGATTTTTCTGTTTTCCAATTTGTGAAATGTCACCCTATTTTTCATCTTCTTCTGAAGCCTCCATTTTTGTCAAGCAGGAATGTCCCTTTCTTCCACTCCTTTTTCAGAAAAAAAGGCACCGCAGAATCGTTCCCGATTCTGCGGTACCCCTTATGAAACCGATAATACCCTCAGAGATCGCTTTCGCGATTCCAATTTCTTATCTGTTTAAATTACTTATTTGTATCTGCCTGATACAGTTCATTGATCTCATCGATCAGATCCTGACCGCCCTGCTCAGCCCATTGATCCCACAGAGACTGAAGCCCTGCTTCGTCGATGGCACCGGAGATGTACTGTGTTCTGGCATCATCCAGCAGCTGATCCAGAGTCGTTCCGCGAGACGCATTTGTCTCAGAGTTTACCAGATACTTGGTAGCCGGATTTGCTACAGTAAATTCCTCATTTGCCAGCTGTACAGCTTCCATTTCCTTGGTGAAATCATCCTTAATTGGTTCCGGATCCAATGTCATGTTATATGGAAGATAGCACTGTGCCTGGTTCAGACCATTGTTTGGTGTCTGACCTGCTTCCAGACCTGTCTGAATGACTTCCAACTTACCATCTTCTGTTTCCTGCCACTGGAATCCTTCCAGACCATAATCAGACAGGATTCTCATATCATTATCGCACATCTTATCCAGGAATGTCAGACAATTCTTCAGATCCTCTTCTGTCTTAGCGCCATCCTTGGTAATCAAGAAGAAACCGCCATAACCGCCAGTAGAAAGAGTCTTTGGCTCACTGTTCTCATCCTTTTTAACTGCTCCAACATACGCGATGGAAGCCTTTTCATCCGGATTTACAACAGATGCAATGTTGTTTGTATCAAAATACTGCGCTGTTCTCTTACCGGTATCCAGAACGTCTACGAATACGCCGGCTTCACCCTTCTTGATTCCGTCGCCCCATGTGCTGGTATCAATAGCTGCAAAATCCTTTCTAACCAGGCCTTCTTCCACAAGACCTCTCAGCCAGTTCAGAGCTTCCATGTACTCAGCAGTCTGATGTACCGGAACCAGCTTTCCATCCTGCTCTACCCACTTGTTTCCTACGCCGAACCATGTCTGAATAATATCAAACGGTCCTGTATATTTGGTCATCTCCATACCATAGGTATCATCCTGGCCGTTGCCGTCCGGATCTTCCTTGGCAAACTTGTAGATCATATCATACATATCATCGATGGTTTCCGGAGCTTCCGTAATTCCAACCTTTTCAGCCCAGTCAGCACGGTAGCTTACGCCGTAACGGCCAATCGGTCTCTGACGTGGAAGGCCGATAACCTTGCCGTCTACTGTAAGGGCATCCTTAACTTCCTGTGTCATCTGAGAAAGATTTGGATAAGCTTCCTCATCCTGCAGGTACTCTGTCAAATCCCAGAACGCGTCTCTCTTGGCTGCTTCTACTACCGTAGACTTAACGGTACTGTCGGCAGAGGTCAGGATCATAGGCATGTTTTCCTTATCCATAAGGATGGTACCGAATCTCTCCGAATAGGTGGAGTTGGACTCCCACTGGAATTCAATGTGCATACCCATGTACTCTTCCAGCTGCTGAACCACTTCATCGGATCTGTCATTGTTCAATGCATTACCGGAATGGTCTACCGCAACCATAGTAACAGTGGGCATCTCGCCGGATGTACTTTCGCCGCCTGCTTCTGTGGCGCCGCCTGCCTCTGTGGCAGCATTGCCAGCATCCGTAGCTTCTGTGCTGCTGTCACCGCATCCTGCCAATACAGAAGAAGCCATCAAGGCTGCCATGGCAGTAGCTGCTAACTTCTTGTTTAATCTCATTTCTTTTCCTCCTTCTCTTTTCATCGCGTCAGAAAACCTCTGACACGATACCTCTTATACTATCTATCCCGGCTGTCTGGCTGATGCCAAACAGCCCAACGCCGGTTTCCCGTGCGATAGATTCCATCATCCCTTTACAGCTCCGACCATAACACCCTGTGTAAAGTATTTCTGAACGAAAGGATATACGATCAAAATCGGGACAGTGGCAACTACAGTAGTCGCCATTTTAACCGCCTTCTGCGGCGGCTCACCCATGACACCCCAGTCAAAGGTGGAATCAGACGTAATGGCCTGGGTCAGGAAAATAATTCTTCGAAGTACAATCTGAACCACTTCCTTATCTCTATCACTGATGTACAGCATCGCATTGAAATAAGAGTTCCAATGGCTTACTGCGTAGAACAGAGACACGGAAGCCAATACCGGCTTGGAAAGCGGAAGAATAATCTTCAGGAAAATACCCAAATCCTGACATCCATCCATACGGGCTGCTTCTTCCAGCTCACTGGGCAGTCCCTGGAAGTAGTTTTTAATAATAATCATGTTGAACGCATTGATCGCTCCGGGCAGCCACAAAGCCCAGAAGGTATCACGCAGATGGAACACATTACATACAACAATATAGGAAGGAATCATACCGCCGGAAAACAGCATGGTAATGATAACCATATTGGTGAAGAAGTTCCTTCCACGGAAATACTTTCTTGACAGCGGATACGCCAGCGTACAGCTGAAAAACATGTTAATCAGCGTACCGACAACCGTAACAATCAATGAATTTTTCAGTCCCTTAAACACATCACCTGTCTTAAGCAGATACTGATACGCATTCAGTGAAAACTCAGAAGGAATAATGAAAAATGCCTTTTCTGTCAATTCTCTTTCTGTTGCAAACGATCCTGCCAAAACGTAAAGGAACGGAAGAACTGTAATCAGCGCAAACGCACCGCAAAAAAGATAAATCAATATCTGAACAAACTGGTCACCAGGCGTTCTCTTGATTTTCTGGGACTTTACCACAGACTTATTTGCCATTTTTCACCCTCCTTTTTAATAGAATCCAGACTCGCCGCACATCTTGGCGATCTTATTGGCTGCAAGGACCATAATCAGACTGACTATGGACTTGAACATACCTGCGGCGGCACCAAGAGAATAGTCTCCGTTCTGCACACCTTCTCTGTAAATGTACGTATCGAACACTTCAGATGCGGTACGATTCAAAGAGTTCTGCATCAAGTAGATCTGCTCAAAACCTGTATTCAGAATCTGTCCTACCTTAAGGATCAGCATAATGACAATCGTTCCTCGGATCGCCGGCAAAGTGATGTGCCACATCAATTTCCAGCGGCCTGCGCCATCCACTCTCGCTGCTTCATACTGTTCCTGATCAACACCGGAAAGGGCAGCAAGGAAAATAATGGTACCATATCCTGTTTCCTTCCAGATATTCTGTCCCACAATCATTACCTTAAACAATTTAGGATCACTCAGAATATCCGGTGCGTTTGTTCTCCCCACAATGCTTGCCATCAGCTGGAAAACCACACCATCCGTTGTATTGAACAACTGATAAGTCAGAGATCCCACGATAACCAATGAAATAAAGTGCGGAATATAAACCAGGGTCTGTGTCACCCTCTTATATGCCTGACTCTTGATTTCATTCAGTAATAAGGAAAGGATAATCGGTGCCGGGAAGAAAAAGATCAGGTTCAGGATGGAAATTGATAATGTATTCACCAATACTCTTACAAAATCATATCCGAACACAAATTCTTTAAATACATCCAGGCC
Source organism: Candidatus Fimimorpha excrementavium (assembly GCA_018710785.1). Taxonomy (GTDB): domain Bacteria; phylum Bacillota; class Clostridia; order Lachnospirales; family Lachnospiraceae; genus Fimimorpha; species Fimimorpha excrementavium. The sequence continues at coordinate 11,729 of DVJD01000055.1, forward strand.
GACCCATGGGCTGTAAAGAAATGCTCCCAGTATCGTATCTCCATTATATGGATTAAAATCCTGGAATGCCATGACCAGACCGAGCATGGGCAGATAATTAAAGCAAAGCATATACAAAACGCCCGGAATAATCAGTATGTACAGCCAATAATGGGAACGAAAGAATACGCGGAACGGCGTAGACTTATGTTCCACTGCTGCTGGCATCACACCACTACGTTTGGTTGATTTAGCCATTTTTCAACCTCCTTCTTTCAATTTTCTGGAACTTGTCACCAATTTCCACAAGCTCTTCACTTAGGCAAGTATACTACAACTTAATATTTTTTACAATAATCATTTTCTATTTTTTCATTTTCCCTTCAAAAAATGTTCACAATTTCAGATGCACACCTCTGCCTGGCTCTTTTTCCTGCCAAATATAATCCCTATTTTTCCCCGTTTTTCAAAAATAATCATTTTCTTTCGCCCCTCCCCGCCTGTTTTCTTATCCATCCAGAAAGGAAATCATCATCCGATTCTTTTCTTTTCGTTCTTCCCGCAGCCAGGCTTTTATTATTATTTCCCTTCTTTGCGGAATTTTCCAGGTGTCATACCAACATATTTGCTAAAAAAGCGAATAAAGTTCTGTGTATTGGAATATCCCAACTTCACAGCAATCTCAGCAACAGAATCTGTGCTATTCAACAACATCTGCTTCGCCAGTTCCAGCTTTTCCAGATTTGCCAGGTCGGTAAAGTTCTGGTTTCCTTCTGTTTTTAATATTTTCCATATATAACTCGGATGATATCCAAGTCTCTGTGCGCACTCAGACAGCGTGATGCTGCCCCTGGATTCTCGGATCAGCTCCACAACCTGTTCCCGGATGCCGAGGACATCGCTGCGTCGAAATTCCGCGAGAGCCTTCATGATACTGTCAGCCACATTCTCTAAAAAACTCCTAATCTTGTCCGTGTTGTAAGTTTTGCTTGCAGTGATAAAAAGGTCCTGCGTCTGATGATTAAAAATTTGATTGATCGCAATCCCGGCATCTGACAGCACATTAAGCATGGAAATAAGAAGCCGGTTTAAGTAATAGCTTCTCTCATGGCGGACGACCTTCGCATCCCGGATTCGCTTCATAAACGCTTCCAGAAGCTGATGCACTTCCTCTCTGTCGCACTGATTCAGGGCATCCAGCAGCTTTTTCTCTCCAACCGTGTCGTAAACATTTTTTACATACTTCCGGTCGGCAAAATCTTCATAAAACGCCACCGCATTTTCATCAAAATACAGCGTCGTCGTCTCGTTTCGCAGGGTTTCAATCGCTTCGTTATAGGCAGTCTTCATATGTTTCAGCATGTGAAAGATCTGACTGCCCCCTACTGCAGCCGACAGCTTATAATTTTTCTGTACATAGTCCATCATTTTATTGTAGACAGACATTACGCGGTCTGTCATCTGGCCGCTGTCCTCTGCTCCCACCAGAAGCAGAATCTCTTCTCCATAACAGACAGGAGGCAGGAAAAGTTCCTCTCCCAGGCTTTCCGGAATCTGGCGGACTACCATCATATTGACTGCTTCCCTTTCCAGGTCTCCAAGCGCCGCATCATTTCCATCTTCCAAAAGGCAGACCACCGCCAGCAGACGATAGCAGGCTTCTCCTTCTATGCCAAATCGCTGCAGGTTTGTATTGATCTCCTCCTGGGAAAGCTCGCCGCGGATCATGTGATCCATAAACAATTCCATCAGTCTTCTTTCCTGGGAATGAATCAGCTTCAACATATCGTTGTGGTTATTCGCCAGTTCTTCCACACCATTTTCCAGGAAAAGAAACTCATCGTAGATTTCTTCCTCTCCGCCCAGCACATTTCTCATGGAGCGCATCAGTTCATTGACAGGTTTGGAAATCCTTCTGGAAATATAAAAACAGATTACCACAATGGCAGAAAAACCGATACCAAAGCACAGAAGGATAATCAGCAGCTGTTCGCCGCTTTCCGTCAGCTGGCTGGTGTTATAGCCGACTACACAGTACACACCGTCTCTGGTTGATGTATACAGATTCATGCGGTATCCGTCTCCATCACCGCCCTGGACATTTTTTATGTCATCTCTTCCATCCCAGTTTTCCACCATAGCACGGCTGTCTTCATACAGTTCCTCATTGCTGCTGTACAAAAGCTTTTTCTCCCTGCTGTAAAGACATACCTCGTAATCTTCTTTTACGTTGTTAATCAATGTTCGGAGCCTGTCCATATCCAGCTGCACAATCAAAACCCCGCGATCCATTCCGGTGCTTCGGAAACACTCCACCAAAAGCATGCCATTCAGATCGACCCGTCTGCTTTCATGCAATGTTTCAGAAGCCCCTGTTTCCCTCATATTGTTCAGCCAATATATGGAAGCAAGCTCTTTTTCCTGCCCTTCCAGAAAGAGCTCGACTTCCTCTCTGTTATTCAAATCCTGTAACGGATACATGCCGGTTCCGCTGAGAAGCCAGCCGGTTTTTCTATTTATGAATGTATACGCTTTTATATATTCTGTTATGGAGTAATTCCCCTGCAGCATCTTCTGCGCATCGATATAGCCGCTGTAAGATTCATACGGAACATTATTCTGTTCCAAAAGCCATTGCACTCCGTCATCATCCGAAATTCCAATATAATATTCCCGCATCCCCGTCATAACATCTTCCAGCGTTTTTCGGACGCGCTCACCGACAGAGTCCATGGACATATCACTCCTTTTTTGTGTTTCATCCATATAAACGACATAGGTAATACCTCCGAATATGATAAACATCAAAATCTCTATAACCAAAAAAGAAAAGAAGACTCTTCTGCGAAATTTTTTTCTTTTCTTATTCTTAAACATCTATTATATTTTCCTTTCTATCATGCTCGCAAACAGATCAAAACAGACATTGGCACTCCGCTCGCTGTTTATCCATTATCACATCTTACCTCTTTATTTATTTTACATCAAATACAAGCCAAATGGAACCGAAAATCTTAATTTTTCACATAATTTTCTCCGGCTGATAGCGATTAACAGCAATGTCTTTTGTTAGAATTTTCATTTCATTTGCAAAATCGCTACTTTAAGTATACATTTTAACTAAAATTTCACATTTTTCTACACAATTTGTTGCTTTTCAAACAACTATTCCTTTATTATAATTTAATCATACAATAATACCATATATTTTACGTCAGGCGGAAAATATGAACAAAAATTTTGGGAATAAGACAATGGTCCCGGCATTGGCATCCTGATGCCATGCCGGAACAGATAATCGTTTGATTATGAAAGGAGATTTACAAATGAAAAAAGACAAAAAAGAGCTTTCCCCCGAAGCCCGCAATCGTTTAAGCATCGGCCAGCGGATCCGTCATGAGCGTCAGCTGCGCTATATGACGCAGGCACAGTTAAGTGAACTTCTGGGAATTTCCGTCAGCTATCTCGGCGCACTGGAGCGCGGCGACCGGCCCGTTTCCAGCGCCATGATCCTCCGCCTCCACGAATGCCTGGGGCTTTCCTATGATTACCTTTTGGAGGGCACCACGTTTTCCGACCTCGCCCTCGCGCAATATATTAAAGAATCCGACAACTATGGACCCAAACATAATCTGGAGGTCATGCTAGGCACCTGCTCCCCGCAGGAGATGGAAAATTGCTATGATTTTATCCATACCTATCTCATGACCTCCAGAAGGAGGAAACGTCATTCAGCTAAATCCTGCGGACCGAACTCTCCCCAATCTGAATCTTCTTCTCCTTGAGAAGTCCGCCAAGAGCACGTTTAAATGCATTCTTACTCATATGAAGTTCTCTTTTAATCACTTCCGGAGAGGCTTTCTCTCCAAAGGGAAGAACTCCGCCAAATTCTTCCAGGGCTTTCAGGATCGTTTCCTCATCCCGGTTCATCTGAAGATGCGCTTTTTCCCTCAGACTCAAATCCAGTTTTCCGTCCTCCCGGACTCTCACAACCCTGGCATAAACCTGATCCCCGACGCCATATGTATCGTACAATTCCTTCTGAGGTATCATGCCGTAATACTGATTATCCACTGCCACAAAAGCGCCGATCTGCGGATTGATTTGATAAATGATTCCATGAACATGATCATCCTTTTTATATGGGCTGTCTGCGCTCAGATATTCATATACACGCATCGTCGCGCAGAGACGGCCGCTTTTGTCAATATATAGTGTCACAAGACATTGATCCCCCGGACGTACCGGCGCTGTCTGCTCTTTAAATGGAAGAAACAGATCCTTCTCCAGTCCCCAATCCAGAAAAGCGCCGATTTTCCCCTTGTCCACCACCTCCAATACGGCCAATTCATTCAACTGCAGTTTCGGTCTGCGCACCGTTGAGATCAAACGATCGCTGGAATCCTTATATATGAAAACTTCCAATTCATCTCCCACATGTATATTCTCCGGGACCTGCTTTTTTGGGAGCAAAACTCCTGTTCCCGATTCCTCTTCCCCAAGATAGACACCGAATTCCTTTTCTCTGATTACCTTTAATTTCTGTATTCTTCCTAATTCAATCATGTCCTTCTCCATTTCCCTTTTATTCCTATGAAACCCGAATCTCGGCCCGGCATATCCGCTATGCCTCTGACTCCTGCACAAACTCCACCACCGCATACGGGGAATTATTTTCATTATTCAAGACAACCACATATCCGTTATCCGCCCGGATTACGGTGGGCAGCATTTTATCACCCAGAACCGCCTGGCGCTTGTATTCTGCCCGGACCTGCCTGATCACACAGCCTTCCGGCAGATATTCCCGCGCCATGAGAACATATTCTCCATTATTGACATGATGGTTTGTATCGATCTGATGGGGACGCACAAAAAACGGCTCCATTTCTTTGCCTCCTGCCGGTATGGCGATTTTGCGGTCCGCGTACTCCATATCCAGCTTTTCGCCCGTCCCATAGCAGGCGGCGTCTTCTTCACTTACACGGATTGGTCTTCCCGTATCCGTATCCAAAAGACACCAAATGGAGTTGGCCTTTACCACTGGATATCTGTTTTCATCCATTATGACAAAGTTTCGAAATCCCAACATTCCTTTAAAATCATATGGCTGTGTTCCTATTATAATATTCTGCCCGAAAACAGGATACTTCTCTATCACAATCTGCCAGGAGGAAAGCATCCATACTTTGTGTTCTTCCTTCAGGCGCAGAATCCCTTTTCCGACATCCTCCGAGTGAAACGTCGTACAATCCTGAAAATAATTTATAATGGCATTTAAACTGATGTTTCCCGACGCATCGATTTCACTGTAACGAACCCTGCTGCTAAATGTGTACATATCAATCCTTTCGCCTCTTCTCCGCTCAGTTTCTTGCAGACACCATATCCCATATGGATCAGCGGTCAATCTACATAGTTGCGTTCTATTATATCACAGTTATCCCAAAAAACAAACACGCAGGCTTGTTTTTTCTTTCTTTTTTCTCATAGAAACCCCGAAAAAATATCCCAAAAATTTTTTAAATTTTTTCAAAAAAACACTTGCTTTTTTCTTCAGGCTGTTATATAATACATATCGTTGTGAGAAACGAGAGCAAACACAGCACACAAAATGAATAAAGCGCTATCGCCAAACGGTAAGGCACTGGACTCTGACTCCAGCATTTCCAGGTTCGAATCCTGGTAGCGCTGCTTATGGATAGGGCTTCATACAGAAGCTCTTTTTGTTTTGTCCGGAAATCATGATCCATCTCTTTGGCTGATGCCATCCCATAATGTTTTCCGGGGATGCCGCAAAATTGGCAGCATCCCCTTCTGTGTCATTCATCAAAAATATTGTCGCCGTCACACCAGAACTCTATCCCGGGAAACTCTTCCGAACGGTAATTGACACCTTCACGGATTCCCGCCTTATCCTGTATGCCAGTGAGAGACCCGTCCAGGATTTTTCCGGTGAGACCGATCAGATTCTTCACCTGTTCTCTTCCCTTAAGCGGCTGCCCGTGGAACCGAACTACCTGATCGTATCCATCCAGGTTCCAGAGCTTTTCCATGCTGCGGTGATACGTCTCCACTGTGGTTCCATATCCTACACTCTTCTTATGGTTGATAACCGAATCATTGGCCATATCACCGGTGAACAAAAGCCGGTTGGTACGATCCAGGAAACAAATCGAGCCCAGGGTGTGTCCCGGAGTCTCAATCACTTCCAAATCATGTCCGCCCAGAGAAAACACCATGCCCTCCCGAATCGCCATACGGCTGTACGGCTGATCCGGAATCAGTGACTGCAGCGCTTCTTCCAGATGTTCCGGAGAAAATCTTCCCACTCTCGTCTCCACATACCACTTTCTCTTTTCATAGGTACACATATCAATGGAGGCCTGAAAATCTTTTTCCGACAAATAAACCACAGGAAACTGCCCATTGCCTCCCGCATGATCCACATGCCCGTGGGTATTCAGAACATACAGGGGCTTATCCGTGATTTCCTTCACTTCTTTTGCCAGATTTCCCATACCGGCCCCCGTATCAATCAGAGCCGCCCGCTCTTCTCCGACCACCAGAAATGACTGCACCGCCATCTCATTCAGACACCAGGTATTGGGGGCGATTTCTTTGATATTATGTTTCATCTTACCTTCTCCTTTCTCTCCCCATATTCCAATAATCGCAGGAATCAGAAGGAACGGCCATTTTATCTCCGACTATTCCTGCCTTTCTGTTACTTTTCAGTATACCACACAAAAAGAACACGAAACCAGAACAATATTCTGCATTTTTATACTTTTCTTTATCCGCTGCCAGTCCATCTCTAATTATCAATTTCTTTCGTGGCGCTCGTTATAGTTTTCTCCTCTGCCAGCCCGGCTGTCTCCCTCTCTTTTACTTCCTCTTCCAGCATAAATGCCAGTACGGCGATGGAAAGCACGCGGTCCTGAACATCTTTTTTCGTCTGATACCATCCGTCTCTCTCCTCTTTCCAAAAGGAAACCGACGTTCCTCCGAATCCGTCCAAGACGGTCAGGCGTACCTCCCTGGCCGTCACCGTCCGGCCAAAGGCGATTGGTTTGGGGGCAAAGGAAGACGGAAGTCTTCCGGCCGCCGCCTCCTTCCATTCCCCGCCGCATCGGTATTCCACACGGTATGTCCGGATGTCTCCCTCATGTTCCCTCTGATTTTGACGCGGCATATACAAAAGCCCTGACAGCTTCACCGGCCGGTCTGCAGTCAGACGGATGTGATACGGGTGCCCTCCTTCCAGACGGATAAACGTATCTGCCGAGCCGTCCAGAACCGCCGAAAGGTCTTCCTGCGGATTTTCCTCCCAGACAGCCTGGATGCCAAGCTGTTCCATACCGTAATTGGGGAAGTATGCGGCCCGAAGCGCTTCTTCCGTCACTGCGGCCCTCGGCTGAAACTCGCCTGAGCTCACGTAGTCCCACAGGCTTTTAAACAGAGCCGCCGCTTCGGGCCGCCGTTTCCACTCATGCTCCAGATCGGCAGTGACCGCCAGCAGCTTTCCTTTTCCCACCCGGCAGGAAAAAATCATGCCCAATTTGTAATTTCGGTTCCACTCGTCAATGGGCTGCACAATCATCTCCACATCTTCCGGCAGCGCTCCCATCTGGAACCCGCGGGCGCCTTCCACAATTCGCTCCCACTGCCATCCGCCGCTGGCCTCTGTGGGAAAACCCTTCAGAGCAGGATGGCTGCTGTCACAGATCATCCCCATTCCGCGCCCCCAGGTGGGCCCCATCTGCGCATTCCAGAATACCGGGCGGAACCGGAGGGGCGGACAGTCATAGGAAAGGGAGGCCGGATCCGGTGAAAACAACACCCGTTTTCCCTCCCGGAGCCCCCTGCAGGCTTCTTTCCAGGAACGGGTATACAGGCACGAATCTTCCGGCGTCAGCTTTTCCTCTCTTTTTCGAAGATATTCCGACGCAGTGTTTTCCTCCGGCTTTTTATAAATCCAGATCTTCCATGTATTGGAGATCCCCGAATCGCCGATCCCCGCTTCCACCGTATACTCCATGGGCGCCTGCATTCCTTCCAGGGATACCTGGAGCGTTCCCGCCTCCGTATTTTTCCCGATGGGAATGTCCATGGCTTCAAAGGCGCCGTTTTCCACCACCATTCCCCGGGAATCCGTGATTTTCCACCAAATCGTCTGCTGTCTCAGTGGATATGGGCCAAAATGGCAGAGTTCCACCCGGGCATTCAGCTCCTCTCCCTGCACATAGGTGTATTGTTTTAGGCGCAGGAGTACCACCGTCTCACTGCAGAACTGCTTCCACTCTTCTTTGCTCACATATCCTTTTTCCTCCCAGAATGGATCCAGGATACCCACCAGGGCCGTTCCTTGTCCCAGATAATCGTGCAGATCCAAAAGCTCAAACCCATACAGATGGGGCGTGCGGAAGTTGGCTTCCAAGTCTTCCTTATACATGGCCGCCTGCTGACGCCCGGAATGATAAACAAATTCGCGGTTCTGCGAAAGCACGTGATTCGTCCTTGCACTTTCTCTGAACACAATATAGTTTCCCGGATGCATATACCCCGTAAACTTATCAATCACAGAAAAGTCCGGATAGGAACACCACTGTCCCAGTTCATGGCAAATGACCGGATAGGAAATGCCTTTCAGAGATTCCCTGTAATCCTTTCCTTTCCATCCCTGCCAGTTTCGAATGGTGCCTCCCGGCTCCAAGCCATACCCGGAGCGGTGAAAATAGACATAATCGGTTCCGGTGATCTCGGACGGAGGCATGGGATAAGGCCAGCCGGACTGGATGGTATATAACCGTCTTGCGTCATAACGTTTGATCTGTTTCACCCAGTTTTTCAGAGGATTCAGCCAATCTCCCGCCGGTTCATTGCTGGGAGAGAGCATGACAAAGGACGGATGATTTCCAAACCGATCCACGATTCGCCTGGATTCTTCCATCAGCACATCATTCATCTCAATCCCATCACGGAATACATTCCACATCCCGCATTCCGCCTGCAGATAAACCCCAGCCTGATCTGCGGCTTCAAAGGCAGCTTCCGGCGGGCAGTAGGAATGGAAGCGAATATAATTCAGCCCCCACTCTTTGACGGTATCCATCACATGTTTCCACCATTCCAACTGGCAGGAAGGATACCCGGTCAGGGGATAATCGCCGCCAAAATGGGTTCCCCGGAAATAGGCAGGACGGTTATTGACGACAAACATTCCATCCCTGACGCTGATGCTGCGAAATCCAAAGGTGACTGTTTTTTTCTGCACACCCCAGAGGCTTTCCAGTACCACCGCCGCGGATTCCAAATGCGTGGAAAACTCATCCCACAGCGGCGTATCCTGCGGATAAATGGTTTCCAAAACCACCTCTGTCTTTCCCGCTGGAATCTCCCATACGGCTGCCGCCTGTTCTTCCCGCTGCGAATCCCCGCTTGTTCCCTGGACAACAGTCAATTCTGCCCGGCACATCCCGTCGCTGTGATTGCACACCGTCACGCAGAATCTGGCCTTCCTGGTATCGATCTCCGTTTCTGCTTTGACTGCTGCGATCTCCACCACGGGTGCAAACTGAATTTCTGTTTTTCCCACCAGCCCATTCCAGGTGGCTGCCAGCGCGTCCGATACTCCATGGCCGTCCGGCCGGTAGGGAAGCTGCCATCCATTATCCACACAGATGGCAAGGCGATGATCGCCCGCTGTCAGTTGCCCCAGTTCAAAGCAATGGGGCGTGCAGAGGGAACGTTCTTCTCCGATTTTTCTTCCGTCCACCCACACGCTTGTCTTCCACCTGGTGCATTCCAAATACAGGCGGCTCCACAAATTCTCCTGATTCTCTGAGACATGAAAGCGCGTCTGATACCAGGCTTTTCCCGTGTAGTGTCTGGGCGGCTGGCTGAGAAACGGAACATTTACCCCATTTTCCTGTCCATATTGATATTCTTCCCGTTCATACCAGAGCGGATCATAGAGACTCTGCACCCAGTCCGTCTTTTTTGTGATCGGATCGCCATACCCCTGGGACTGGAGGATGCCGGGAATCTGAATCTCATCCGAAAATTCTTTTTCTTCCCAGTGCTGTCCTTCGCCTATCCCTTCCCGGTCCAGCGCCACCGTCCACCTTCCGCTCAAATCAATGGTTTGGCCGTCTTCATACGTTTTCTCCATCACAAAATTGGTCAAAAAGATCCCTCTTCGCTCCACCTGCTGCTTTTTTTTCACCCGGTATCCCCGTTTTTCAAAAAAAGGACGGGCGGTTATGGAAGCATGGGTGGTGAATATCTTGCCCTTGTGCGCCTGCTCCAGACAGTCACAGAGCGCGCTTGCCACCCCTGTTCCCTGATAATCTTTATGGACATAGAGCCGATCCAGATATCCGTTTTCATCCATATCCGCAAATCCGATGATATGGCCGTCCTCCTCGGCGATTCTGGTATCATGTTCCCCAAAAGAAGATTCCCACGCCTGTCCGTCCACATGGCCCGTGGCCCAGACATCCAGCTGTACCGCCGTATAATCCTTAGCATTTACCGTATGTACCGTATCATAAAACAGTTCTGCCATTTCTTTCCAATCACCCGTTTGATACGTTCTTATTTCCATCTCGCCCTTCCTCCTGCTTTTCCTGTCAGACAGCACATGACAGAATGTCGAATTTCATGCCTGTCCCATTTTTTCTGCATACAATAAGGAGAGGGAATCTCTCCCCTCTCCCATAAACCATACCGGGCGCTGCCTGCTTGATATGGTTCGAGATCTTTTCTATTTTACCTCGTTTCTTCCTATTGATAAATACTTTCTTCACTCCATTCCAAAAAATCTCCCGTGGCGGCATCCATCTCAAACTCATACTCCTTTTGATTATAATAGATGTCTCCCTCATAGAACTGTCTTCCATCATCCCAGTCCAGCTTAATCCGGATATTTTCTGATGTGGCGCCGGGCACTTTGGCCAGCGCGAGATTCGCAGCTTCTTCCATACTGATGACACCCTCCTGTGCCCCGGTGGGCGCTGCCTGGGTTCCTCCCGGATAATAAAAGTCATCGTCAATGTCAAAATCAGAACTCAGGATCTCCCCATAGAATGCGGCAATTTCATAATCATATTCTTTATTCTGTACATAAAACTCCACATCATAGATATCACGGCCGTCTTCCCTCTCCCGTCTTACCCGTATCCCGCTGACCTCCGCTTCCTGAACGCCAGCATCCTGAAGAGCAATATCCTTTGCGGCATCCGGAGAAATACCGGTATCCGTCAACGGCTGTGTGGTCTCTGCCGCTGCTTGGCCTGCCGCCGGTTGGGTGGTTTCCGGTTGACTTGCAGCCGGGGTTGTTTCCACCGCCGACTGCGTGGAATCCGGCGACTGGACCGGAGCTGTGGTGGGTACCTGCATGGGCGCTGTCTGCTCTGTCTGCACGCCCAAAGTCTGACTTGCCGAAACGTTCCCCTGCGTCACCGATGCCGCCTCTGTACTGCCGCATCCCGACAAAAGTGTGCCTGTCAATAGAACAGCTACTGCCATCCCGATATACGATTTCTTTCTCATAAAATCATTCTCCTTTCTCTTATCCATGATTCTTTCCGCCATGCTGCTTTCGCAATCATGCTCCTGGTTTTTATTTTCATTTTGATTTTATCTGTCATGGTATTCAAGTGTTTCTCTGTTCCCTCTTGACACTTAAAATATAAAAGAGAAAGATTAAAGAAAAATTAAAACGCAAATCTTTTTCATTTTTCTATGACCCGCTAAGTCAGCCGCCTCTTCTGCACGATTTAACCGTCTGCCGGAAAACGGATTGTGAATATGGTGCCGGTTCCCAGCTCGCTGTCCGCCTGTATGGTTCCCCCGTGGACTTTTACAATCCACTGGACCATGGAAAGTCCCAGTCCGGAGCTTTCTGAACCGCTTCTGGATGGATCTGCCTGATAAAACCGGTCCCAGATACGGGGCAGATCCTCTTTCCCGATCCCGATTCCATCATCCCGTATCACGGCGGTGATGCAATCCGCCGTCTGTGACAGATGAATCCAGATATGACCGCCCTCTTTTCCATAGGAGACGGCATTATTCAAAAGATTCATCCACATGCGTATGAGAAGTGTCTCATCCCCTTTTTTCATAACATTGGGCTGAATATCTGTGTAGACGGCAATGTTTTTTTCCGCCGCCCGCTCCTTTGCTTCTTCCGATGTGATTTCCAAAAGCTCACTGAGATCCTGCTGTTCCATCACCAGTTTTTCCCTCCCCTGATCGGCTCTGGACAAAATCAGAAGCTGGGACACCATCTGCGAAAGGGCGGCGGTCTTTTTCTGGATGACGCCGATCTCCTCTCTGATCTGTGAATCCAGATCCTTCCGTTCCAAAAGCGCGTCACACTGCATCAAAATAACCGCAATGGGCGTCCTCAATTCATGGGATACATCGGATGTAAACTGCTGTTCCCGCTGAATGCTGCTTTCCACCTGATCCAGCATCCCGTCAAAGGTCGCTGCCAGCGTATAAATCTCATCCTTTCCCTCACCGAGATGAATTCTTCTGGAAAAATCGGATTTTCTGCGAATGTCCTGAACCGTTTCCGTGATTTTCTTTACCGGTGCCAGCGTCCTCTTTGTCATGCCGTATCCCAAAAGGGCTGCAAATACCACTATCAGCGGAAAGACGATGAACGCCGCCCGCAGAATGGCCTTAAAATTTCCCTCCGCCTCGGCGACGGAGGTGATTCCGCGTATCAGGATATCCCCGTAGCCATCCACCAGGCTGCTCATATCCATGACATAATACCGCACATTCCCGGATGCAACCTCCCTCAGATTTCCATCCTGAAATTGGGTGGTCTGATCAAAACCATAGGGAATCTTTCCGTACAAAAGAACACCGTTTGTATCATATAGAGAAAGATATACGTTATCCTTTAATTCCATCAGATCGGAATCAAAGTGCAGATCTCGGTTTCGATACGTCACATCTTCCGTTGCCTCTGCAACCCTGTCCCTCAGTTTTCTCTGCACGGTGGAGAGAATCTCCTGATTGCTGACGGAAAACAAAAGAACCAGCGCGGCACAGACGACTGCCGCCATCAATGTTGTATACAAAAGCGTCAATTTCGCCTTCAGCGAAAGTTTTTTTCCATATGCCATCTATCATTCCCTTTCTTTTCTCAAAACATATCCGCTTCCCCGCACCGTATGGATGAGTTTTTCCTCAAACGGATCATCCAGTTTCTTTCTCAGATATCGGATGTACACATCGATGACATTGGAACCTCCGGCATAATCATAATTCCATATATGCTGCTCCAGCTTATCTCTGGACAAAACCACCCCGGCATTCTGGGCCATATAGCGGAGGATGGAAAACTCTTTTCCGGAAAGTTTGATTTCCTTTCCCTGACGAAACACCTGCTGGGTATCCAGCCGCATCTCCATATCGCCAATCTGCAGAGACGAACTCTTTTCCCCTGACGGCTTCCGCAGCATGACACGGATTCTGGCCAGCAGCTCTTCAAATGCAAATGGTTTCACCAGATAATCATCTGCCCCCAGATCCAGTCCGTTGACCCGATCCTCCACACTGTCCCTGGCAGTCAGAAAAAGAATGGGAACATGATTTCCCATGGCCCGAATTTTTTTCAAAGCTTCCAGTCCGTTCATCTTCGGCATCATGATATCCAAAATCATCGCGTCATATTCGGCACAGGCCAGATATTCCAGCACCTCTTCTCCGTTAAAGCAGGCATCCACACTATAATTGGCCTCCGTCAGCCGTTTTTTCAGCAGACGATTCAAATCCCGCTCATCTTCCGCAATCAAAATCCTCATGGCAGTCTCCTTTCCGCGCTTTCTCATTACCTCATTTTTACCCGATCCTCCTCCTCTTGTCAATCCCACCGCAGGAAAATCGCTTTGTATTCCTAAAATTCAAAACAGGGGACACTGCCCAATCCGCAGCATCCCCTGTGCCAATATCGTATTCCGGCCTCTGCCCATGGGAAACGCCCCGGCAGGACCGCTTTCTTATTTTAAATATCCCTTGTAATCTTCTGTGTGCAGAAGCCGATTGGCATTCTCCACCCGTTCCTTGGACGGCGGATCAATCCCTTCCAGCGGATAGGCATGACCCAGCTCCTTCCATTTAAACACGCCCAATGTATGGTAAGGAAGCACTTCTACCCTCTGAACATTGGAAAGTGTCTTCAAAAACGCATCCAGGCGAACCAGATCCTCGTCGAAATCGCTGCGTTCCGGTACCAGCACATGGCGGATCCAGACCGGTTTGCCGATCTCAGAAAGGTACTGCGCCATATCCAGAATATTGGCATTGTCAAAGCCTGTCAGCTTTTTGTGCTTGTCCGGATCGATTTCTTTGATGTCCAGCAGGAGAAGGTCCGTGTAGTTCATCAATTCCCGAAACTGGCCAAAAAACGGCTCTTCCCTCGTAAATGGATTGCCCGCTGTGTCAATAACGGTATGAACCCCTTCTGCCTTGGCCTTTTGGAAAAATTCCAGCATAAAGTCCATCTGCAGAAGAGGTTCTCCGCCGCTCACTGTGATTCCGCCTTCCGCTCCCCAGTACCCGCGGTAACGCAGGGCTTTTTCCAGAAGCTCATCCGGCGTCACAATCTGATTCTCATCCGTCTTCCAGGTGTCCGGATTGTGGCAGAACTGGCAGCGCATCCTGCAGCCCTGCACGAATACCACAAACCGGACGCCCGGTCCGTCCACGGAACCGAAGCTTTCAAGGGAATGAATATTCCCTGTCACCATAGCACTACTCCGAACAATTACATTCTTTCATGGCAGGTTCTGGCGATGACATCCAGCTGCTGCTCTCTTGTCAGGTCGATAAACTTAACTGCATATCCGGATACACGGATGGTGAAGTTTGCATATTCTTCCTTTTCCGGATGTTCCATTGCATCCACCAGTTTTTCACGTCCGAATACATTGACATTCAGATGATGAGCGCCCTGATCGAAGTAGCCGTCCATAACCTGAACCAGGTTCTTCTTCTGCTCGTCTTCATCATGGCCAAGTGCGCCTGGATTGATAGTCTGTGTATTGGAAATACCATCCAGGGCATACTCATAAGGAAGTTTTGCAACCGAGTTTAAGGAAGCCAGCAGGCCATTCTTTTCTGCACCGTAGCTTGGGTTAGCACCTGGAGACAGCGGTTCTCCGGCACGTCTTCCATCCGGCATATTTCCTGTAGCTTTTCCGTATACTACATTGGATGTAATTGTAAGGATGGATGTGGTCGGCTCAGAGTTACGATAGGTGTGTCTCTTCTTAATCTTTGTTAAGAAGGTCTTTAACAGCCATACCGCGATATCATCTGCACGGTCGTCATCGTTTCCGTATCTCGGGAAATCTCCTTCTGTCTCGAAGTCCATAATCATGCCGTCCTCATCACGGATCGGTTTTACCTTGGCATACTTGATTGCGCTTAAGGAATCTACTACATGAGAAAATCCTGCAATACCGGTTGCAAATGTACGTCTCACATCGGTATCGATCAGCGCCATCTCAGCTGCTTCATAGTAATATTTATCATGCATATACTGAATCAGGTTCAGTGTGTTGACATACAGTCCTGCCAGCCAATCCATCATCACATCGTATTTCTGCATTACTTCATCGTAGTCCAAATATTCCGATGTGATTGGTCTCAGTTCCGGTCCAACCTGTTCTTTTGTCTTCATATCACGGCCGCCATTCATAGCGTACAGCAGACATTTTGCCAGGTTTGCGCGGGCACCGAAGAACTGCATTTCCTTACCTGTCTGTGTCGCAGATACACAGCAGCAGATAGAATAGTCATCGCCCCATACCGGACGCATCACATCATCATTCTCATACTGAATGGAGCTGGTTCTTACGGAGATCAGCGCCGCATATTTCTTAAAGGTTTCCGGCAGTCTGGAAGAGTACAGAACCGTAAGGTTTGGTTCCGGGGATGGTCCCATGTTTTCCAGTGTATGCAGGAAACGGTAATCGGTCTTTGTAACCATGGAACGGCCATCCATACCAAGGCCTGCCACTTCCAAAGTAGCCCATACCGGATCACCGGAGAACAGCTGGTTGTAAGATGGAATTCTTGCGAACTTCACCATACGGCACTTCATAACGAAATGGTCGATCAGTTCCTGCGCCTCAGACTCTGTGATCACGCCGTTCTTCAGATCTCTCTGCATATAGATATCCAGGAATGTGGATACACGGCCAACACTCATGGCAGCGCCGTTCTGTGTCTTAATGGCAGCCAAGTATCCGAAGTACAGCCACTGTACTGCTTCCTTGGCATTGGTAGCCGGTTTGGAAATGTCAAATCCATAGATGGCAGCCATTTCCTTCATCTGCTTCAAAGCACGGATCTGCTCTGCCAGTTCTTCACGCAGACGGATCACATCATCGGTCATAGTTCCGTCGCCGCAGTTTGCCAAATCTTCCTGTTTCTTTGCAATCAGGAAATCAATACCGTAAAGAGCCACTCTTCTGTAATCGCCTACGATACGTCCGCGGCCGTATGTATCCGGCAGACCTGTGATAATCTTGTTGTGACGAGCCTTTTTCATCTCTGGTGTATAGGCATCAAATACTGCCTGGTTATGTGTCTTATGATATTGTGTAAAAATCTTATCCAGTTCCGGATCCGGTTCGTATCCATATGTGGTGCAGGCCTGCTCTGCCATCTTAATGCCGCCAAACGGCATAAACGCACGCTTCAGAGGCTTATCTGTCTGAAGACCTACGACCTTTTCCAGATCCTTCATGTCATCGTTGATATAAGCAGCCGGATATGCGGTCAGACCGGAAACCACTTTGGTCTCCATATCCAAAACGCCGCCTTTTGCACGTTCTTCTTTCTGAAGCTTCTGCAGTTCTCCCCACAGTTTATCCGTTGCTTCTGTCGGGCCTACCAGAAACGACTCATCGCCGTCATATGGTTCATAGTTATGCTGAATGAAGTCTCTTACATTCACATCCTCTTTCCATATTCTTCCTTTAAATCCTGCCCATGCTTCCTGTGCCATTGTAAAATCACCTTCCTAATTTTATACTGTTCCCCGCTGAATCGATTCAGGCGGGATCCTGTTTACTGTTTAGGTGGTTAGCCTTTACTAATCGCCTTTATCATTTCAAAAATAGCACTTTGTGAAGGGAATATCAAGAGCTTTTCCCCATGTTTTTAATTTAGTACACATAAGTCCCTACGCGGTAATTTTTCTGCCGTCTGCACAGGCCGTTTCCTTCAGCAGCCCGATGGTTGTCCGGATGTCCAATTTTCCCGAATGGGTCAAGGTCATGGAGCGGCGGGAAACCGGCAATACGGATGTTATAAAAGGCATGCTGCTGGAAAATGTCGGCATCTCTTTTCTGCCCCGTTTTGTCATTCAGGACTATCTGGACTCCGGCCAGCTGGCGGTCCTTTCCACGCCTTTTGCGGAAATAGAAATGTGGAGCCAGCTCATTTATCACAAGAATAAATGGCTGACTCCACAGATGGAAGCGTTTCTTGATTTAATGGTCAGACGTTTGTCCGGTTCATAAGTCTGCTTCTGTCTTTTCTGCGGTCTTCCGCGTATTTCTTCCCCGCCAGCAGCAGGAGAAGCACCACCAGCATGAGACCAAAGGCTGCCGCCAGATATTTCAGCATGTCTCCTGTGACTGCGCTGATTTCAAACAGCGGGGTAAACAGCGCCAGGGCCGTGAATGTACCGATGACCATGGTCACACAGAGGAAGGTACGAAGCTTTGTAAACGGATAGCAGCTTCGAATCACTGCGGTCATGGAAAGCAAAATAAGCAGCAGATACATCACCGTCTGATTTTCCTCGGCAGAAAACGGCGCAGCTAGGGAGATAGCCACGATCATTCCCGTCACTGTAAGGGCATAGGGGAACGCATTGGCCAGCACCGTCTTTAAGAACGTGCCGCGGATCTTTTCCGTGTGGGACTCAAAGATGGTGATAAAGGACGGATACGCCTCAATGCAGGCATCGATCAGTGTAATCTGAATCGGAATAAACGGGAACGGGAGATTGGCCAGCAGACAGAAGAGGGAAACCATCATGGAATACAGGGTCTTGATAAAAAATACCCCGGCTGTACGGGTCACATGGTTGATCACCCGGCGCCCCTCCAAAAGTACATGGGGAAGATTCGTAAAATCGGAATCCAGCAGCACAATCTGCGAAATCTGGCGGCTGGCATCGCTGCCATCCGCAATTCCGATGGAGCAATCCGCTTCCCGAAGCGCCAGAAGGTCATTGACCCCGTCTCCCGTCATGGCCACATGGTGTCCCCGGCGCTTCAGTGCCATCACCAGTTCTTTCTTCTGGTTGGGCGTCACCCGGGCAAAGACTGCATATTTTTCACAGATGCCATCAAAATCAATGGGCTCTTGTACGGCGGACAAATCAATGGCATCCATGTACCGGGCCAATCCTGCTTTTTTGGCAATCATAGATACCGTGCGCACATGATCGCCTGAGATAATCTTGACATCCACCCCTTCTTTCCGGAAATATTCCAGCGTCTCTTTGGTGTTGGGACGGATATTGTCTTCCAAAACCACTGTATAAAACGGCTCCACATGCTCCGGCAGGCGCTCGCCATCCGTCCAGATCCCGGCGCTTTTGGCGATGACGATGACACGCATCCCCTGCTCCATAGCCTGGTCGATAACCGGAGATACTGTCTTCATCAGACGATCCGGCGCTCCCACAAAGATGGTTTCCCCACTCTCCAGCGCCACAGCTCCCCATTTCCGTTTGGAAGAAAAGGGAATCTTAGCCACTCCCCGGATATGGGCCTGGCTGGAAAATTCCTCCCGCAGCGCCATGGCGGTGGCATTTTTGTCATCGCTGGCCGCCAGATACGACTGCACCAGACGATCCGTGACAGTTCGCTCCTCTCCCGTCATGGCATGCACGGCTTGTACCTTCATCCTTCCATCGGTAATGGTTCCCGTCTTATCCAGACACAGCACATCCACGTGGGCCAGAGTCTCCAGCGCATAAATATTCTGCACCAAGATCTTCATTTTAGCCAGCTTGATGACACCGTTGGCCAGAGATACGGAAATCAAAAGCACCAGTCCCTTGGGCAGCATACCCAGAAGAGCGGCTGCGGAAGACACCACCGAATCGCGCAGAGAGGTATCCCGAAGCCAAAGCGCTTCCATAAACAGGAGTATCCCCAAAGGAACGATGAGAAGGCTGGTAAACTTGGTCACCCGCTTCATGGAACCCAAAAGTTCCGATTGAACCTGCTTTTCTTTCTTCACTTCGCTGACCAGCCGGGCCGCGTAATTTTCGCCGCCGACATGGGTCACTTTGGCATAGGCCTTTCCGGATATGACGGAGCTGCCGGAGAACAGCTCACTCCCTTTTTCCTTTATGATCCCGTCGCTCTCACCGGTCAGAAGGGATTCGTTGGCCTCGATCATGCCCTCCACCACAGTTCCGTCGTTGCAGATCTGATCTCCGCTCTCCAGGATCATGATATCGTCCTTCACCAATTCCTCCGGCTCTATCTGGATGGTTTTGCCATCCCGGCGAACCCGCACATGGGGACGGTTTAAGATGGACAATTCATCTACCAGCTTTTTCGCCTTAAACTCCTGGGCGATTCCAATGACGATATTCAGCAAAATAATCGCAATGAATATAACATTTGTATAGGCTCCCACAGCCAGCAAAAGTCCTGCGATGATAAAGTTAAGCAGGTTAAATAGGGTAACCACATTTTCACGAACGATCGCACGCCTGGATTTTGTCACCGATTCCGGAGCGCTTCCTCCTTCTCCTCTGCGCCGTCTCTCTTCCACTTCCTGTACCGACAATCCGGCTAACTCTTCTGCCATTCTCTTCCTCCTGTTTCGGGCAGCCCACCCTGCCCCTCTCTCCTGTTTCCCGAATCCTTACTGATTCCCCCTGATCTGGGCAATGCTACCAGATATCAGGAATTCTTCATGACTACACTTTCCACGCTGTCCGCCACATGTTCGCACGCATCGGCACATTTTTCCAGGAACTCAAAAATTTCCCGCCATGCGATGACATGAAAGACGTCAGCCTGCTTGTCATGCAGATTTCTCATGCTGGAAATAAAAATGGCATCGGCCTCTTCTTCCATGGAATTAATATGAATGATACAGTCCTTTAATTTTTTAGAACGGCGGAAATCAGCAAACTCCTTTAAGAGAACACAGACTTCCTCGCAGCACCGGGTCACAATATCCAGCATGGCCAGCGCTTCCGGCCGGATGGATGTCACCTGATTGATATACACACGAATGAATACTTCTTCAATCTTATCTGTTATATCATCAATCCGATGGCTCAGCTCCACCATATCTTCCCGCTCGATAGGTGTGATGAAGGCCTTTGCCAGTCGATCGGTCAGCTGGTGCTTTCTCTCGTCCGCCGCATGCTCGATGGCATGGATTTCCTCCCTGCGCGCCTCCATGTCCTGCGGATTAAAATCGGTCAGAATCTGCTTCAGCAGATAGGCCGCCTGACAGGAATACTCCGCACACGCAATAAAATTTTCAAAATAAAATGCATCCTGTTTTTTTGACATTTGTAATTCTCCTTCAATGATAAAGCCCCTTAGGCTGCCTCCTTTTTCCGGCACAGACAAACTGCCGCGAAACGGTTAAAACAAAAACATAAAAATCTTGGCCATGACAAAACTGATCAGTCCACAGCCCGGGAATGTGAAAATCCAAGTCAGCATCATATCCTTTACGACGCCGAAATTGATGGCAGATAAGCGCTTCACGGCGCCCACGCCCATGATGGCGCTGGTCTTGGTATGGGTGGTGGAAACCGGGATACCGAACAGGCTGGATGCCAGCAGACAAAGGGCGCCGGCCACATCCGCGGAAAATCCCTGGTAACGCTCCAGCTTCACCATATCCATGCCCACAGATTTGATAATTTTTTCTCCTCCGACACTGGTTCCCAGTCCCATCACCGTACTGCAAAGCAGCATCAGCCATATCGGAATCAGCATGCCGCTGACAGAACTTTGTCCATTGGAAAAGGCGATTCCCAAAAACAGAACGCCGATGAATTTCTGGCCATCCTGCGCGCCGTGCATGAAGCTCATGGCTGCCGCTCCGGCGATCTGCGCCCCGGCAAAAAATCGATCCGCCAGGCGCCGTTCCACATTTCGGCACAGGATGATGATGGCCTTACATACCACGAATCCCAGTACGAATCCCAGGATCAGGCTGAGAACCAGTCCATAGATCACTTTGACCCATTCCGCGCCGTTGATCCCCCCGATTCCATGCTGAATCGCGATAGCCGCGCCGGACAATCCGGCAATCAGACTGTGGCTTTCACTGGTCGGAATGCCGAAAATAGACGCTGCCACACTGTAAATTACGATAGAAAACAGCGCGGCACACAGGGCAATCTGCGCTTCCTGTGTGCTGCTGCCGAAGTCCACCATATTACTGATGGTGGATGCCACGGCGCTGTTGATCTGCGTCATGATAAAGACACCGAGAAAGTTGAAAAACGCACTCATCCAGATGGCGGTTCGCGCTCTCAGACACCGGGTCGTCACGCAGGTGGCGATGGCATTGGGCGCATCCGTCCATCCGTTGACAAAAATTACCCCAAGCGTCAGCAGTGTGGTCAATGCCATGGACGGACTTGATGTCACCTGATTCCAGAATGCTAAAAATGTTGTTTCCATAGTTTGACTTTTTCCTTCTGTGTTTAACGTATCGTGGCTTCAAACTGATCCATATTGGTTACCTTTCCGATAACTACCAAAATATCGCCTTCGCGGAAACGGTAGCCCGGCGTCACCTCAATCGTGGTTGTCTCGCCATTTTCGATGGCAATGATATTCAGCCCATATCTTTGCCGGATTTCAATCTCTTCAATTCGTTTTCCCTGTATTTTCTTTGTGGAAGGGATCTGGCGGATTTCCACACTGTGGTCCAGGGTGATATATTCCATAAAATTGTTGGAGATCAGTTTCTTGCCCAGGCGCAGCGCCATATCCCGCTCCGGATATACGACCTTCGCCCCCAGCTTGTTCAGGACAGCGCCCTGTTCCGGACTCAGTGCCTTTGCGATGACATTGGGCACGCCCAGCTCCAGCACGCGCATCGTCGTCAGAATGCTGACATCTACTTTTTCTCCAATACATACGATAACCACATCGCAGTTTTGTATTCCGATTTCGCGCAGCGTCTCAATATTCAGATCCTCAGAAACAAATGCATACTCCGTATACTGACGGATTTCTTTCACCTTCGCTTCATCCCGGTCTATGACAATAACCTCACTGTTCGATTCGGCCAATGTGACGGCCAACGCCATACCAAAACGCCCCAGTCCGATGACTCCGTAGGAACGCTCCTCTGATTTTTTCCTCTTCATCTCTTTTTCCTTTCTCAATCGACATATCTCAAAGACTGTATTTTCCAAAATACCTATACTGCCATCCTTTAACCAACCGCGATGGATTCCTCTGTATAACGGATATTGGATTCCGGATGATTAATCCACATGGTAAGCAGTGTGACAGCTCCCAGCCGCCCTATAAACATCACCAGGATAATCACCAGCTTTCCGGCACATCCCAGCTCCGGCGTGATGCCCGTGGACAGTCCCACAGTGCCGAAGGCAGAGACCACCTCAAAAAAAAGCTGGATGAAATCATATTCCGGTTCCAAAATGCACATCAAAAATGTGGCAATGCACACCACGCCGCCCGAAAGGATCGTGATCATGCTGGCCTTTGACAGAACCGACCTGGGAATGCTTCTTCGAAACGAGGAAAGCGGCTTTTTGGCAAACACACTTTTCGTCGCCTCAAACAATACAAAAAATGTACTTGTCTTAATACCGCCGCCTGTCGATCCCGGCGAAGCGCCGATAAACATTAAAATGCAGAGAACAAACAATCCCGCATTGGTAAAACTTCCAATAGGATATGTGGAAAAGCCTGCCGTTCTGGCAGATACGCTGTGGAAAAATGCGCCCATCCATGTGATATTTTCCGTCGCTTTCAAAAGAAGCGTACCCACGGCCAGCAGAATAAGGGTAGTCACAATGACTGCCTTAGAGTGCAGTGACAGTTTTTTAAACCGCCGATGCTTCAGGATATCCAAAATAACGATAAAGCCGAGACCGCCGAATATGATCAGAAAACAGGTGGTCAGATTCAGCAGT
This sequence comes from Candidatus Fimimorpha excrementavium, assembly GCA_018710785.1. Classification (GTDB taxonomy): domain Bacteria; phylum Bacillota; class Clostridia; order Lachnospirales; family Lachnospiraceae; genus Fimimorpha; species Fimimorpha excrementavium. Next base: position 34,920 of record DVJD01000055.1, read on the forward strand.
ACATTATCCTGGTAAGGGATCAGATTTCTGAGACCGCCCAGGATATCAAAGCCCGAATTATTAAATGCGGCGATCGAGTGGAACAGACTGATGCCCAAGGCATGGATCGGCGAATAATCCTGCACAAAGACCACAAAACTCAAAACAGCTCCGATTCCCTCAAAACAAAGCGTCATTAGAAGAATCGACTTTACCAACCTGACGATTCCCTTATAGCTATCCACATTCAGCGCCTCTTTCACCAGAAGACGGCTGCGGATGCTGACCCGTTTTCCGGCGGCTATGATCAGTCCGACTCCGACTGAGGTCACTCCCAGGCCTCCGATCTGAATCAGCGCCGCCACAATTCCCTGGCCCAGCGGCGTAAAATGATCGGCCGTATCAATGGCAATCAGTCCAGTCACACAGACTGCGCTCGTGGATGTAAACAGTGCGTCAATAAAGCTCACTTCTGCCCCTTCTTTTACAGAGAAAGGCATGAGAAGCAGCAGTGCTCCCAACAGGATCACTGTCGCAAAACCAATGGTGATCAGTCTTCCCGGCGGCTGATGCTTAATCGCACTAACCAGATAGTTCATTTTTTATTATCTCCTTTTTGTATCAAACAATCCCATTCCTAATGCGCAGGCATATCCCTGCGTTTGTCTTTGAACCATTGCCAATCTTTTTTTCCCGTCTTTTTTCTGTCTTGCCGACAGTTCAAACAAAAAGCGGGGCCACACAAACAGATACAGCTGAAGATACGATAAAAAAGCCCTCTTCGCCAGCCACAAAGAGAGACTTAACACCAAAAGAACAGCGGCAAAAGCAAATGCCGACTTCCCGATATCATTTGTTGCCCTCTGAATATTATAAGGCACAGCAGGCTTTGCCGCCATCCCCCAGCAAAATCCGCCGGTATCAGAGGCATCCCGGATACTGGAAGCACAGATCTGTGAATTGAACGTTTCCTCCGGATACTGTGTTATTACTTCTGTACCTAAATCATCCGAATATGGATTAGAAACCAGAAAAAGCATTAGCACAAACACGGCGTATACAAACGACAATATGGAATTTCTCTTCCGCTTCACTGCTTATCCTCCCAATCTCAAAATTCACCAAGTTCACATCCAAAATAACATCAATCGCGCCCAATGTCAATATGTACTTTCCAGAAACCCAGGACAAACGCATGAGTAAATAAATTGTGAACAAAATGGGAATCCGGACGGTCGGAGAGAGCGAACCTTTTCCCTGTCGGGGCGCTCTCGCTCCGTGAAAAACGTAGCGGTACTAAGATTTTTCTGCGC